>JBAVQC010000488.1:0-8934 GCA_049693715.1 Acidobacteriaceae bacterium | reverse complement strand
CACCGCAACCCCTGCTGGGGACGTCCGACTGTGGCTATGCGCCGTTGTTCCTGTCGTCAACAGAGCTGCAAATCGAAGGAAGGAAGTTGCACATGGCGGACCTCGTAAGGGGCCTGGCAAGGGCGCTGGGTCGGCCGGTCCTCGACAAGACCGGGTTCACCGGCGAATTCGATATCGATCTGAATTACACGGATGAGGACATCATGAAATCTCCGGGCTCCGCAGCGCCAGACGATGCGGGTGGTAACCGGCTCCGAGCCGGCCCCAACCTCTCACTCGTCTTCGCCGCAATGGACAAACTCGGGCTGAAGCTCCAACCGGCCAAGGGCCCTGTCGAAGTGCTCGTAGTCGATCACGCGGAGAGACCCACCCCAAATTGAATTCGGACCTCCGCGGGAGGGAAAGGAACTTCAGGGCAGTTCTGTTGTTTCTTCGTTCACTGTGTGCATAATCATCTGTTCATTCAGCGAGAGTTCCTTGGACGACCCGGGCGGACGAGATCCTGATCTTTCGGATTGCGGTCGGATCACCGCCAACCCGGACGTTACTTTACCTGCGAAGAAACCAGTAGTGGGCGGAAAGCGTCAGTATTTACGGGAGGGCCGCATGAGTGGCTTTGTCTGTGCATCGCTTCTCGGACTCGCTGCAACCCTGGCGGAAGGTGCGCTGGTTGTGCTCGCCACGAGTCTCCCAGGGCACGTGGAATCGTGGTGAGCCGATACAACCCGCAGCGCACAGCTTTTCTCGCAAGCATGATAGTTCTTGTAACTTGCGGGGCAGGCGGGCAAACCCCGCCTTTGCAAGATCCGTCGCTTGCGCAAAAACCGCTCGCACCCTTGGGCACCGCAATTTCTGCTGAGCGCAAAGGCCTCTTCACGACTGACGTCGTCGCGACAGATGCAACGGGGAACCCGGTTTCGGACCTAACGCCCCGGGATTTCACTCTTCTGGACAACGGCCAACCGGCAAAGATTCGCACCCTGCACAACTCTCTGGAAGCGGCGCCCGAGCTGATCTTCGTCCTCGATGCCATCAATCTCTCGCCGCAGCAGCTCACGCAAACTGAAACCGCGATTGTTCATTTCTTGCGCCGGAATAACGGCCGTCAGGAAGCCCCATGTTTTCTCTACCGGGTCACACGGGACGGGCTGTTCTCGTCGTCGGGGCTTACGCGGGATGGAAATCTGCTGGCCAAAGAGGTGGAGCAGCATAAGTCTCCGCGAGTCGTCTGGAGAGCGCATCGAAAGGATGAATCCAATTTATTTAGTCCACGGGAGGGCAAGACGCAGCCCAATCCGCTCTCTCTGCGCGCCCTGGGCTCAATTGCCATCGATCAGAGGGATATCGCCGGCCGTAAAGTCGCAGTTTGGATTGGTCCGGGCTGGCCTGTGAAGCATGGCGACATCGGCTTCGACGAGGCAACGGAATTGTCCACACGGCTGTGGGAAGCACGAATCACGCTGGACAACGTTAACGCGTGGCCGAATCCCGACCGGTCATTCAACTATAACGACTACCTGGAAGCACCTCGGTCGCAAAAGGAAATGCGACCGGCCAAACTGGCACTGCAGGTGATCGCGACGCACACAGGAGGCCAGGTGCTCGACTCGTCGGCCGACTTGGATCGAGAGATCGAGCGCTGTGTCGAAGAGGAGCGGAGCTTCTACACTTTCACCTTCAATCCTCCGCACACCGACCGTATCGACGAATTCCACGACCTGCGTGTGCAGATAGATCGTCCTGCCGTGATGGTCCGCGCTCCCATGGGCTACTACAACGAGCCGGTATATTTCGACAGTCCCCGGACGGGGACAGAAGACGTCACTGTCGCGCAGCTTGAAGCCTTGGTGCATTCGCAGACCGACCTGCCGCGCAAGCTGGCGAATCTCGAACTCACCGAACGGCTGAGCACGTCGCGGCTCGATGCGCTGCTGAGCATCATTCACAGCGAACGGGAACGCCAGGCGCTGACCGCGGATGCCGATTTGTCGCTCGCGCTCGCGCCCCCGGTCGACGAAACGTTGAATCGCCCGCCGCCTCCGATGGAGGATCAGCGCGCAATTTTGGGGCGCACATTCGACTACCTGCAAAATGCCATTCCCAAACTGCCCGACTTTTACGCCTTAAGAAACACTGTGCGCTTCGAGGAGCCTCCGGTTCGCGACGATGAGAGATGGCAGATGCCGCACCAGGACCAGACTCTCCACTTTGCCACCGAGGAGCACGCTACAGTTCTTTATCGAAATGGGCACGAGGTCGTTGAGAAAGGGCAGAAACTCGGCAAACGCCGCGTCGCCGGGGTGCGAGCGCGCGGGCTTGAAACAAGGGGCACTTTCGGTCCCATTCTTACCTACGTGCTGACAGCCGCCACTAACAGTCCGAGCACCCTGAGCTGGAAGCGATGGGAGCGCGGCAGGTACGGAGACCTTGCGGTGTTCTCCTATAGAGTTGCCAGCACGGATAGCGTGCCCGATATCGAGTATTGCTGCCTTCCAGAGGGTGACGGGACCACTCCCTATGAAAACAAGACCGACACATATGGCGAATTCGCTCTCGACCCTGACACTGGGGCCATCATGCGGATCGTGATCAATGCTGATCTCGATGAAGAACGGGATCCTGACGTGCCCCTCATCCGCTCACAATTACTGGTCGAGTATGGCCCGGTGGAACTGGGCGGCAAAACATACACCTGTCCCTTGCGAAGCGTGACGATTTCCCGCGGCCGGTCTGAGCGTGAAGTTTTCGAGTGGGGCATGGTCTTCCACCTGTACAGCTACTTCGAAACCATGATCAACGACGTGACTTTTGACGGGTACCACAAGTTCGGGTCAGAATCCCGCCTTCTGCCTGGTTTCGAGGAGACTCCCGCACCCCCCAAGAAACCACACTGACCAGTGAAGTATAGAAGCGGTATTCACGACAAGCGTCAATCTTGGGCCTGTCAAACAGGGACTCTTTTTGTTTTAATTGACTCGCAACAGTGCTGCTCGATTTCTCATGCGTCTAAGCCGCAGCAATACTGCTTCCTCATGTCTGCGTGATCTATTGTTCGCACAGCCGCCGGAAGTGGCTCCGGCTGCTGCCAGGGAGGTCCCTCATGTTCCGTAGGTTGGTGATGTTCGCCTTGGTTTCGGCTATCTCGGCATTCGCGCAAACGGGTATACCCACAACGCCCGCTGGGACGGTCCTCTCCGCCTGGCTGGCGGCTTTTAATAGCGGCGATCACGCCAAGCTCGCGGCCTACAGCAAGACCTACGATCCGAAGCATCCCGACGATTTCGCTACCTCCGAAGGCTTTCAGCAGCAAACCGGCGGTTTCGACCTGCTCGGCATCGATGATAGCGAACCGCGTTCCATTACCTTTCGCGTGAAAGAGAAGAACAGCCCCACGGTTGCCGTCGGCCACATCCAGGTCACTGATTCCCAGCCCGTCACCGTCGAACGCTTCTCCATGAATGCAATTCCTCCGGGCACAACCGTCGAAGATGTGAAACTCGATGCTGCCGAGCGTCAGCGGGTAATCGATGGAGCCATTGCGCTGCTGAAGGAGTACTACATTGATCCACCAATCGCACAGAAGATGGCCGATGCCGTGCAGGAACGCGATAAGAAGGGTGAATACGGTTCATTCACGGATGGGGGAGCGTTTGCAGCTCAACTCACGGACGACTTCCAGGCCGTGAGTCACGATCGTCATTTGCACGTGAACTATGCGCCCTACAAGCTGCCACCTGACCACGAAGGCCCGCCGAGTCCAGAAGATCAAGCGCGATTCCGCAAAGACATGCAGCGCCACAACTGTGGCTTCGAGAAGGTCGAGATTTTTTCCGGCAATATCGGGTACGTCAAGTTCAACATGTTCGCACCGGCTAACGTCTGCGGCGATACGGTGGCTCACGCTATGGGCTTCGTCGCTCATTCCGATGCGGTGATCTTCGATCTGCGCGACAACGGCGGGGGCGATCCGCATATGGTCTCTCTCGTCGCCTCGTACCTCTTCGACCAGCCTACGCATCTCAACGATCTATACGACCGCAAGAAGGACGAGACCACGCAGTATTGGACTGCGTCTTACCTGAGTGGCGACCGAATGGCAAAACAGCCCATCTACGTGCTCACATCGAAGCGCACCTTTTCCGGTGGCGAGGAGTTCTGCTATGACCTCAAAACGCAGAAACGCGCAACGCTCGTCGGGGAAACGACAGGTGGGGGCGCTCACCCGGTCGCGGGCCACCGTATCGACGATCACTTCAGGATCGGTGTTCCCTTCGCACATCCCATCAACCCGATCACCAAACTCGACTGGGAAGGGACAGGCGTCACACCGGATGTCGCGGTCAGCGCAGCCGACGCTCTTGATACGGCAAAGAAACTGGCCGCGGCAAAGATTCACGAGTCGCCGGCGCCGTCCGCAAATTCCACCGCCCCAGGTAAATGATTGTGAACCCGGCAGCCAATTGCCGTCACCGAACGACATTTGCGTTCTCTAGTCCCAATCAACTGCAGCCTACAAGGAAGCAGTTCTTCAAAGAAATCGTCGACCATGCGCTCCCTGCCTAGAAGCGAAGGTCACGATTTGGTCGACTATCAGGGTTCAGAAGAGGTACATCCAGCTTCGCATGCCTGATTAATAGAACTGACGAGAACAATTCCATTCAGTATCGCTAACAACCTTATGTTATGAATATAACAGGAATGAACGAGGACTCGAGATGGCTCCTGTTGGTGTTTACCTTGCCCACAAGGAAGGCCAGTGAGCGCGTTCAGATTTGGAGAAAGTTGCAGAGATTCGGTTCCATTCCGTTTCGAAATGCAGGTTCTCTCTTGCCGAACACAACTGAAAATCAGGAGCGTTTCGAGTGGCTCGCGACAGCCGTTAGAGCGAGTAAGGGGGAAGCTTCCATTCTCCAGATTCAGGCCATTGATGACGTGTCCTCCGACTCGTTGCAGGATCAATTTCGTAAGGCTCGCGCTGAGGATTACGTAGAGCTGATCAAGGATCTGCAAAAGCTGAAGCCGTCAGCAAAAGGACCATCTGCGCAGGTGCTGCGGCTCAGGCGGCGTTTTGAAGAGATTGTCGCTATCGATTTCTTCACGAGTCCACTCCGCAAGAAAGCAGAGGAAGTATTGTTCCAATCGGAGCAAATCGGAACCAGACCGTCTGTGAGCAAGAGAGGGGGTGCCTCTAAGGCGAAATTTCAGAAGCGCACATGGGTCACTCGGCCACGGCCTGGAATCGACCGAGTCTCATCCGCATGGCTGATCTCTCGCTTTATCGATGCAAGACCGAAGTTCATCTTCGATAGCAGTCCCGCCGCTCATCCTAATGCAATTCCGTTCGATATGTTCCAGGGCGTCGGCTTCGGACATGAGGGCGACCACTGCACCTTCGAAACGCTGTGTCTCGCATTCGATGTATCCGACAAACGGGTTCTCACCCTCGCGCAGGCGATCCACGACGCCGACCTAGAAGACGGGAAATTCGGGCGTCACGAAGGACACGCGATGAACCAGATATTGCGCGGATGGGCAGCCCAGAACGTACCCGACGACGAGTTGCTCCGGCGAGGCATAGACCTCATTGAGGGCTTTTACAACTCCATTCCACAGCCCGAGGAAATTTTGCCGTGAAGCCTTATCGTCTTTCCTCGCTGGTCTTTCTCTTGGCCTCTTTCGCCTGTGGGCAAACGTCTGCGCAGACTGAGAAGGTGCTGACGAAGGTCGCGGATATTCCCATGCCGGGTCCGGCAGTACGATTCGACTACCAGACCCTCGACCCATCGAGTGGACGGCTCTACATCGCGCACATGAACGCCGACCAGGTTGTGGTCTTCGACACCTCGAAGAGACAGGTCGTCGCCAATCTCGATGGCTTCAAACGTGTGCACGGTGTTGCCGTAGCGCCCGAGATTCACCGGCTATACGCGTCCGTGACCGGGAATCATCAGGTATCCGCCGTCGATACCCAATCGCTGAAGACTTTGGGAACGGCCGGACCGATCAACTATCCAGACGGCCTCGCTTACGCTCCGAAGCAGAACAAGGTGTTCGTCTCCGATGAGCGCGGCGGGGTA
Organism: Acidobacteriaceae bacterium; assembly: GCA_049693715.1. Taxonomy (GTDB): domain Bacteria; phylum Acidobacteriota; class Terriglobia; order Terriglobales; family Acidobacteriaceae; genus PALSA-350. Next base: position 2,857 of record JBAVQC010000488.1, on the reverse strand, counting down.
GATGCGGTCATTGACGCTGTGAACAACAAGCTCATTCGAAATATTCCGCTGGGTGGCGGCGCGGGAAATACCGTCTACGATTCCGTTTCGGGCCATATCCTGGCCGCGGTCCATGGTGTCAACCTGCTTGCTGTTATCGACCCGGCGGCGAATCAGATCGTCAACCGCATACCGTTGGCTGGGGTCACGAATCCGCATGGGATAGCCCTGGACGCAAGCAACCATGTAGCATTCGTTGCCGGCGAGCGGAATCACTCGCTGGCTGTGGTGGACCTCAACGCGATGAAGGTTCTCTCCACCTACCAGGTGGGTGAAGATCCCGACGTGCTTGCCTACGATCCAGGTCTCAAACGTCTGTACGTCTCCGCAGAGTCAGGGACAGTCACGGTCTTCCAAAACAACAACCGAAAATTAGATTTACTCAGCTCGTTCGAGATGCCCCACGCCCACACGGTTTCCGTGGATCCGACGACTCACTTGGTGTACTTCCCGCTGGAGAACATCGACGGCCACCCGATATTGAGAATTATGCAGCCAGTCAAGTAGGAAGGACGCGGCAGGGATGTCGCGCAGCACGCAGAACGTGTTCTGAACAAAGCAGGAAGTAAGACCAGGGTTGTAGATATGATCACTCGGAAAACACTCATCATTGCAGGTCTCTCGCTGTTGCTTGTGGCTACACTTTGCGCAGGCCTTCTGAAGTGGCGCGGATTCAGCGCCACCTCCGCCCCATCAGCTCTTGAGACCGTTGCTGCGCGATCGATACGCGACTTTGCGATTCCCGGGCGGGAGCGCCGTCTGACGAACCCGGAGGCCGAGGATTGGACAGCGATCCGGCAGGGCCGCGAAGACTTTCTCTCGCGTTGCGCCTCCTGTCATGGCGTCGATGCTCGGGGACGGACCCCCATCGGCACAAATGTCTATCCCCGCGTCCCTGATCTGCACTCCGAATCCACACAGAATCTCAGGGACGGCGAAATCCACTACATCATTGAAAACGGGATTCAGTTGACGGGAATGCCCGCCATGCCGAGCGTGCACCGCGAATCCGCAGCGGAGAGCTGGAAACTTGTTGCGTACATCCGCAGCCTCCGTACTCCCGACAGAAATGAGAAAGCTGCCGAAGCGAATACGCTGGCGTCAGCACACTACACTGGTTCGCAGGCGTGCCAGAAGTGCCACGCGGACATCTACGAGCACTGGAAGATGACGCCTATGGCGAACGTGGTGCGCGATCCGCGAGAGTACCCGGATGCGATCATCCCCGATCTCAGCACGAATAACGTGTCGAAGTTCACGAAGGATCAAGTAGCTCTGGTCTATGGCAGCATCTGGAAGCAGCGCTATTTCACCAAGGTAGGCGACGACTACTATCCGCTCCCTGTGCAGTGGGACATCCACAACAAGAAGTGGCTCAAATATCACGTCGCAGATACAGGTGCCGACTGGTGGGCGGCCTTCTATCCTTCGGACAACATGCAACGACCGACAGGACCAACTTGCGATGGCTGCCACTCTGTCAACTACGACATTCACACCAAGCAGGTCACGGAGTGGAATGTGGGCTGTGAACGCTGTCACGGTCCGGGCAGCGAACACGTGGCCAATCCCATGCGAAACAACATCCTCAATCCGGCACAAATGGATGATGTTGCTGCGAGCGACACCTGTATCCAATGCCATTCACAAGGTCAGCCTCTCACCAAACAGATCGAGGGTAAAGCCTACGACTGGCCGGTTGGATACCACGTCGGCCTTCACCTTAACAATTATTGGAAGCTGGAAGACGTCGCCCTGGGCCAGACGACGTTCACCCACTTCGCGGACGGAACCGCCCACAAGAACCGGATGCAGGGCAACGACTTTGTGCAGAGCGTCATGTACGAGCACGGCGTCACCTGCTCTTCCTGTCACGACGTGCACGGCACGGAGAACTATGCGCAGCTTCGAAAGCCCGTAGACAAACTCTGCCTGGACTGTCACGGGCCAACTTCACCCAACGGCCCGCACGCCACGACCCTGGAGGAGCACACCCACCATAAGGACGGCAGCCCCGGCAGTCAGTGCGTAGCCTGCCACATGCCGAAAATCGAAACTCAGGGTGTACCCGGCACTTTCGTGAGTTCGCACACCTTCAAATTCATTTCGCCAGCAATGACCGACAAATACAAGATTCCCAACCCTTGCACGTCCTGCCATACGGACAAGTCTAATGATTGGGCGACGAAGGAACTGATGAACTGGAAAACGACATCTCCGTGGCGAGTCGGTCAATGAAGAAGACCATAGGTTCCACCACTTCTTTGAGCTGGAGCCGGTTTGTTCGAAAAGTGATTGCCGTCAATTGACGGAATAAGCCTTCTCAAAACGGTGTGCTCCGTGGATTCTTCGCATGGTGCTGTGGAAGCGGGCAGTGCCGTCTTGCGTGACACCGAGGACTGATTGAATCGGGGAGTCGTAAGTCAAGAGTCGATCAGCCTGGCATCTTCCGACCGGTTACGTCGCAGGTATGTAACCAGCGACGCTGATCCGGTGATTCCGAAAAGCACATCGGCGACTCGATCGATCAGCAAAATACTGAAGATGATCATTGAGATACACGCGCACCATAGTCCAATGTTCCTGCCTAGAGAGATCTTCCAAGGAGCAGTTGCCGTAGCTGAGCTTCCCGAAATGACAATAGAAGGTTCAGTCGCGTTCGAAGTACCCTTCAGCGTTGTCGTGCCGCTTCCCATACCTACATGTATTTCGTAACGATGAAGGAGAACGCTGATGATCAACTCACCCGAAACGAGCAAGAGGAGGCCGGCCAAGGGCAATAGCGACCCTATGCCTAACGCCCGCAGGAGATTCTGCA
>JBAVQC010000487.1:0-19290 GCA_049693715.1 Acidobacteriaceae bacterium | reverse complement strand
GGACACAGCCGGGTCTGCCTCTGAAGAAAGGCCGCTGCGGAACAATGACTCACGATTACAAACGCAACGGGACGGCTACGCTGTTCGCCGCTCTGGACGCTCTCGACGGTCAGGTGATCTCCATGTGCGACGACCGGCATCGTCATCAGGAATGGCTGAAGTTCCTCCGCGTGATCGACCATGTGACCCCGGCGGAGAAACAGATCCACATGATTGTGACAATTACTCCACCCACAAACACGCTAAAGTGCAACTGTGGCTGAGCCGTCATCCCCGATTCCACGTACATTTCACTCCCACCGGCTGTTCTTGGCTCAACATGGTCGAGCGCTTCTTTCGCGATCTTACTCAGAACCGTTTACGCAGGGGCGTCTTCCACGATATCGAAGAACTGATTATGGCAATCGGCGACTATATCGACAAACACAACGACCACCCCAAACCATTTATCTGGACCGCTAAGGCCGCCGATATCCTCGAAAAGGTCAAACGCGCCCACGCTTCTCTGAATAATCGGCTATCTGTATGACGCACTACACTAGGGTGCAGTCCGGCAGTGTGTCGGAGTGAACGTTTTTTGCGTGCATGAACCGCAACATGCGGGCCACGATCCATCATTCAGCTACAACATATAGTGTGCGAAATTCTATCTCCGACACACTGCCATCATGTCCCTTAATTTACCTGAGTCCAACCTCTATGGCTTCGAACCTAACTTCGGCTGCTGTACTGCCAACTTTCATCAGGGATGGCCCAAGTTTGGGGCGAGTCTTTGGATGCTTAGCAAACGATGACGGTCTTGTAGCAGCACTCTACTCACCTTGCGAAGTCCGCACAATGGTCCGCAATACAGAAGTACATAGCTTAGAAGAAACTGAGTACCCGTTCCGGGGAAGTGTCCGAATCAAGATAGAGCCAGCGATCGCGCTCAGCTTTCCTCAGAGACTTGGGATCCCAGGCTGGGCCAGCGTCCCAGTCATCGCTATACGCCCTTTAATCTTCCCAGGCGTTGGGCAAACTCGTTTGGTGTGTAGCCGCAATCCACCACCGCTTTCAACACTCGCTCTCGCGTCTCAGGACGCACCTTCTCGGGAGAACTGAGAGCACGGGACACCGTTGCTATCGATAAGGAGGCACACCGGGCGACGTCTCGGATCGTCGGAGACTGGTGAGAGCTTTCGCGTGATCTCTGTATAGGCATCGGCATATCAATCGGATCGAATTGCAAACAGCGATTGTGTGTCTAGACGCTGCAGCTCGAAGAAAGGACTCCGCCACAACGCTCCTGCAATCAGGTGCTATTTGTCACTTCCTCCGGCAGTATAGGTCGTAAGGCAGTACAGCAGTGCTAGGTCAAATGGACCATAAAACGGTGGGTACTATGACTCATCGTTTTTTCAGTCTGACCAGATCACAATGGTTGCACGATTCAGCACAAAGGTTTGCGTACTGCTCGATAGCCTGTCCTTTAGGCCGCTTAAGTCGGTCCTACCAATGCGGGCCGGAATGCAGTCTTGCGCGCCTGGTTTATAATCATCCCCACTTGAAGCGGCCCTGGTGCGCCAGGTCGTCCTAAGTCAAGGGCTTCGTAGCTCTTGCGCTACGGCGTATATCGTCGGCCCCGACCTCGGTTTTGGCTGACAATTGACTCGTTCTGTCCTCTATGCAGCACACCGAACAGAAAGCTGGAGTCTAAATATGGCGAAGCGAGCGAGTGCGATCAAAGTACTGATCGTCGATGACCACCCGGTGGTCCGGCTTGGCTTGCGGACCATGCTTGAAAGTGAAGAGAACATTTCCGTGAGCGGCATAGCAGGGTCCGGAAAAGAAGCCTTGATAGAAGTGAGTCGAGTGCTGCCCGATGTTGTCCTGATGGACTTGCGCATGCCCGAAATGGAGGGCACTGAGGCAATCGAGGAGCTGCGCCGGATTCAGCCCGGAATACGTATTCTCGTCCTCACCAACTACGAGGCCGACGAATATGTCCTACGTGCTCTTCAGGCTGGAGCCATGGGTTACTTGCTCAAAAGCTCGCCCCAGGAGGAGATTGTCAAAGCCGTCGAGATGGTTCACGAGAACAAGCGCTGCGTTCCTCCCAACATCGCGCAGCGCCTCTTCGAGACGATTGCCCGCGAGGAGCTGAGCCAGCGCGAACTTGAGGTGCTCACCCTCGTTGCCATGGGACTAACCAACAAAGAAATTGCGTTACGCCTCTTCATCAGCGACAAAACGGCCCGCAACCACGTAGCCAGTTGCCTGGGGAAACTGAACGCGAAAGACAGAACCGAAGCCGCGACTACTGCCATCAAGCGCGGTCTCATCCGCATTGCCGAGTAGTTAGTTCCCACCATTCTGGTCTCCTGGGCCTGCGCGGAGCCACCACAACTCTTGCACCCGGCGGAGAGCCTCACCGCAAATCCACCCCAGGCACAACACCCATCAATCGTTTCTTCACTAATTGGAACGGTCGTCTCTGCGGCTTTTCCTGCTGCAGCCTGGCGGTCACGCGCACGACCGTCCCGTGTCCTGGCGTGCTCTCAATCTGCAGGTTCCCCGCTACGTCATGAGCTCTTTTCTGCATGCCAAGTATCCCGAACCCAGCGCTTTCTTGGCGATAATCGAATCCCTGTCCATTGTCTTCTAGGATCAGGCTTACGTTGTTCCCTGCGTACGCCAAGGTGATCGTGAGCTGCGTAGGGTCCGAATGACTGACCGCATTGGCAATCGCCTCCTGTCCAATATGGAGCAACGCATCGGCCAGCCACAGCGTCAGCGTGGTGGCGCTGCCCGTCAGCCGGGCAACAATCCTGATCTGGTTGCCCGCTATCTTGCGTGCGGTTTTTTCCAACTCTCCTACGAGGTTTTCCTGGATAAGCGGGGACGATGCGCCAAACATCGCAATCGTCCTGCTGGCTTCCTCATGGCACTTGCGGACCAACTGATAAGCAACGCTGAGCTGGTCGGCAATCAGCCGTGAATCCAACAGCCTGCCACGTATCACGCTGCGCCGGATCCCCTGGATTTGATACCCAACCCCGGCAAAGCTCTGCGCCATCGTGTCGTGGATTTCATGCGCCAGCCGCTCCCGCTCCTGCGTAATCGCATACGCCTTCCATTGCTGCATGCGAAAGTAAACCAGTTGTGTCAGCAAGGCTGCGCCCAACACCCCGGCAAAAAGCATGCCCACGTGCCAGGGAGTCCACCACGGCGGACCCTCGAAGACCGCCGGCCGCTCGACCGACGTGGCGTGTTGCGCCAGCGCCTGGTAGTCGCTCCAATTGGCTTTGGTCACGCTGACGTTCCGCCACATGCCGTTGGCGTTCAGCGATCGCAGCCCGATGCGCCCGTGTCTGACACACAACCGCTCCTCAAATGCGACCCAGGAGGTTTGCAGTGTGCTGAGGTTTTGTGCGGAAGCGGCAATGTGGCAGCCATGCGCGGTCACTCGCAACCGGTACCATACAGAAGGAGAAATGCCGCCCGGAATAAGCACCGGCGGGGCCTCTACCCACGCTCCATAATCTGCCCGGCCGATCACCAGGGTACCGTCCAGACTGCGAACGCCGACAAAGTATCCGTTGTATGCGTCTGTGCCCTCGGTCTCATCGTTCGAGCGCACGATGACTCCCATATCGGCGGCCACTCCTTCAAACCGCATATCCGACACCAGGGTGTAGTTGCCCCAATTGGACGAGCCGGCCACTAGCTTGGCGCCGCGTTCGTTGGACATGCTGAGCACCACGTCTTTGTGCATATCCCAGCTGCCACCGATCGCCTTCCACTCGCCCATTTCTCTAGATTGAAAGGGAAAGGAGTGCGTAGGGACCACGTTTTCCGTGCGGCCCCAATGGAGCCACGACCACCCAATAAACCCGAGGCCGGCGAGCACGACGGCGGCGGCCGCGAGGATTCGCTTCTGAGTTGCCCACGGCCACGGCAGTGTTTGCATCGCCAACCATTGTATGGCGGGCAGCCGCTCCCGGGCAGGCGCCGTAGTGCATATGAACCAGCCGAAGCAGGGAAGGATGACCCATTCGAGCGGGTTTCGACCGCTGCTACGTCTTTCTGTGATTTATTAGGTGCAACGTCTCATGATTTTCGAACTGCTGCGACAACAGCCATTCCGCGCCGGGCGTTCGCCCTGATTCAGAAAACATACGAGGCTCTGGAAATCGATGGGGAGAAACCGTTGTGGGGTTTATAGCTGCTCAAAAGGGGAATCAATGAGTGAATTAATTGCGCAGATTTTAGGTTGGTTGGGCCGTCACCTTCTCCCCATTAGCCTGCTCGTCGTGTGTTGCCCCGCAGCATTGCCTGCGGAAGCGCAAGAACGACCGCCGGCGGTACCGCTGGTTACCCATAATCCTTATTTCAGCATTTGGTCCATGGCCGATAGGTTGACGGACGTCAACACTCGCCATTGGACCGGTATGGATCAGCCCCTGGCCGGCCTGATCCGGATCGACAACGTAGCCTACCGATACATGGGTGCCGATCCGCGCCAGGTTCCGGCCATGCAGCAGGTTTCGCTGCAAGTGACTCCACTGCACACCATTTACACCTTCGAGACCGCCGGCGTCCGCTTGCAGGTCACGTTCTTTACCGCGGCGTTCCCCAACGATCTGGATGCTTTGTCGCGGCCGGTGGACTATCTCACTTGGAACATCACCTCCACCGATAGCCGCCCGCATGCCGTCGACCTGCTGCTCGACGTCAGTCCCGTCGTCGCCGTGAATACCAACGATGAGGACGTGACGTGGGGCCGCTCCCTGCTTGCGGGCATGCAGGTGTTGCGGGTGGGGTCACGCGATCAGCGGGTGTTGAATCGCGCCGGCGACGACTTGCGCATCGATTGGGGGTATTTCTATCTTGCCGTTCCCGACCAGCCAGGCGCCACCCTGGCCACCGTGAACAACGCAATCCAAAGTTTCCTGAGCTCAGGCAATCTAGCCCAAGCCGATGACATGGAAATGCCGCGAGAGCCGCGAACTCGAGCTGCGCATTTAGCCGTTGCCTTCCCGGTCCAGGCGTCTCCGGCAGGTCCCGTCAACCGGCACGTGCTTCTCGCCTACGACGAGGGCTACTCGATCGAGTATCTCGGCCGCAAGCTGCGCCCTTACTGGCGTCGTGACGGGCAGACAGCCGCCGCCATGTTGGCCTTGTCTGAGGCACAGTATCCGCACCTCGAGGTAATAGGCAAGCACTTCGACGCAGAACTCACCGGCGATCTGGCGCGCGTAGGCGGAAAGGACTACGCCTATCTCGCGACCCTCGCCTACCGGCAAACCTTCGCCGCCCATGGATTCGCCGCAGATGTAGATGACGCGCCGATGCTGTTCCCCAAGGAAAATTTCAGCAACGGCTGTATCTCGACTGTGGATGTGTTGTACCCTTTATCCCCCTTCTTCTTGTTCTTCAACCCCGCCCTGCTTGAGGCACAGCTGAGACCGGTGCTCGAATACTCCGCTTTGCCTCGATGGAAGTTCCCATTTGCGCCCCACGATCTCGGCACCTATCCGCTGGCCGATGGGCAGGTCTACGGCGGAGGCGAATTGACCGAAGAGAACCAGATGCCGGTGGAAGAAAGCGCGAACATGCTGATCATGATGGACGCGCTTAGCCGCGCGCAGGGCAACCAGCATCTCGCCGAGCAGTATTGGCCGCAGCTCACCAAGTGGGCCGACTACCTGCTCACGGACGGTCTCGACCCGGCGAATCAGCTCAGCACCGACGATTTCGCCGGTCACCTCGCCCACAATGCCAACCTGTCGATCAAGGCAATTGAAGGCATCGACGCCTACGCGCAGATAGCAACCAAGCTGGGCAAAACGGATATCGCCGGCAAATACGGTAGTGCTGCCAAGCAGATGGCCGCGCAGTGGGCGGTGATGGCGCTCGATGGCGACCATTACAAATTAGCGTTTGATAAGCCTGGCACCTGGAGCCAGAAATACAACCTGGCCTGGGACATGCTGCTCGGCATGGATCTCTTTCCTTCTTCCGTGCGCAAGATGGAAATGGCTTTCTATCTTGCGCACGTCAACGAATACGGCTTACCCCTCGACAACCGGGCGGACTACACGAAGCTCGACTGGGAGTTATGGACAGCCACGTTAACTAACGAGCCTTCGCAGTTTACGGCCCTGATGGATCCGATCGCGAAATGGCTGAGAGAAACCCCGACGCGCGTGCCGCTAGGTGACTGGTATGACACCAAGACCGGGGCCGCGCTTCACTTCCAAGCTCGTTCTGTGGTGGGTGGTGTTTTCATCAAAGCCCTTGCTGACAAAAAGCTCACGGAAAAATGGAACAAGTTTACGCCGTAGCTGCTTTGGCTTCCGCCGCGCCAGTGCCCTCAACCAGGGTGACGTAGCGGTCGATGGGTAAATTTGTAAATCGTTCCACCACCCCGCTTGGTCGCGGCCACTTGACCTCGACCCAGTCTACTTTGGCGTGGGGTCCGGTTCCCAGGACCAGGCGCGGATCGTGGGCCGAAAGAAAGCTGCCTCCGCCGGTCTTCGTCTGCCTGCGAACCAGGTCTCCCGCCTGGTACCGGACCCGCGCTCCAATTGCGTCGGGGTTGCATTTGCGCCCTACCAGTTTCAGGCCCAGCCAGTGGCTTCCTGCGGCCCCATTGTTTTTGAGCAGCAGCGGCGCGCCGTCGTTCACGCTGATCAATACATCCACCGCACCGTCATTGTTGAAGTCTCCAATCGCCAGGCCGCGCGAAGCGAATCGCTTCGCGAAAGCAGTCCCGCCTTGCGCACTCACATTCTGAAACTTGCCTCCCTGGTTATGAAACAGCAGCAGCGGTTCTCTGTAGGTTACGAAATGCGACTCTCGGTCGATGAGATCATCAGGAAATCCGTTGGACAAAATCAGGTCGGGATTGCCGTCATTGTCGTAGTCAAAAAACTTCAATCCCCACCCGCTCATCCAACGAGTCGCGTTGGCGATGCCGGCTTTGCCGGCAACATCCTCAAACGTTCCGTCGTGATTGTTTCGATAAAGTGAAAACAGCTCCTCGTTGATGTTGGCGACAAACATATCCATCCAGCCGTCCTGGTCGAAATCCGCTGCGTCCACGCCCATGCCTGAACGGGTAAAGCCATCGTTACTGTAGGCGACATTGGCTAATAGACCGGTTTCCTCAAATTTCCCCCCGCGATTCATGAAGAGAAAGTCGCCCACGGTGTCGTTAGAGACAAACAGGTCCACGTGCCCATCGTTATCGAAGTCGGCAGCCACGGTGCCCCATGCCTTGCCCAAAGCGTTGGCGATCCCCGTCTCTTTGCTTACATCGGTAAACGTGCCGTCTCCGTTGTTATGCAGCAGCCAACTAGGTCGAGGCTTGAAGGGGCGGGGAATGCAGTAGTGGCGCGTGCCGTCCGAGTCAACCGGGCAGCCCAGGCTCTTGTTGAATTCGCAAAACTGGCCGACGAACAGGTCGAGCCGCCCGTCATTGTCATAATCGAACCACACCGCACTGGTACTCCAACCGGAGAGCCCGACACCGGCTCGTTCGGTCACGTCGGTGAACGTGCCGTTGCCGTTGTTGCGGTACAGAATATTCTGCCCGTACTGGGTCACGTAGATATCCGGCAATCCGTCGCCGTTATAGTCGCCCACAGCGACTCCCATGCCATAGCCGCCGCCTGCCACGCCGGCCTTTTCTGTGACGTCGGTGAAGGTGCCATCGCGGTTGTTGCGATAGAGCCCATTGCGCAGAGGCTTGGGCGGATTGTAAAAGTCGCACTTCCCGCTATTGACCAGGTAGATGTCCATCCAGCCATCGTTGTCGTAGTCGAGAAAGGCGCAACCGGCACCGCTACTCTCCGGCAAATACTTCATCCGCGACTTGCCCGCGCTATGCACCCAGTGGATGCCACTGCTGGCGGCGGGTATCTCTTCAAAAAGGCCGGGAGCAAGCGGGGCGATGGCGCCAGGCCACGCCCGCGGAACCACAAGACTGCATGCTCCAACTGCAAGCTGCTGAAGAACACGCCGTCGGGAAAATCTTCTACTACTTAAATTCAGAGTCATCGCGGCCTGAATGCGAACGTGCAACACCCGGAAGGACTATGCCCTCCTGCCTTCAGCGCCATTCTCTCAGGAGAGATCGATGCGTTCACGAACGAAAGAGCCTTAACGCTCACGAAACCTGCATAGGAAAGGCAACAACAGACGTGAGAGGCTGATTTCACCCCCGAAGGAAACACGATAGTTCATCTGTACCACCGGAAAACGAGTCATCTACCCTATTGTGCATCTCGGGATGCGACCGCTACCCTTCTCCGCGTAATTGAATGACCAGTTCGGCACCGCATGTAACCGCTTGCATGCCCAGAAAAGCCGAATAGAAAACCATCTCAACTACATTCGAAGACTTTAAGAGGAGGACGCATGAAGCAGGCAAAGACTTGGGGAATGTCTTCGCACGGGCATGGTGCTACAAGGCAAAGAGCGAAGCCTATGAATTTGTTCCCGACTTTCCGTTTGCGCGAAGTGTGTTTAGCGTTGGTGTTCGTCGCCATGTTGCCCATCGCTTCAGTGGGCAGCGCACAAACGACGAGTGCGATTTCCGGCACCGTCATGGACACCACGGGCGCCGTCATCCCTGCAGCCAAAATCACCGCGACAAATACGGGAACAGGCATTCAGTTCCACACGGTAGCCGACACAGCGGGTGCGTACCACATCTCCCAACTACCTCCGGGCAGCTACTCGATGGAGGTGACCAGCACCGGGTTTTCGACGGCAGATATTCAACCGTTCCAGCTTCTGGTGGCGCAGCAGGTTCAGCAAAATTTCACGCTGGCCGTAGGTGCAGCTGTCCAGTCAGTCACTGTTGCTTCAGACACTCTGCTGATCGACACAGTGCAGAGCGGCCAAGGGCAGGTCATCGGAAGGCAGACGGTAGAAGACCTGCCGTTGAACGGACGTAATTATCTGCAGCTGGCGCAGCTTTCGGCTGCTGTCGAGCCGATTGTTACGGGGGTAAGTTCACCCGCCTCGCAATTTTCAGGGGCGCAGAATACCAGTGCGGCGGTGGCAACCGTCTCGATTGGAGGCTTGCGAGAGGACGACAACAGCTTCCTGTACGATGGCATCGAAACGCGCAATTCGTGGTATGGCGCTGAGGGACTATTCTCTTCCCTCGACAATATTCAGGAGTTCAAGGTGGAGCAGTCGGGAGCGCCTGCCAGTTTGGCGGGTGGAGGCGCTTTTATCAGTGTGGTGACCAGATCCGGCACCAACAGCCTACATGGAACCGTCTTCGAGTTCCTTCGTAACAACGACTTCGACGCTCGGAACTACTTCGACCAAGGGTCGGCGCCGGCCTTTCACCAGAATCAGTTTGGTGCCTCCCTGGGCGGTCCGGTAAAGCAGAAGAAGGCTTTCTTTTACGTTAATTATGAAGGTTTTCGCCTCATACAGCCCTCCGACTTTTTCAATCTCGTTCCTACCGCGCAGCAGCTTGGGGGCAACTTCAGTGGGGATACAACGCAGTTAAGAAATCCGTTTACCGGCGTGCCGTATCCGAATAACCAGATCCCAGCGAGTTCGTTTAATTCGATCGGTCAGAAGATTGCCTCGTACTATCCTGCCCCCAACGGCGCATTTCTGGGAAACACAAACTACTTCAACGTGGCGGACACAACGCAAGGCCGGGATCAGGAGAGCGGCCGGTTCGATTACAACATCTCGGCCAAGGACAATGCGTTTGTACGGTATACGCACGAAAGCGGGTCGACCACCGTCGGCAATTTCACGCCGAGCCGCGCGATTAACTTTCCCTCGAGTCCCCAGAACGTCGTGGCTGGTTGGACGCATGTATTCTCTCCTAAATTGTTAAACACCGTGCGCTACGGTTGGACGCATACACAAACCGGAAACGCAAGAGCCGACGCTTTCGATGCTTCGTTGGCAAATCCCCTGGGTCTTCAGAACGAGAGGGATCAACCCGGATCCTACGGCCCCCCTGCCTTCAACGTAACGAATTACGGCAATCCAGGCTCGAATAATGGAACCACCCTGGTGAGCGAAGGCTTGAACGAGGGCACTGAAAACGTAACCCTCCAAGAGGGTAAACATCAAATCTCTGCAGGCGTGGACATCCGCTACGAACCCATTTTCCTTTATGAAGATTGGGCGGCTACAAACATCAGCTTCAACGGTTCTTACAGCGGCGATCCGGTTGCCGATTTGCTTCTGGGGGTTCCGACCTCGGCCTTCACCGCCATTGGAGACCCGACCCTAAACCTGAGGGAGTGGTTCCAGGCCTACTACGTCAGCGACAACTACAAAGTGAACAGCCGCCTCAACGTTACCGCCGGCCTTAACTACTCCCACATCTCGCAACCGTACGATACGAGAAATCGGGTCGGCAGTTTTGACGTAGCGACGGGTCAGGATCTTTCCTATCCGGATACGAATGTCCTGGGGCTGACCAGAGCGTTTGTCAAGCCGAAATATTTGAATTTCGCACCTCGGCTGGGCTTTAATTATCTTCCCTTCGCCGATAGCAAGACGGATATTAAGGGTGGCTTCGGAATTTTCTACATCCAACCGAATATCAACCAGTATGAAGTGGCTGTCGATACGACCCAGTTTTATCTCATTCAGAGTTATAACAATCGGACGGCGTCCCCATTTCCTTCGGCGACAACTCCCAATCCGGCGTTTGTCCCACCCAGTTTCACCATCAGTGATCTCTTTGGCCCCAATGTGCCGGGGGGAGGTCCAACAGCCTCGTTTATTCAGCCGGACGGCAAAACACCATACACCTATGAGTGGAATCTGACGATCGATCGCACGGTCAGCAGCTGGCTGCTGGAGGCCGGTTACATTGGTAGCGCCGCCCACCACTTTGAGGAGCGTCCGAACATTGCGCCGCTCATCAACGGCAACGGAGATACCCGCTACACAGTCGATGGGGTGACTCCTTTCAACGGAGTTCAGGAGAACACTAACTCGGGCAGCTCGTTTTATAGCGGTGTCTTCGCGCGTGTCGAGCACCGGTACAGTTCCGGCTTTTCGGTGCTAGGCAACTACACCTTTTCCAAATGTCTCGGCTATCCCTACCAGGACAGATTTTCTTGGCACCCGCTTGATCTGCGGCTCGATCGCGGTCACTGCGACAATGACTTGAACCACAATTTCATCGCCAACGCCATTTACGAGCTTCCATTTGGAAAGGGCAAGCAGTTTCTGAACAGCGGCGGTCTCCTCGATGCGGCCATTGGCGGATGGAGGATTTCCACGATCGGCGCCATTCACTCTGGGCCCTGGTTTACGCTGGGAAGCAATCAAAACCTGGGAATCTTCGTCAATGGGCTCCCCAACGTCACTGGTCCCGTCAATAACTCGGCGCTGCATGGCGGTTTAGGTAGGAACGGACGACTCGGACCATACTTCAATACTCAGAACGTTCTTCCAGTTACCGCGGAGGCCGTTCAGGGCAATGCTTCCGTTCAGCAGCTCATCTCACCGGGTTCGGCAAGCTGGGATCTCTCCGGTTACAAGAGTTGGACCTATCGTGAGCGTTATACCTTGAATTTTCAAGCGGACGCATTCAATGTCTTCAACCGCGTGAACTTTACCAACCTAGACACGAACGTAGATGATGGGAGCAGGTTTGGGCTCGTTCAAGGAGCAAACGCGGCGCGTGAAATTCAACTTAGTCTGCGATTCAAATTCTGATTTGGTTTCGAACCGAATGGGGCCTCAACCCTGCCCAGCTTCTAGAGCGGGACTGACGTTGACCGCTGCTCTTCTGGCTGCTGTCTGCCTCACTGGCAGTTCCTCAGCCGCAAGGGCGGCGGAAGGCCTTAGAAACGAAACGGATGTGCAAGCGGTCTCCACGGCTCACTCTAGAACCGGCAAAAGGTGCCCAACGCAAGCACAAATAGACATAATGCTAGGCAACGCAAGCGCCTTGATGCAGCAGGGAAACTTCAAAGAGGCGGCAGCTGAGCTGCAGCCGCCTTCCACGCAGCTTTGTGATCCGCGCATCAGTCTGTTGCTGGCCGGCGCCTATGAGGTGGGGGGCTATCTGCCCAGTGCGCAGGAAACTCTGCAGCGCGCCCACACTGCCTGGCCGACCAACAACAGCATTGCTGCCTCCCTGGCGCGCGAATGCATGGGCAATCACCAGGTGGATAAAGCCGCGCAGGCCCTGGCGCATTTTCGTCCAACACCAACCACGCCGTTGCAGGAAATGAAAGTAGCCTTGCTGGTATTTATCTCCAGTCATCAGCTCGTGGCTGCCCAGGGCGTGGCCCAGGCGATCTGCAAGGCCGATCCGTCGGCCAATTCCCTGGTGACGCTCGCCAACACTCTGCAGCTGCAGGGCAAATTCAAAGATGTGGTAACGCTACTCAGCCCCAGGCGGGGCATGTATGAGGGATCCGCAGCCTTTCTTATCACGCTGGCCGAAAGCGAATATGATTCCATCCTCTACGATGCGGCCCGCGACGATCTGCAACACGCCATTGCGATCGATCCAGGTTCCTATCAAGCACACTTTTTGCTCGCGAACGCCCTGGTGAAATTGGACAACGCTGACCAGGCAATCAGCGAGTATCGGCTCGCCATCGGGTTGTCTCCCAATCAACCGCGGACGTATTGCCAACTGGCCCTGGCTCTGCAATCCAAACAAGATCAGGCCGGCGCCGAGGAGCAACTCTCAAAGGCTCTCTCGATCGACAGTCGTTACGGGCCGGCGCTGATCGAAATGGCACGAATCCGCCTCAGCCAGAACCACCCTGCCGCAGCAGTTTCGCAGCTGAATCTCGCCATCGCAGACAATCCCAGCGCTGAGCAAGCCTACTTTCTGCTCGCTAAGGCTTATGCGCAATTGGGCGATACACAAAAGAGTGAGGAGATGGCCAAACGACTGGTGAGCGTCCGCAATGCCAACTGGAACGGTACAGGGCATAAAGACAATAACGACGATAATCACGCAGCCGTCCAATAAAGATCTCAAACAAATCAGGACAAGATGCCACTGCTGCCGCGCAGGGGGTCTCGCAACTCGTTCGCGGCGACGACGGAATCGGCGGCTCGATGGGAATCGAAAGGAACGGTAATGATTTTCAGACATTCTCTGCTCTGTTCTTTCTCGCTTATGACGCTGTCGCTGTTGACAGGAGCCATGCCGCATGGCGTGGCGCAGTCCACAAACAACCCGCCGGAACGGTGGTCTGCCCAAAAGGCAAATGACTGGTATAAGCAACAGCCGTGGCTCGTGGGAGCAGACTTTATTCCTTCCAACGCCATCAATGAATTGGAGATGTTCCAGGCGGCAACGTTTGATCCAGCCATCAATGACAAGGAGCTGGGCATGGCTGAGAGCATCGGCATGAACACGGTCCGGGTGTTCCTGCAGGACCAGCTATGGCAGCAGGACCCTCAAGGTTTCAAGCAGCAGCTTGACACCTTTCTCGGGATTGCAGCCTCGCACCACATCAAACCGTTGCTGGTGCTGTTTGATTCCTGTTGGGAGACCAATCCCCGGCTTGGCCCTCAGCATCCTCCTATCCCAGGAGTCCATAACTCCGGTTGGGTGCAGAGTCCCGGGAAAGCCCGGTTGCATGATCCGGCTGTAGAGCCTCAGCTGCAAGCTTATGTAACCGGCATTGTGGGCGCCTTCGCCAAGGACGATCGCATTCTGGGCTGGGATATCTGGAATGAGCCTGACAATCGGGGCGGCGACAAGATCGAGGATGTTGCCGCCAAGGTGCAGCGGGTGGATGAACTGCTTCCCAAAGCATTCGCCTGGGCGCGTTCCGCGCATCCAACGCAGCCATTAACCAGCGGCGTGTGGGAAGGCAACTGGGGAGACCCTGCATTGGAAAGCGAAACCACAAAAATCCAGCTGAGCGAGTCTGACGTCATCACCTTTCACAACTACGGCTGGCCCGAGGATTTCGAAGCCCGCGTCAAGACTCTTCAAGCCCAGGGGCGGCCGCTCATCTGCACGGAGTATATGGCGCGCGGTGCCGGCTCAACCTTCGATGGCGTTCTCCCGGTGGCCAAGCAGTACCATGTAGGCGCAATCAATTGGGGTCTGGTCGCCGGAAAGACACAGACCTATTTTCCCTGGGACTCCTGGCGGCGCCCCTACGTTGAACTGCAGCCAACCATCTGGTTCCACGAAGTCTTCAAACAGGACGACACACCTTATCGCCAGCATGAAGTCGACCTGATTCGCGAACTCACCGGCCGCGGCGACCAGCATGTCTTCACCCCAATGCCCGTGTCCGGAAACTGAAAAATGCTCAAGACTGTGGTTCGAACGAGGTCTTTCGCAACGACGGAACGCCGTATCGTGAACGCGACACGGAAATCATTCGCAGTCTCACAAGAGCCTCCTCCGCGGCTTCTTCAACAACTGGCCCCGCGGGACACGACGAAAGATTTGGGTACGATGTCGAGGATCACCCCAAAACGGGCGTAATGTCTGGGTTGGCGACCACACGCTCGGAACTTGAAATGGGTCTGTTGAGCGCTCTCAGCTATCACCAACAGCTACGACAAACTGGTAGAGACCGGGGGAGTCGTTTGCACTGTTGCTCCACACTCTTCACAGTACTTCGCCAGTAGTGGAACCCGATGGCCGTTCAGACATCGCCTACTTACATCGAATTTCTCGGCTCGAGTTGCTGAATAAAGTACAGCAGTTGCAATGGAGTAAAAGGCAAGTAGCACCGCTGACATAGACCGCGATTTATTTGCGGGAAGTTCCATCCCACCGCCGTAGATAAAGGGCAGAGCGAAGAATCCGATCCAAGCGTAGCCGAAAAGCGTCCATTGAGCTTTTCTCATCCACTCAGGGCATCCGCGCAGTGCCGCACGCCAAATGTCTTTCTGTTTGAAGTCACGCGTCAGACGACCCATTATGAGCATCGTGGGCAGCCACACAACAAAAAGGCCAGGCCCTACAAACCTCAGCGAATGCTCGAACAGGTATGTCGACCCGAATAGAGTCGCCGCGTCGATAACCAGGACGACAGTGAAACCAAGACCGGCCAGCAGAAGAAACAGATACGCGATCTTGGCCATTGAGGAGCGTCTTTCCCAAGAGTATGTCCGGACGATTATACTGAGCGGCCAGTAACGATGGCGTCATCATTCACCCAGCGAACACACAAGGAACTCCAAGCTCTGGGGTTCTGGCTGTATGACCGGCCAACCGGACAGAACGCGAAAATGGGGTATCAATGTCCGGATTGGCGACAATCCGACCTGAACCCGCGATTTGACCTTCAACCCGTTTGGATGAGTGCATTGGCCCGAATCTAAAAGCGTGAGGCCAGTTGGCTTTTGCTGTTGCGGTGGTATGAGGAAGGCACGGATCTCCACTGCCAGAGATCGTGTGCTGCGAGACGCGGATTATTTGAGCGGGCGTGAGCCTGCGATGAGTATGTCTACCAGTCTCCTGGCGCTTTGCTGCCAGTCAGCGCCGGAGCCCACATGCGAGACGCCGATCAACGCTCGAAGCAGGTCGTATGCATCCAGATCTCTTCGCAGATCGCCACTCCTCTTAGCCCGCTTCACCAGCCCATCGATCGCGGCATGGATCATGGTGCGTGAACCTTCATGAAGCCTGGACGGGCCTCCGGCAATGGTATTGAGAGCGGGTGCAATGATGTGCTTTGCCGCAATGTAATCGACCAGCAGCAGCATCCAGGCTCGAAGCGCTTCGAGAGGGGACATGGTCTCGGCGAAACGGGCCGCGGCCGCCGCGAGTTTCTCGACTTCGTTCCGGTAAACACCTTCGATCAGCTCATCCCGCGTAGGAAAATGGCGATAGAGGGTGCCTACTCCAACACCCGCCTGCTTCGCGATCTCCTCCAGGCTGGCATTGGCGCCTTGTCGGGTAAAGACTCCCTTCGCAACTTCAAGAATGCGCTCGCGGTTGCGCAGCGCGTCTGAGCGCGGTTTCCGGACGGTCGTCGAACGCTTCTTCGTCATCTCCAAAATTCTTGCAACCGGAGGTTTCCTCCGGTTATCTATTCATACGGAGGATGCCTCCGTTTTAGTCGAGGCCGCATCCTTTCGTCAATCCTAGCTCGAATGAGGTCAGGGAGACACATATGCGCGTATTCGTTACCGGCGCTACCGGATTCATCGGTTGCGGCGTCGTGAAAGAACTCATCAGTGCGGGCCACCAGGTCCTCGGGATGGCGAGGTCGGATGCGGGCACAAAGTCGCTTGAAGCCGCCGGCGCTCAGGCACATCGAGGCGATCTGGAGGACCTGGAAAGCCTGCGCAGCGGAGCAGTCGCATCTGATGCGGTAATCCACACCGCCTTCCGGCACGACTGGTCAAGGTTTCGAGAGAGCTGTGAATTGGACAAGCGCGCCATTGAGGCCATCGGCGCCGTGCTCCAGGGCTCCAGCCGTCCGTTCATCGTCAGTTCCGGAGTCGGAGTGGCTCAAGGCCGCGCCGCCACCGAGGACGATCCACCGCTTCCTTCTTCTCCATCCCTTCCTCGGGTATCAGAGGTGACTGCTGTCGCGCTGATGGAGCGTGGAGTTCACGCCTCGGTGATACGCCTGCCGCAGGTCCACGACACGGCAAAACAGGGTCTCGTCACTCCCCTGATCGCTGTAGCCCGCGCAAAGGGAGTCTCAGCGTACGTCGGCGAGGGTCAAAACCGCTGGCCTGCCGCGCATGTAACGGATGTTGCCCGGCTCTACCGGCTTGCCCTGGAGAAAGGCACAGCGGGGGCCCGGTACCACGCCGTCGCCGAAGAGGGTGTCCGGCTCAAAGACATCGGTGCCGCTATCGGCCGCGGCCTGAACGTGCCCGTCATTTCTATCTCGCAGGAGCAGGCCGGGGAGCATTTCGGCTTCCTCGGGTTCTTCGTGGGGAGGGACCCTCTGACCTCCAGTGCGCAGACCCGTGCGAAGCTCGGATGGAACCCCACAGGCCCCTCCCTTCTCACCGATCTCGAGAACATGCGCTATTGCGAGGTCTGAAGTTAACCCCACAATCACGGAGGAATCGAAATGCAAAAGACATGGTTCATCACCGGCGCCTCACGCGGGTTCGGCCGCATCTGGGCTGAGGCCGCTCTTAAACGCGGCGATCGGGTTGCAGCGACCGCCCGCAAACTGGCAGACGTAGCCGAGCTCGCGGGACGTTTTGGCGACACGGTGCTGCCCCTTGCCCTCGACGTCACCGACTCCCTGCAGGTGCAGCAGGCAGTTCATCAGGCATACACGCACTTCGGCCGGCTGGACGTCCTTGTCAACAATGCCGGTGCGAGCCTGTTCGCGTCCACAGAAGAAGCGAGCGATGAGCAGATCCGCGGCCTCTTCGATGCGAACTACTTCGGCATGGTCCGGGTGCTCCGAGCGGCTCTGCCTTTGTTGCGGAAACAAGGGAGCGGTCACATTCTCGGCGTCTCGAGCGGGCTGGGGATAACGGCATTGCCGCTCATCGGCTTCTATTGCGCTACGAAATGGGCTGTCGAAGCGCTCCACGAATCCCTCGCGCAGGAGGTGAGGGCGTTCGGGTTGAAGGTGACACTTGTTGAACCCGGAGCCTACGCAACCGACTTCGGAAAATCCTCACAGATCGCGGATGCGCTGGAACCATACGCGGAATTTCGGAAGCAGTTCGTGACGCATCTGGCGAATGTTGAACGCGGCGATCCGGAGGCGACGGCAGAAGCCATCCTGAAGCTTGTGGACACGGAAAATCCGCCGCTGCGATTGGGGCTGGGCACTTCTATCCTGCCCAGGGCCCGCGCCGCATATGCGGAGCGGCTGGAGACGTGGGAAGCGTGGGAGGACGTGTCGAATGCGGCGATGGGCGAGCCGAAGAAATCGATGGCGTGGATTGAGCAACTGGCCCATGGAACTCCGGATCAGGAATAAGGATAGGCCTATGCTTCCATTAGCGAAGCAGATGAAAGGATGAAGGCAGGAGAAGTTCCCGTCAAATGACCATCGCGAAGAAGGGTACCCACCCGTTGATACTCTGCATGAGACATCGAATCTAGAAGTTCTGGACGGGCGTATGGGGCACGAACCTTGCGACGCGCGATACCAGGTTCAGTGAGTCACCAGCGTGCAAATAGTAGTAGCCCTTGCCGTCGTGGTCCTTGCCGTCCCAGATAGCCGCGCGACGCGGGCCGTTGCAGGTCAGCGTATCGCCATGCACCGTGATCGACGTGCTCTGGTCAAGCCCGATCCCCAGCAGTTCCGGATGCTTCTTCATCACAGGCGCCAGGTCGTTCTCGCGGCCGCGCGCATCCACGTGCTGATCGATAGTCGCGTTGGTGATCAGGCCGAACCCAACCTCGTGCCCAGGCGCCATCATGATCGTGTTGTCATCAGGGTTCGAGGAGCCGCGCACCATGTACGAGCCCTGAATCGTCGCACCCGCTGATCCACCCATCACTACTCCGCCACGGTCGAGCACGCCGAAGATCCCCTCCAGCGTCAGCGTGCCGAGGTATGCATCCGCTAGCCGCCATTGTCGCCCGCCTTCGAGATAAACGCCGGTTGCGTCCTTCAATGGCGCCACAAACTCCGGCGAGTTGGCCACCTGGCGATCCGTCGTGTGCAGCACCGTGCACTTCATCCCGGCGAAGATCGTCGAGCAGTACGGCTCAAGCCGCTTCTCCTCTACCGGATTTCGAATTGCTGCGGTCGGGATTACTACAATGTGCGCGGCCTTGCCGCCGGCGAGCGCGATCATCCGCTGATAATCCGGCCAGTCCGGCCCTCCGCCCGCAATGACCAGGTATCCCTTCGCCGGCCCATGCGAAGGCAACGGAGCCTGCGCGACTGCACTCACTGCCAACGCCATGCCTGCCCACGCAAGCCCCGCAAGAATCCGGATCCTGGAGCCCATGCAACTGTCCTCCGTTCGCCATCTGCCGCATTTGCCTTGGACTAATAAAATAGCCCCCGCTGGATCCGCCTGCAAAGCCATCTCCAACTGCGGGGAAATGCCGAAGCGAGGACAATTGTCTGTCGGCCGACAGGCAATGTCTGTGATAAGAGCCCCGTCGTTTTACGCGCGGATGCGATTGATTACAACGAAACTACTGGAGAAATCCAAGCGCGTGGCGTTGTGCATACCGTTCTCATGCAGCCGTCACCCGACGTCAAGTACAAAACCAGCAAATAGACGATCCATATCGCGGAAGGGGAGCTGCCCGAGGATTCGTCTTGGGCGAGTGACCGCCTACTCGGAAGTTACTAGTTGTTTAACAACTCGGTATTGGCTCACGCCGTCTGGAGAAATCAATACCGATATGTCTTAGCG
>JBAVQC010000486.1:0-1883 GCA_049693715.1 Acidobacteriaceae bacterium | reverse complement strand
CCGGAAGGCCATACTTCATGGTGAGCACGTGATCGGTGGCACAACCCAAATCAGCCGTGCGCAGATGCAGAAAGCTTTTGAATAACAGGCCCGCGGCGACAAGCAGGATCACCGTAAGCGCGATCTCTACCGTGAGCAGCGTTTTGCGCAGCGTGGCGCGTGACAGACTGCCGCCGATCGACCGGGATGATTCCTGCAGCCCGGCGAAGAGGCCCGCCCCCGTCGAGGAAATCGCCGGTAAGAGACCGGAGAGCATGGCGGTAAGGAACACCAGGCCGATGGAAAAGGCCAGTATCGTTGCGTCCAAATGAATGGCGTCCGCGCGGGGCAAAGCGCTCCAGTGGTCCGCAAGCCAATGGGTCGCCACGACAGACAGCAGAAGACCGAGGGTCCCCCCAGCCGCGCAGATCAGGAGGCTTTCCGCCATCTGTTCCCCGATAAGCATAAGCCGGCTGCCGCCCAATGCTCCACGCACGGCAAGTTCTTTACGCCGGGCCGCGCTGCGTGCCACCAGCAGATTGGAAACATTGAGGCAGGCAATCAACAGCATGCAACCGACAGCGCAGAGCAGGACAACCAGGGGTGTCTTCACGTCCAGCGTCACATCATTCAGGATGGGCCGCAGACGAACTTCTTCCGCAACCGGCTCCGCGGCATGAGCAAGATGGATTCGATATTGCAGCGCACCTACTTCGTTCACGGCAGCTGCCGCGCTGGTTCCCGGGCGAAGCCGGGCGACCACATGGCTCTGATGCATGTCGTGCCGGGCAAACGCTTTGGCGTCAAAAGTCGAAGCATACGGCACCCATAGCTGTATCCGCGCGTCAGGATAAGTAAGCCAGCTGGGCAAGACACCAATGACCTGGTACGGCGCGCTGTCCAGTCTTATTTGTTTGCCGATGACCGTGGGATCGCCTGCAAACCGCCTTTGGAACAGACTCCAGGAAAGGATAGCCACACGGTTCGCTCCAACCTGGTCTTCCTCCGGCCGGAACGTGCGCCCCAAAGCCATCGGCGTCCCCAGCAGCGGAAAGAGGTTCCACGAACCTGCAGCAGCCTGGACCACCTCGGGCAGCTCCTCGTGCTCCCCGGTGAGATCGAACCCATAGTCGTGCCAAGCGGCCATGTCTTCAAAACCATGTGTCTGCTTGCGCCAATCGTTGAAATCAGCGGGCGAGACCACGTTGAAGCCGTCGCCGCCTGTAGCCTCGCGAAAGTGCTCATAAACCATCACCAGGTTGGCGGGGTCGCGGAAAGGAAGCGGCTTAAGGAGTACCGAGCGGACGATGGTGAAAAGCGAAGTAGTGGCGCCGATACCCAACGCCATGACAAGAATTGCCGTCAGAGAAAATCCCGGGGAACGCGTGAGAGTCCGCGCACCGTAATGCAGGTCGCGCAGAAATCTCTCCAGCCAGTTCCAGCTCCACTTGGAACGCGCTTCCTCGCCAAGTTGCGTAGGGTTCCCGAAAGTACGCAGAGCTGCGTATCGTGCTTCTTCCGGAGCCATGCCACCGGCAATGTTTTCTTTCGCCTGCTGGTCAAGGTGGAACGCGAGTTCGTCGTTGAGCCGCGCGGTTTCGGCCTTGCGGTGGAACAACATCCTTATGGTCATGCGGAATTGCTCGAGCCAGCGCATCGTACCTCCTGTGTTATTACGCGCCCTCAACCACCAGGTTGATCGCGGTCGAAAGCCTGCTCCAGCTTTCCTTTTCCCGTTCCAGCTGAGCGCGGCCGGCGGCGGTAAGCGAATAAAACTTGGCTTGGCGGCCACTCTCGCTCTCGGCCCACTTGGCGCGTATCCACCCTTGCTGTTCTAACCGGTGGAGCGCGGGATAGAGCGATCCCTGCTGCACCTGCAGGACCTCATTCGAAATCTGCTGAAT
>JBAVQC010000485.1:0-19039 GCA_049693715.1 Acidobacteriaceae bacterium | reverse complement strand
CGTCTCCCCTCGCCTTGTCATCCCCACCGGAGCGAACCCGGATTTCCTGCCACGCTGATCTGGAGACAACTGCGTGTGCGGCTTTCAGTAAGGAAAGCCGCATGAAGTTCGCCAGCGCCACCAACATCAACAGGAAATCCGGGGTAGCGTAGCGGAGGGACCTGCGGTTCCGCGCGGACCTTTCGTGGAAGTGTTTTTGGTTCACTTGCGGCCTCAGGATTCGCATGCCCAACATCTGTTACAGCAGAAAGGCGGGATACCGTTTAAAGTGGTGTCACCTTCACAGACTCGTAACCAGGGGTATTCACAGTGGTTGAGGCCGCGCAGCAAGTAAATGGCGAAGAGAGCCCGGGCATGATGGGCCTCATCCGCGAATTGCTTCGCCCTTACCGGGGCAGTCTGTCGATCATCCTTTTTGCGATGCTGGTCCAGAGCGTCATGACTCTGGCTGCACCCTGGCCACTCAAGATCGTCATCGACAACGTGGTGGTCGGACGCAAGCTCGATCCCTGGCTGGCTCACCTGATCGAGCCGGTGCTCGCTCATGCTCATCGAGCGCATCTTGCGGAGATTGCGGCCTTAGCGGTGATCCTGATCGCTGTCTTTAATGCCGTCGCCTCGTACGTGGCCAACTACTTCACCGAGAGCGTGGGACAGTGGGTCGCGAATGACCTGCGCATGCGCACCTACCACCATCTCCAATATTTATCGCTGCGCTACTACGACACCCACCAATCCGGCGTCCTGCTCAGCACGATTACCGCCGACGTGCTCACCATCCAAAATTTTGCCTCCTCCGCGACGCTCGGCATCGTGGTGGACATGTTCACGATCATGGGCATGTTGGTGGTGATGTTCTTCCTCAACTGGGACTTCACTCTGATCGCAATCGCGATCACGCCCTTGTTGCTTCTGCTTGCCACCAGGTTCAAGAAGGCGGTCAAGAGTTCGACTCACGAGGTGCGTAGGCAACAGAGCAATATCGTGGCCGTGGTGCAGCAGGATCTCGAATCGATCCGCGTGGTCACGGCCTTCGGCAGGCAGGAGTTGGAACAGCAAACGCTGGCGGTGGCGAGCGCGGCGACCGTGGCTGCGGCGCTCAAAGCGCGCCAGGTGAAGGCGCTGCTTTCGCCTATCGTTTCCGTCATCGTGTCTTTCTGTGTTGCCTTCGTCCTCTGGCGAGGCTCGCTGCTCATCCTTAGGGGAGGGATGACCGCTGGGGAGTTGACCGTTTTTCTTTCCTATCTGGCATCGTTTTTTAAGCCGGTGAAAGACCTCGCCAGCATGAACAACTCCATTGCCCAGACCGCTGTGGCGGTAGAGCGCATTCGGACGATTCTCGACGCCGATGCCGTGCTTCCCGAGAAACCCGATGCCAACGAGCAGAAGATCAAGGGCGAGATCGTCTTCGATCACGTGGCCTTCGCGTATGACGCCAGTTGTCCCGTGCTGCGCGATGTAAGCTTCACCGTGAAGCCCGGTCAGATGGTTGGCGTGGTAGGGCCGACGGGCGGGGGCAAATCGACCATCATGAGCTTGATTCCCCGGTTCTACGATCCCAGCGCCGGAGCGGTACTGGTGGACGGCATTGATGTTCGCAACTATCGGCTGCAGGCTTTGCGCGATCAGATCGGTTATGTGCTGCAGGAGACGGTGCTCTTTCGCGGATCTGTGCGGGACAACATTGCGTACGGCCGCGAAAACGCGACCGAGGAGGAGATTGTCGAGGCCGCAAAGCTGGCCAATGCGGACGAGTTCATCGCCCGCATGCCCAACGGCTACCAGACGTTTGTGGGCGATCGAGGCGATACTCTTTCCGGCGGCCAGCGGCAGCGTATCGGGATCGCCCGCGCGATCATACGCAACAACCCGATTCTGATTCTTGACGAACCGACCGCCGCTCTGGATACCGAGTCGGAAAGACTGGTGATCGAGGCCCTGGAACGATTGATGAAGGGGCGAACCGTACTCACCATTGCCCACCGGCTGAGTACCATCCGCGATGCCGATAAAATCATAGTGCTGAAAGAGGGTGTAGTGGCCGAGCAGGGCACGCACGACCAGCTATTGGCGCTGGGGGGAACCTACGCCGAGTTGTATAGTGTACAGTTCGGCCAGGGTAAAGCGGAGTCTCATGAAAGCTCGATAGACTCCCCCAAACACCAGAAAACAGTAAACCTAGTGTAACCTTTAGTCGAGCGGAGACTCGGCAAAGGACCGCCAAATTAAGTCTCCAGTGAGTCTCCGTGCCGCTCACCGATGTGCAGATCCGGGCGTTCAAACCCCAAGGAAATCGGTACTTGAAAACCGACGGGCGCGGGCTTTCGCTCGACGTTCTCCCCTCCGGCAAGAAGTCCTGGCTATTCCGCTATCGCCTGAATGGTCGGCAAGAGAAGGTCATTCTGGGAAGTTATCCCGACCTGGGCCCGGCGGGCGCCCGCAAGGAACGCGACCGTCTGGCGCAGATAGTTGCTCAGGGAAAGTCACCCGCCCATGAGAAGACGCTGGCGCGTGCCGGCCGTTCGACCAACCCAACAGTTCGCGAGTTCTGCGACCGGTTCTTTCGCGAACAGGTCGAGCAAAAGCTGAAGGACCCGAGCGAGGTGCAGCGTTACCTCGACGCTGAAATCTGCCCTCCGCTCGGCGAGCGTCTGCTCAAAGACGTCGGCGTGCTGGACTGCCAGAGGCTCATCTACGCGAAGCGCGACAAGGGCCGCATCACGACCGCCTTGCATCTGCGCGCCGTCATGAAGAGCGTGTTTGATTACGCGCTCGAGTTGCAGATGGTCACGATGAACCCGGCGACAATGGTGGCGACGAAATACATCGGTCGGGCGGGCAAGCGCACCCGGGCGCTCAGCCCGAGTGAGATCAGAGTCTTTTTGCGCGCGGTCGACCAGGCGGACATCAACCGGCAATTCAAGCTCGCTCTCCGGATCATCCTGCTGACGTTGGTGCGCAAGAGCGAATTGCTGCAGGCCCGATGGGAGCATATGAATCTCGAGGCCGGCGAGTGGCTCATCCCTGCGGAGAACACCAAGACGGGGCAGCCACACTTAGTCTATTTCAGCACGCAGGTGGCGGAGATGATCCTCGAATTGGAGATACTCGCGTGTGGCTCCGAGTTGGTCTTGCCAGGCCGGAGCAGCCTGCGCAGACCGCTTAATGAAACCACACTGAACGGCGTGCTCGACCGATTGACGTTCGACATGCCAGCCTTCCACATCCACGATTTGCGAAGAACGGCATCCACGATCCTGCACGGCAATCACTTCCAGCCTGACGTCATCGAGGTCGCCCTGGGGCACAAGATTGCTGGGATAAGAGGCGTCTACAACGTTGCCGAGTATGCGGCTGAGCGAAAGCGGATGCTGCAATGGTGGAGTGACTACGTCGAGAGCATCGTCAACGAGTCCAAGGTCGTCGCGGGTCATTTCGGCGCCGGCGCATAGGGCGGGACCTGCGAGCAAGCTGGACGAGGTTTTCACGGACCCGCTCACTCTGGGCCAGGGAGAACCGAAATGAGTTGCAAGGTTGGTTACCATTGCCCAAAATGAGAGCAAGCCGGTTACCACGATTAAACCATAGGTCCGCGCGACATTTCGCGCAGAAACGCATCTATACCATGAGCATTAAAGCCTGCGAGTTCAGGGTGATAGCCGACGCCCAGCCGTTTTCAGTGAAACCGCTTTTGCATTGCTTGTTAGGGTCGGCAACCGGGTCCTCGTCTGTGCAATTGAAGCCTTTACGCTGATAGTGATAGCATCGCCTTCCCTAGAGGAGAATGATTGAGCCGTGTTCCTGAGGTCGCCGCAGCGCTTGTCTGTCAGGTGTTGGTGACCGATTTGATGACACAATCGAAAACGTTGGCAAACATTTTTGGGGTCCTTCACACGCCTGTTCTGCCGGCATTCACGAGCCTCGGGTTGTACGTAAAGATGATCGATGGTGAAGGGAAGTACGCGTTGCGAATCCGATTCGTTCGGGTGCGGGACGATAAGGCAGTGTTGGACCTTCCAGTTCAAGAGGTCACGTGGGCAAAGCCCCTGGATCCGCTTGAAGTTGGAGTTAACTTCCAGCAGGTTCCGATAGAAGAAGAGGGGATGCACGAATTTCAGATCTACATGGATGACGTTTATGTGGGTAGAGCACCATTTAGAGTGAAGAAGTTCACTCCCCCAAACCAGACAGGCGGGAAAATATGAGCTCAACAGCGTATGCGTTGCCACCTCAAATCGAAACTGGAGGAGTCCGCGACACGAGTTCTCCTTTCGAGTTCCGAGCTACATTGGACGAGACGCCCGTGCCGGCACTCATTCCGATTCATGGCTCTGCAGAAATTCTGGACAAGATAAGCCTGGGGACCCTTTTCGACGCCCGTTTTCGTGTTCAAAGACCGATCCCGGTAATGCTCGATCGATCAGGGGAAGGCGTTTCCGCGATATGGCAAGAAATTGACGAGTTCGGACATGCTGATTCAGCATCAGTAGCAACCGTCGAGCTTGCGAGAACTCTGGTTGAGCTGTACTCCACTCTCGAGCGCGAGCAAATGAATCTCGGCGCCGACCTTGAGCGGGTTTGGGCCTCTCTCAAAGAGCATATCGAGCACGTTCGACGGTAATGCTAAGCAGCCGCGATTTCGACACAATAGCTGCAAAGCTCGAAATGGAAATTCGCGACGGCGACCATCGTTTCGCGCTGCTAAGACATGAGGGCCGAGTAGTCATCCGGACGAAACGCTCTCACGGTAACAAGTCGCAGCCGACGCACCTCATACGAAAGCAGTTAAAGGTCGACGAAGAGCAGTTGCGAGGCCTGGTTCAGTGCTGGCTAACAAGGCCCGAATACATTGAAGTTTTGAAGACGAAGCAGATTATTTAGCAGAACACCTTCGCGCGCGCCATGCGCTCCGAAATCACATGTTTGCGAAACATCTGAAGAGGCCTCCGCGGAAGGCGTGTAATCATGCGCCTGGCGGGCCACTACGGTGAGACCTTTCGGAACACTGTGCTACGCTTCTCAACGTGCTCGAGCCCGAAACGTCGCACTCATCCCAGAGTGAAGAAGACGACGGCGAGCTACCCCTTGAAATCGATGATCCCGGCCGGCCATTCCGAAGGTTGATCCAGGCGATACTTCTGGCAAGCATCGAGGATTTCACCGCAAGCCAGGACCGGCAAACCTTCCTTGAAGCACGATGCTTCCTCTTCCCCGAAATCGACCGACAAGAAAGAGCACCTGGCGCGCCTGGTGGAATGTTCTGGGCTGGATGCGGGATGGTTCCGCGATCGGTGCGAGCGACTACGATTAAGAGCTGTCGCGCCTGAAAGCCAGACCGCCTCAGCGAGTCGGTACGCAGTGAAACGTCGCGCAAGATGCCTGCAGGCGTTTTGACCAGTGACGGAGAGTCCATTCGCCCCCCTGCGATGAACTCTCCGTCGTCAGCGGCTGGAATCACCCGCTTCCAGTCTTAAGAAATTACGACACAAAAGCTTGACTGATGGTTGCTAACCGAAATTTCCCAGGCGAGTGATCTTTGGTAACCGTAGCGCGTAAACGCCTCTAGGAGCGTCTCCCGGGCCGCGCTGTTTTGAGTCTCCTGTGAGTCTCTCAAAGCAGCATTGTTCTGCGAAAGCCGCTATTTATGCGGGTTTTCCGTGTTTGTTCACCCTGTATAGGTGTACAGTTCGATACAACACCGGCGAAGGCTGCTCCTTAGCGGCTTCCGCAGGCGGGAGAATGCAGATGTCCCGTAGTTTAGTTGTGTTACCTGACGATTCCGCAAAACCGATTTTGGACGCGATCAAGCATGCGGCCAAATCGCTGCGCATCAAGATGTTCGTGTTTACCGATCCGACGCTGATCGCGGCCGTGGTGGAAGCACACCGCCGCGGCGTTGTCGTCCGCGTCATGCTCAACCCCAAGCGCCGCAGCGGGGTCTCTGAAAACGAAGAAAGCCGGGCAACGTTATCGGCGGCAGGGGTTGACGTGCTGGATAGCAATCCAGCCTTCGACCTTACGCACGAAAAATCGATGGTCGTGGATGATAAGACGGCGTTTGTGAAGTCGCTGAACTGGCAGAGCGAGAACCTGACCGTGACGCGGGATTATGCTGTCATCACCTCGGATCCGCAAGAAGTTGCGGAGATAATCAACTGCTTCGAGGCAGACTGGAGCCGCCAGGATTTTGCCTCCGGTAAACAAGCGCAATTGATTTGGTGCCGCGGCAATGGCCGTCAACGGATTACCGATTTCATTGACGCTTCCAGGAACTCGCTATGGTTACAAAATGAACGTTACCAGGATCAGATGATCATCGAGCACCTGGTGCGGGCCAAGGAGCGCGGAGTCAAGGTTCATGTGATGGCGCGGCCGCCGCACACCCTTAAGAAGGAGAAATTGCTGGAAGGCGTGGGAGGACTGCGCATTCTGAATGATGTGGGAGTTGAGGTGCGCAAGCTGAAAAGCCTGAAGCTGCATGCCAAGATGTTGCTTGCCGATGGAGAGCGGGCGATTATCGGATCCATCAACCTGGCTCCAGGGAGTTTCGACAGCCGGCGCGAATTAGCTATTGAAGTTTGCGACAAGCATATCGTCGATCGTTTGCATGATGTCGTCCACCATGACTGGAAACACTCCCACACGCTTGACTTGTCGGATGAAGGATTGTTGGCGGATTTGGAGAAGCATGGCGGGAAAGGGATCGAGGAGCTTGGGCTGGATGTCTAAATCTGGGACGACCGGCAGGCTTCAAAAAATTGCGGATAAGCCTTGCTTCGGGCTTTTAGAGCGTACCTACCCTGTTAGCGGAACTCACTTTTTCCGCAGCCTGTAAAGCCCGCGCCTACCTACCTCTACCTAAACCCCGCTCCCGAATCCTAGATTTGGGAGAAGGACGCCGGCCTGAGGATCAGGCTGTCGATGTTGCTCACGATTGCTTCTGAGCTGTACTTTGGCTGAGCCGCCAGCTTTTTCCATTGCGGGTCAGAACGAAAGGCATCCCACTTTACGTCGATCTCCGATATGTCAGGGAAACTGACCATGTAGGTCAACTGCGGCAAGCGCGGACCAATCAATGTGTCGCCGAAGAACACTTGCCAAAAGCCGGCCCGCGCAAAGATCTCAAATTCGCCGTTGTGAAACATGTCCACTTTACGCACGTGGTCCTGTGGGGTTGGGCTCTCGTAAGTGCGGAGTTGAAATACCCGCTTGCCGTGTTGCGCCGTGACCGGTGGAACCACCAAACGCGGCCAGCCTTCAAACGCGATCATGAGCGAGCTCTCGATGCGGAGGAAACCGGGTGCGGTCGCCGGCGCGTTCCAAAAGGGCGCGGCGGCTTTCATGAATTCGTCGTCCTTTGCCAGATGCAACTCGGTTGTCACCAGCGACTCCAGGGTGGCCGACGGGATCAACAAGTAGAGCGCGGGCGTTTGCGGGCCGAGGTCGAGATTGAAGGCCCCGATGGGCAAAAAACCGAGCCGGTTGAGCGCGGGAATCAGCGCATCAGCCAGGTAGCTCTGCAGCAGCTTTGGTTCCGGGCCTGCCTGCAACTGATACTTGCGCAGCTCATAGTACTCGCGGCCTTTGCCAGTGGCCGCCTGGGCAAATGAGTTGCCGGGGGTCAACGCCACCGCTGCCGCGGCCACGGACGAGGTCAGGAAATGTCGTCTTTGCAAAGCTCCTCCGAACAAAGCAGCATTCTAAAGCATTTCTTCTGTTAATGTTTCTCCTCTGGACATACAGGAGACGTGCATGAAGAGACGCAAGTTTCTCACGCTCGCGGCTTCGGTCGCCGGCGGCGCAGCAATGAGCCGTATCGCCGACGCCCTTCCCCCGGCAATCCCGATCATCGACACCCACATTCACCTCTTTGATCCGGGGCGTCCAGGCGGTGTCCCTTGGCCTGCCAAAACCGATACTGCGCTCTACAAGGCAGCCCTGCCCGAGCGCTATGCCGGCATAGCCCGTCCCTTCGGCGTGGTCGGCGCAATCGTGGTCGAAGCCAGCCCGCTGGCCAGCGATAACGATTGGGTTCTGCGCCAGGCGGCCGGCCATCCCATCATTGTGGGCATGGTGGGCGATCTGATCCCGGGAGATCCCTCGTATCCAAAGGAGCTTGACCGGCTTCACACCAACTCACTGTTCCTGGGCATACGGTATGGCAATCTCTGGGATCGGGATCTGACCGTCGACGCGCAGAAACCGGAGTTTCTGCCCGGGCTGAAGATGTTGGCGGAGCGCGGCCTGGTCCTGGATAGTGCCAATCCCGATCTGAAGCTCATCCGGGCCATCTCCGGTGTGTCTGACCACGTTCCCGAGTTAAGGATCGTGATCGATCACCTGCCCACGGCGCGAATACCTTCGGAAGCACCCGCCCGGGAAGAATATTGGTCGCTGCTGCGCCGCCTGGCAAAAAACAAGAACGTCTTCGTCAAACTTTCTGAAGTCATTGCCGCGCGCATCGAAGAGGCAGGCGGCCCGGCGTTTGCCCAGGAGCGGCTTGATGCACTATGGGAGGTGTTCGGCGAAGACCACGTCCTCTATGCGAGCGATTGGCCCAATAGCGACCATCACGCGACTTACCAGGAGACCATCTCGATCGTCCGCAGCTACGTTGAGCCCAAAGGCCCGGTGGCCTCGGAGAAGTTTTTCTGGAAGAACTCGGTGGCTGCCTACCGCTGGCATCCGCGGCAGGCAGATCAACCCAGGGAGAAGATGTCGTGAAGAAAAACATTTCCAGGAAGGCTTCGCGGAACCGCAGATCGCTCGGCTTCGCTCCCCCGGATTTCCTGTAAAACTTGGTGGCGTTGACGAACCTCATGCGCCTTTCTGTAAGAGAAAGGCGCACACGCAATCGTGTCCAACACAACGTGGCAGGACGCCAAGCCCGTAGCCAGGCGAGTTATTTCTCGCTGGTCGGCGGCGCTAATCCTTTCAAGCGTAGATACAACGACAGGATTGCGTATTGCTCATTGTCGTGAGCGATGTTGCCCCAGAGCATACTCAAGCGAGTTCGCTTTCCCGCCGGGCCGGCCTGGAGCATGTCCGTCTGGTTGGCTTCGGTTACGCCGGCATAAGCTTTGTCGCACTCAGCAAAGGAAGCGTTGAGTGCCTCCACGATGACCGCCTTGTCTG
Source organism: Acidobacteriaceae bacterium (assembly GCA_049693715.1). GTDB lineage: Bacteria > Acidobacteriota > Terriglobia > Terriglobales > Acidobacteriaceae > PALSA-350. The sequence continues at coordinate 9,904 of JBAVQC010000485.1, read as the reverse complement.
CTGTTTCTGGTGGCACTTTGGGCAGCGCACTGGCGCCGGTGTTATTCGCGGCTCCGCAAATGTGCAGCTGCGCCTCGGTTACATGGTTTACGACCCGCGCAAAGGTGCGGATATCAGGCGTGGGTTTATAGGTATAGTCTGCGGCGGGCATCTTATCAGCTGCTTTGAGTATGTTCGGTTTCAGCCGCATGTAGCTTGCTTGTACTTCACTGGCGAGCGGGTTTCCCTGCGCCAGGGCTACGGTCGAAACCATCAATCCCGCCACTGCACACGCCTTACGTATCCGTTGCATTCTGTTTCCTCCAGGTGCCTAACCAGCGTACCTAGACGCGAGGCACTGCACAAGTGGGAGTGGAAAGAAACCGCAGATCCCTCTGCTCCGGTCGGGATCTGCGGTTTATCTCCCGGTTTAAACTTCCGTAAAGGTTACATATGTTGAGGGAGGGCCCAGGCGAACACTACGGTGCCACTACTGGTTAACAGATATTGGCGGCCGCCAAGCTCGTAAGTGATGGGCGAGGTAGCCATTCTGTCCCCTGAGCCGGCATGCCAGAGGGTTTTGCCGGTGCCGGTCTCAAGAGCAAGAACGTTGCCTCGAACGTCGCCGGTGAAGGTGAGCCCCGACGCAGTAGTCAAGACACCCGCGGTGGGAGTTCCGGGGCCGAGCTCATGGGTCCACTTAACCTCGCCTGTCTGGTAATCAATGGCCTCAAGCACACCCTTGCTCCACAGGTCATAGTCGGCGCCCCCCCAACCATAGGTGCCATCGGCGGGTTTGGTGAAGTACAGACTGTAACTCGGATGTGACGATACGATGAACAAACCGGTCTTCGGATCAAAACTCGGGGAGCGAAAGTTAGTCATGCCATTTTCGTCTGGTGCGATCAAACGCCCATCAGGCGCCGGATCCTTGGCCGGATCCGGGATCGGACGCCCTTGCTTGTCGACCCCCGTTGTCCAGTTCACTGGGCCAAATGGAACTGTGAGTAAACTGCTGCCGTCCGTCCTGTCGAGCACGAAAAAATAACCGTTGCGCGAACTCTGCAGCAGCATCTTCCGCGGCTTGCCCTGAAACATTCCATCCACCAGCACCGGAGTTTCCGCAGCATCCCAATCATGGGTATCGTGGGGCGACGGCTGAAATGACCAGGCCATTTTTCCGGTGTCGGCGTCGAGGGCTACGATGCTGCAGGTGTAGAGATCGTCTCCCGGCCTTGTGGATGCGGTCAGTACCGGTGTGGGGTTTCCTGTGCCCCAGTACAGCAGGTTGAGATCGGGGTCGTAGGTGCCGGTCATCCAGGAATTACCACCCGTCGCCGCCCCTGCTGTGCCCGCAGGCGGAGTAGCGTCCCACTGCCACTGGGTCTTGCCCGTCTCGGGATCGATCGACCGGACATATCCCACCAGGTTGTCAAAATCGCCCGACGTCCCCACCAGCACATGATTGCCCACCACCAGCGGGGCCATGCTGGTCCAATATCCCTTGGCAACATCGGCCACCTGCACTTGCCAGCGCACGGTGCCATCGTTGGCATTGAGCGAAATCAAATGACCATCCGGCGCCAGGAAGAACAGCCAATTCTTGTACATTCCCACGCCGCGGCTGCCGATGTGCAAACCGGGATTCGGCGGATAGGTGTAATGCCATAGCTGGTGTCCGGAGAGCGCATCCACGGCCCATACATTGTCCGGCACGGTGAAATAAAGCACCCCATCGACCAACAGCGGAGAAGATTTGATATCCGCCTTCTGGTTGGTTTGAAAAGCCCACGCCATCGAAAGCCCGTGCACGTTCTGCGGCGTAATCTGTTCCAGTTTGCTGTGGCGCTGCCCGTCGTACGTGCCGTGGTACAGGGGCCAGCTATCCGCCGGCGGTTTCAGAAGCATGGAGGGGTCGACTCCCTGGGCCCAGGCCGTCGCACCCGTGGCAAGCAAGAAAATACTCATCAACAACCTGGTTCTCATGCGGACCTTTCAGGCGAGGGTGACTTTCAATGTGACGCCGATGTCAGACAGGCTGGCTGCCGGCATGCGTACCTGCAAACCTTGCTTGTCCTGCTTCCAACGCAGTTTGTCATGGTATCCCAGCAGTTGCACGTCGAGGATCTTGCCCGGATCCTGGGGACTGTTGGTGGCCAACGATTGGATGACGTAGTCCCCCGCCGGTGTACCCATGACGTAGGCATAGAGAAATTTGCCCTTGGTGGTAAACCGCACGTCCTGTGCGGTCAGGCCGGGCTGCTTGCTCTCGTTGAAGCCGCTTTGGGGAACCACCGCTTCGGTCGATGGTCCGGCGCCATAAACTTTCCACGGACGCGATCCATAAATCCCTTCGCTGTTGACCTTCATCCACGCGGTGATGCCCTCGAGCACCTTCAACTCTTCAGCATCGAGTTCGCCGCTGTTAGGCAGAGGGAAATTCAGCAGCAGATTGCCGTTCTTGCTGACGATGTCTAGCAGCAGATCAATCACCTTCTTCGGCGTCTTGTATACCTGGCCGCGTTTGTAGTGCCAATCCCCGATGCAGGTGTCGGTCTGCCACGGGGCAGTGGAAATAGCATCGGACACCCCGCGCTCATGATCGACAATGCAAGTACCCACCGAGCAGTCGCCGGCTACCTTGCTGCAGTAGACAGCCTCCACCTTGCCGTTGTGCTGGGCGGCGCTTACGTTATAGACCTCAGCCACGGTGGCCAATCCGTATTCCTCGAATGGAATACCGCCATCGGTATAAAGCAGATCGGGCTGATGCTGGTCGATCAGATCCTTGATGCGGTTGAAGTACTGCAGTTTCCAATCGTCGGGCGCGACCCGCCCCATGGCCTTTGCGGTTTGGGCAAAGTCATGCGGCATCTGTGTGTAGCTGTGGTAAAGATCGGCAAAATACGGGTTGGTGCCGTCGTAGGAAATTCCCGCCAGGGGGCCATTGGTATCGCTGGTGTGCGCGGGGGCCAGCCAGTCAAAGCTGTTGGACAGATGTTCGCTTACCCCGAAACGCAGTCCCCGCTTCCGTGCCGCCTGTTTGTAGAGACCAACGATGTCGCGCATCGGCCCCACCGCGGTGGCGTTCCAGCGCGGCTGGTACTTCGAATTCCACATATCGTAATTGTCATGGTGCACCCCCATGCTCACGAAGTATTTGGCGCCCGCCTTCACATACAGGTCCATCAAGTGATCCGGATCCCATTTATCGCCCTTGAACAAGGGGATCAGGTCTTTGTAACCTGTTTTGGATGGGTGTCCGTACGTCGTGAGGTGATACTCATATTGAGGTGACCCCTGGATGTACATCTTCCTCGCGAACCAATCGCCGGCCTCGACGCCCGACTGCGGCCCCCAGTGTGACCAGATGCCGAACTTTGCATCGCGGAACCAGTCGGGGACGGTGTAGACGTCCAGCGACGCGCGCGAGGCCTTAAAGGGTCCTGCTGTAACGGGAAGCGTGGGAGCCTGGCCAAAAGCACCCCTGGTCCGTGCCCAGGCTGCTGCATAGCCGAGCAATTTCATTGTGTCGCGCCGGGTAAACTGCATCTACGGTTGCACCTTAATTCCTGCTGATCCGTTAATTTTTACTTCAAGAACGAAGCAACAAGCGCTCCGTTCCATGGTTATATCTATGCCAGGGACCATTATCAACCCGGGCCATTGGCACGCCGAAATTCCAATCTGAGAGGGTAGAGACGATGGCAGTCAGTCGACGGGAATTCCTGCATCGCGTGGGGCGGGCAGGTGGATACAGCGCAGCGTTTCTGATGATGCGGAGCATAGGCTTCATGGAGGCGCATGCCGCCCAGGTGGAACCCGCGGATTCAGGATTGGGCAAAGGGGTGAAGGTGGTCATCCTGGGAGCAGGCATCGCAGGCCTGGTTTCTGCCTACGAGCTACGCGCTCTGGGATACGAATGTACTCTCCTGGAATCCCGGCAAAGACCCGGGGGAAGAAACTGGACGGTGCGCGGGGGCGATCGCGTGACCTTCCTCGACGGGACCATACAGAACTGCACCTGGGACGAGGGAAATTACCAAAACTTTGGACCGGCCCGCCTGCCCTCGATCCACAAGACAATGCTCGGTTACTGCGAGAAGCTGGGTGTGCCCCTGCAGGTGGAAGTGAACATGACCCGCTCCGCCTTCCTGCAGAACGATAAGGCCAACGGAGGAAAACCCGTCCTGCTGCGGCAGGCGGAAAACGATACCCGGGGGCACGTGAGCGAGCTGCTGGAAAAGGCCGTCAACCAGGGAGTTCTGGACCAGGACCTGTCCAGCGAAGACCGCGAGCGCATGCTGGACTTTCTGCGCACTTACGGCCCCCTGGATGACGCGGGAAAATACGTGGGCAGCGATCGCGCGGGATACTCTCAGACCGCCGGAGCCGGCGACCAGACCGGCGTGCTGAGCCAACCGATCGATATGCATACCTTGCTGGACGAGAACTTCTGGCAGTACATGCTCTTTGACGAGCAGTTCGATATGCAGGCCACGATGTTCCAGCCTGTGGGCGGCATGGACCGTATTCCCTATGCTTTCTCCAAAGCGCTGGGCGACGTGGTGAAGTACAACGCACCGGTCACGGAGATTCGAAAAACAGCCACGGGAGTAAAGGTCGGCTACACCAGCCATGGATCAGCGAAAACCATCGCGGCCGATTACTGCATTTGCGCTATGCCGCTGACCGTTTTGAAGAGGACGCCCAATGACTTCAGCGCGCCTTACAAGAAGGTAATTGACGAATGCAGCTATGCCAGCGCCTACAAGATTGCCTGGGAAAGCCGGCGATTCTGGGAGCAGGACTACAACATCTATGGCGGTCTGGAGTTCGTCACCGAAGGCTGTAGCCCCATCTGGTTTCCTTCCGCCGGCATGTTCACGCAAAGGGGTGTGCTGGTCAGCGGATACACCGAGGAAGGACGGTCCAACATCAAAGGCCTTCCGCTGGCGCAGAAATTTGAGGAGAGCCGCAAGTCGGTCGAGCGTCTGCATCCGGGGCACGGCAAGGAACTGGAAAAGCCGATGTACGTAACCTGGGGCCAGATACCCGACAACGAGGGATCGTGGATACGAACCTATGGACCGGGGCAGGAGCGGTGGTCCAGCTTTTCCCAAACGGCCCCGCACACCAATCCCGGTTACGAAACCATGATTGAGCCGGATGGGCCGATCGTTTTCGCCGGCGATCATGTGAGCCACATCGTGGCCTGGCAAGAGGGAGCGGCGCTGAGCGCGCTACGAGCCGTCGGTCAGATCAATGACAGGGCGAAGGCGGCGAAACTAGCCAGGGGTTAGGATCTTTTCTGCTTTGACCATCGTCTCAGGAAACCGAGATGGATTCCAGCGTTGCCACGGCCGACTTATCATGGCGCCCTGGATCAATCTCTAACTCCAAAGACAAAATGGCAGGCAGATCGACGGAATAGTCCTCCACCTCGGTTGCCGAGCCACCAGGACTGAACGTCCATTGCTGGCGAACGATTTCTCGTCTCTGATTTGCCGCCGAAGTCGCGAACAAGGCGAACTCCTGCGCCCTTTCCCTGTGTTCCTCTCGGAATTCGACGCGAATCCGCCGGATGGACTGCGGCGCATCGAAGTTCAAGCGAATGACTTGCGGTCCCGGGTCGGCAGCCCTCCATCCCCCTTCTCCCTGCAAAGCGTTTTCAAAAGGATGCAACGGATCTTCCGACGAGATCTCTGCACTTGCAATCTGCTGTAGATCGAGCCACCCATCGACAGTAGGGGATATCGGAGAAGCCTTGGAAAGAGGGGCAATGGACTTGCGCATGAGAAGACCTCCATCTCTCTCTGATGCACATCAAGGGAGGCGGGACAACGATGATAACCTAAACACGATGAAGGTGCTTATCACCGGTGGAGCGGGATTTCTCGGAACCAGGCTAGCCCGTACTCTCCTTTCCCGCGGGCATCTTTCCGGCCAGCCGCTCACCCAGCTCGTATTGGCCGACTTGGCGCCGCCGGCGGCTGACGTGGCCGGCGATAGCAGAGTCCAGGCGTGGACAGGCGCGTTGCTCGATCAGTGCAAATCCCTGGACGGCGCGACCTTCGATCTGGTGTTCCATCTGGCCTCCGCGGTTTCGGCGGAGTGCGAAGCAGACCTCGACCTCGGGCTACGCTCCAACCTCGATACCACACGCGCTCTGCTTGACGGCTTACGCGGCCGGGGCACGCGCCTTGTCTTCTCCAGTTCCGTTGCTGTCTTCGGCGGCGATGGCGACTTGCCTATGCCCAGGGTGATCCACGACGACACCCTGCCGGTTCCACAGACCTCCTACGGCATTCAAAAGTTCATCTGCGAACAATTAATCGCGGACTACTCGCGGCGCGGCTTGCTCGACGGCCGCAGCGCACGATTGATGACCGTGACCGTTCGACCGGGGCGCCCTAATGCCGCCGCTTCCGGCTTTCTCTCCTCCATCATTCGTGAGCCCTTGAACGGTCAGGAGGCGGTGTGCCCGGTGCCAACCAATACCCTGGTAGCCGTGGCCTCGCCGCAGCGCACCATCGCAGGCCTGATTGCGGCGGCAGAGGCTACGGCCGATGCGTGGGGCAGCCGGACTGGGTTGAACCTGCCTGCGCTTACACTGCGGGTCGGCGAAATGCTCGACGCGCTGGAAATTGCAGCCGGCCGTGCCACCCGGGACCGGGTGTGCTTCCAGCAGGATCCAACCATTTCCAGGATGATGTTGGGATGGCCCGCGGCCTTTGAAAGCGCCCGCGCACGGCGGCTCGGTCTTTCCCCTGATCCCGATTTCCTCTCCATCGTCCGCCAGTATCAGCAAGAACAGGCGGGCCAGCGTTGATCGTCCTGGGTTGCATCGCCGATGACTTTACGGGCGCCACCGACCTGGCGAACAACCTGGTCCGCGCCGGTATGCGCGTGGTGTTAACCGTGGACGTTCCCACGCACACCGAACCGATCGACGCGGATACTGTTGTGGTGGCCCTCAAGTCGCGCACAGAACCTGCCCTCAAAGCGGTGGAACAGGCGCTGCGTGCCTGCCGCTGGCTGCGCCGGCAGGGCGCTCGCCAGATCTACTTCAAAATTTGCTCTACCTTCGACTCCACCGCCGCCGGCAACATAGGCCCGGTAATCGAGGCGTTGATGGATGAACTGAACTGTACCTTCAGCATCGCCACTCCTGCCTTTCCTGAGACCGGGCGAACTGTGGTCCATGGACATCTGTTCCTTGGCGATACCCTGCTCTCCGAAAGCGGCATGCGCCATCACCCTCTTACCCCCATGAGCGATGCCAACCTGGTGCGGGTGCTGCAGGCGCAACTGAACCCCGGCAAAGGGCGCCGGGTGGGCCTCATCGACTACCGGACCGTTTCCCAATCGGAGCAAGCGATCCAACAACGCATGCACGAGCTTGAGAACAAAGGCATCGCCATCGCCATTGTCGACGCGCTCAGCGACGAAGATCTGGGCCGGTTGGGCGAAGCGCTGCGTGGTGCCGCTTTCCTCACTGCCGGCTCCGGGCTCGGTAACAGCTTGCCACGCAATTGGGATTTTGCTCCTGCCAACCGGGTCGACCTGCCGCCTGCGCGGGGACGAAAGGCCATTCTCGCCGGCAGCTGTTCCGTGGCCACCAATGCTCAGGTGCAGCGCTTCATTCGCGACGGAGGGAAAGCCTACGCTTTACAGCCGGCGCAATTAGGCGCGGATCTCGACTTGCAAATTGCCCAGGTGCTCTCCTGGGCCGATGCCTGCTGGCGGAGTGAAGCTGCGCTCCCGCTGCTCGTCTACTCGACTGCCGAACCGGAACACGTGAGCGCGGCCAACGCACCCATGGTCGAGCGGGCGATGGCTGCACTGGCGCGTGCCTTCGTGCAGCGTGGTGTAGGCTGCCTGGTGGTCGCGGGGGGAGAGACCTCCGGCATTTGCGTGCAGGCTCTGAACATCCGGCAGATGCAGATCGGCCCGCAGATTGATCCAGGGATACCGTGGTGCTACGCCACTTCAGCGGAGGGTGGACTGCATCTTGCCTTGAAATCGGGTAACTTCGGATCGCCAGACTTTTTCTGCAAAGCCTTTGCCTTTGTGGCGTGACGATGAACGAGCCAGAACTGAGGCAGGAGATCTGTCGCGTAGGCCGCTCTCTCTTCGAGCGCGGCTACCTCCACTCCACCGCGGGCAACATCAGCGTTCGCCTGCACGACGGATTTCTCATCACCCCCACAGAAGCCTGCCTGGGTTTTCTGAAGCCGGAGGCTCTCGCCAAGGTGGGCGCAGATGGCGTACAGGTAAGCGGCGACCGGGCCAGCAAGACACTCGTTTTGCATCGCCGCATTTATGCCGCAGATCCGGATGCCGGCTGCGTGATCCATTCGCATTCCACCCACCTGGTTGCGCTGACCCTGGCTGGGGTCTGGAAGCAGGAAGACATTCTGCCTCCACTCACGCCCTATTACGTGATGAAGGTTGGTCACGTCCCTTTGATCGAGTATTACCGTCCCGGGGACCCGGCTGTGGGTGACCTGGTGGCCCAGGCGATTGAGCGCATGCGCGCCCAGGCCACGCCCATTCGCGCAGTCATGCTGGACCGGTTGGGACCCAATGTTTGGCACAGTACGCCGGCAGCGGCCATGGCGGCGCTGGAAGAACTGGAAGAAACCGCGCGGCTCTGGCTGCTGGCTGAGCGAAAGCCCGAACCGCTCACACCCACGCAGATCGATCAACTACGCCAGCAATTTGGCGCGTCCTGGTAGGAACAGAAGGTAGGGATTTAGTCATGCTGCGCTTCGCCGCGAACCTCAGTTTCCTGTACGGGGAAAATGCCTTCCCCGACCGCTTTGCCGCGGCCGCCAGAGATGGCTTTACCGCGGTAGAGTACTTGTTCCCTTACGAGTACCCTGCTCAGCACGTGCGGTCATGGCTGCAGGCCCACGGCCTGGCCCAGGTACTGTTCAACGCCCCTCCGGGAAATTGGGCAGCGGGCGATCGCGGCATCGCGAGTCTGCCCGGCAGAGAAGCAGAGTTTCGCGCCGCCATCGAAACCGCCCTTGCGTATGCGCAAAAGCTCAGCTGCCCGCGCGTGCACGTGATGGCCGGCCTGCAGCCCAAAGGGATAGAGCGAGCGGCCATGCGCAGCACATTTGTAACCAACCTGACGTGGGCGGTTCAACAAGCGGCCCCCTCAGGTATTGAACTGCTGATCGAACCGATCAACACCCGGGACATGCCTGGGTATTTCCTGAACCGTCAGGACGAGGCTCATGCCATTGTCGACGAGATAGGAAGCCCAGCGCTCAAAGTGCAGATGGATCTTTATCACTGCCAGATCGTGGAGGGTGACGTAAGCATTAAGCTGCGCAAGTACCTGGGCAAGAACGTTGGCCACATACAAGTCGCGAGTGTGCCCGGCCGCAACGAGCCCGACCAAGGCGAGATCAACTACGACTACATTTTCGGCCTGATTGAAGAGCTTGGCTACAGCGGCTGGATCGGCTGCGAATACAGGCCCAAAGCGGGAACGTCTGAAGGGCTGGGATGGCTAAAGAAACGCTCGAGGGTCTGACGAAGGGCAACGCTTCAGCCGAGCCGTACCTCAGTGGCTTCTAAAGCCGCGCATATCCGAGGAATTTACAGCACGGCTGAACAGGTTGATGAAAAAACTGCTTTGTGAAACCAATATGGGCTTTAGAGTCTGCGTGAGAACTCACTATTAGATAATCAAGCCGCTGCTTAGGCCCTTCCGGGCCGGCCCGCTAAACTTCAGCCCAGCCCGAAGGGCTGGGACTGGAGTTTCTACATTTTCGGAGGGTGGAGAAGACCAAATCTGGCTGGAATGCGTGAATTCTTTGCGCTTCACCGCGCTGGTGCTTTGTATCAGGGCACGACTTTAGTCGGGCCGCTCAGGCTCAACAAAAGATCTGGGCTTTAGCCCCTGCGC
>JBAVQC010000484.1:0-8841 GCA_049693715.1 Acidobacteriaceae bacterium | reverse complement strand
CCTTAGCCCAGGACGCAGTCCTGGGTTAGCATGCACCATTGAAAAGTCCCGAAGGGACGACTGAAAAAGCCGGTCGCGCAATATTAGGACGGGCTTAAAAAGCCCGTCCTATGTCAGGAAATTGATGGAGGGGCTGAGGCCCGTACCCTTCAAGACTCGCGCGTTCGCATGCGCCCTTATCCGAATGTATTTCGCGCGGATCGGCCTGGTCCGCCTAGAAGCCGGATGCAAGACGGCGGTCGCTCAGCCGGATGGACGCCACCGGCCGCTTGGCGGGTGGTTTGCTCAGGGCCATCCACTCTCCCGAGAGCCGTGCGCGCATAGTCAGGGTGGTCTTCATCGCCGCGGCAAAATGCAGATCCACCTCGCGCTCCAGATGTGCGGTCAGATCCGGAGCATCCTTTCCCAGCGCCGTTCCGGCCTCTTCGAAAAGGCATAGCCAGTCGTGCCACTCGCCGATTGCATCCTGGACCCGCTTCAAGGCCTTGGCGACGCTGCTGTAAGGTGCTTTCTCCGTGGCCGATTCAGCTACATAACGGGCCTTCTTGGTCGCCTTGCGAAAATCATGCAGATTCTCCGCGTCCAGCAAGGGCATTGCATCGGTTGCTCGTACAAAGTCTTCCAGGGCTATAGCATCGGCGGAACGCCCGGTCCTCACACTCTCAATCGGAACCCATCCGATGGCATTCAGTACCGCGGTCTGCCGTTCCGCCAATCCATGCTGCCGCTTCCTCATCTGCTTCTGCATGCCGCGAGCCAGGTGCTTGCGCTCGCTTTTCAGCCAGTCGTCAAGCATTTCCGCCTGCTTCGTTTCCGAGTGCTTCGTTTCTGAGTGCTTGCCGAGCGGGTCGGCATCGCTGCCAGCTGCAGCCTTGCCAACCAGGTTTTCCAACAGCTCGCGATGCACATCCAGATCGCGCACCGGGCCGGCGGCGCGGCGGATCTGCTTTAGTTGGCGTAGCCACGGCCGGGCTGGATGGTCCAGGGCAAAGGTCGCACTCTCGCGCAGCAAGGCTTCGAGCATTGCCTGCAGGCGGCGTGAGCCCGTTCTCACGCGGTGCACTGCATCCGCGTCTGCGTCCTCCACACATTGCGCAATTGCGGCGTTGAACGCGTCCGCAAGTGCGGTCAAATGGGCTCGAGGGTCCTCGACCGCTGACGCTCCCGTCCGGCTGGTATCCTGCTGTTTAATGACCGCGCTTTTCTGAGCCATGTCGAATCACTTCGCCCTCTCCCTCGAGGCGCCTCCCGAGAATACTCCAGCCCTCTCCCCAGTGCGTACCTGGACGCTGCTGCTGCTGGTCTTTGCCGCGGTCCACGTAGCGGCGCTCTTTACTCCCCCGTTGTTGGATGACGCCGATGCCAACCACGCGACCGCCGCGCAGTCGATGGCGCGCACCGGCGACTGGGTCACGTTGAAGGTGGATGGCGTTCGCTATCTGGAAAAGCCGCCGCTGCCGTACTGGCTGGCGGCTGCCGGCTACCGCCTTTTCGGATTTAACGTATTCGCCACCCATTTGCCCCTTACCCTGGGGGTGCTCGGTCTCGCCATACTAGCCTGGGTGTGGGGCCGTCGCGCCTATGGAGAACGCGCGGCGTTCTATGCCGCCCTCGGTGTTCTCACCAGTGCGGGCGTCTTCCTGTTCACCCGCATCTTCATTCCCGAAGTCCTCTTGACCCTGCTGCTGGCTCTTGCTCTCTACAATTTCCTCATCGGGCTGGAAGACGGGAAACCCTCCCGCTTTTACCTGACTTGGGCAGCCCTGGCGTTGGCGATGTTGGCCAAGGGGCTGGTGGGCCCGTTCTTTTTCTTCCTCGCCGCCGTGCTCTATTTGCTGCTCACCGGAGAATGGCGCCGCTGGCGCCAGTTCCGTCTGCCCTCCGGCATTCTGCTGTTCCTCGCCATTGCCGCGCCCTGGCACATTCTCGCTGGGCTGCGCAATCCGGGCGCCGGACACCCCGTGGGGAATATCCCCACTCCCGGCAATGTTCACGGCTTCTTCTATTTCTACTTTATCAACGAGCAGGTGCTGCGGTTTTTGGGCAAGCGTTATCCGGTCGATTACAACAAACTGCCCTTTGCTCTTTATTGGAGCTTGCACCTGGTCTGGCTCTTTCCCTGGAGCATCTATCTGCCGGTCGCTTTCCGGCGAGCATGGGATGCTCGCGGTCGTTGGCGTCACGGGCTGCGGCCCGCCCTTTATTCTGTGGCGGCGCGCTCTGCGCTCTTCCGGACCAGAACCACCTGGTTGCTGGCCATCTACGCTGCGGTGATCCTGCTTTTCTTTTCCATTTCCACCAACCAGGAGTACTACACCTTTCCTGCTTATTTCCCCCTGCTACTGCTCACGGCAGGCGCACTGGCGAGCGAGGAAAGCCCATCCGGGACAGCGAGCCAGTGGCTCACTGCAGCACAGGCGGCACTTGCGCTCGTAGGTCTGGTGGCCGCTGCCGCGCTGGGATATGGTCTGTGGTCTTCGCGCGGTCTCCCTTCGGGCAGCGACATCGGCGCGCTTCTGGCGCATAGGGATGTAGCCGGCTATACGCTCTCGATGGCGCACTTATTCGATCTCACGGGGCCGTCTTTTGCCGCTCTTCGCCTGCCGGCGGGCCTGGCGGCGGCAGGCCTTCTGCTGGGTCCGTTGATGGCCTGGGTGCTGCGCCGTCAGCGCCATCATTTCGAAGCCACGGTCAGCGTGGCCTTTACTTCTGCTGTCTTTTTGATTGCCGCGCATATTGCCCTGGCGAGGTTTGAGCCTATGCTCTCGTCGCGCGCCATGGCTGACACCATCAATCACATCGCGCCCCGCGGGACCGATGCCACGCTTATCCTCTACGGCGACGTGTCCTATGGTTCTTCGCTGATCTTCTACACCGAGCGGCAGGCTTTGTTGGTGAATGGACGGGTGAGTTCGGTGTTATGGGGTTCGAACTATCCTGACGCGCCGCGGGTGCTGATCAGTGACGCAGATCTGCTGGCGCTCTGGGGTACCGGACCGCGAAGATTCCTTTTCGTGCCGGGAGATGTGAGGGCCCACGTATCCGGCCTGTTAGGAAACCGGGCCTATCTGCTGCAGGAGCTTTCCGATAAGGCGCTCTATACCGATCGCCCGTTGTAGGCCCGAGTGGCTTTTCCGCAGCCTGCTAGGCGGTGAGAATAGCCTCAGACTCGCGCTCGCCGGCCTGGGAATCATTTCTCATGAACCCATCCTGCAGCAGATTGTAGACTTCGCCCCGCCACCGGACCTGGTTGCTCACGTAACTAGCCACCCAGTAGCACGACCCCAGCAGGTCGCGCAGCGGATACAGGAACGCGCTTCGCCAGACCCTCGGCTCTTCGACTACCCAGCGGCCGACGATGGCGCCTAGCGCCACCCGGGAACCCCAGCTCCAGAGCAGCAACAACCCGCCCAACAGCGGTTGACGGAGTCCCATGGCAATGCCCCCCGCCAGCAAGCCATAGGGCATGCTGAAGGTGAGCGCAGTTCCCAGGTGTCCCTTGGGACGAGAAAAGCGCGTGCTTTTCATCCAGCGAGTCTGGTGCAGCACCGAGGGCAGAAATGAAGAATTGAGTACGTGGTGATCAATGGTGTGAGTTGAAAGAACCACCCCGTGCCCGCCGGCGGCGATCAGGTTTCCCAGCATGAAGTCATCCGCGTGATAGGGTCCCAGGGCGCGAAACCCGCCGGCCTCTTCCAGGCAGTCACGCCGCACCACCATGGTGGGTCCCAGGGCAAACTTCATCCCCTCGAGCATTTCGGCTACCAGGACACCGGCGGACATCTCGATCGACATGCCAACGCCCTCGAGCCTGGACCAGAAGTTGTTGCCCACGCCGCGATAGAGGCACGTCACCAGGCCAACACGCGCATCGGCGAAAGGCGCCATCACCGCCCGCAGGTAGTCGCGTGCCACCGAAACATCGCTGTCGCTGACGACGAAAAACCGGTGGGATGCGGCATTCTGCATACGCTCCAGCGACCAGACCTTGGCGTTCGCATACGGCGCATTCCCGCTGCACAGGAACCGGGAACGGACTTTCGGATAACGCGCCGCAACCCGCCGGGCAATCTGCAAACCCGCATCCTGGTCAGTGCGTGCGCAAAAAATAATCTCGAACTCCGGATAATCCTGTTGAAAGAAACTCTGCAGATGAGATTCGAGGTCCGGTTCCAGACCGTGCAGCGGCTTGAGCAAGCTCACTGGCGGGGCGAATGTACCCGGCGGCAGGGTGCGCCGGCGGTGCGCCAGGCGTACAGCTCCCGCGGCCACCAGGAGGGTATACATCGTCGAGGTGATGATGCCAATAATGCTGAGCAGGAATAGAAAGTCCATCATCTTGCCGCTGACCTGGAACTCCCCTTTAGAGTACACTTTGGCCCCTAAAGCTTCCTAAATAAAGGACCCCGGCTAGCACTTACGCGGCTGCGGCGCCGGGACGGCCATCGGCCGCCGCAGCGCGACCAGGGCGCCTTCGCTGCCAGGCATGCCTTGCTGCATCTTGGTCAGCATCTCGGTACGCACGTAGTTGACGAAATCCTGCATCTGGTGGTTCATCTCTTCCATCCGTTCCCGCATCTGCAGAATGATGGCAATGCCGGCAATGTTGACACCCAATTCGCGCGCCAGGTTGAGGATGAACTCCAGCCGCTCCAGGTCCTCATCCGTGTACAAACGCGTGTTGCCCACGGTGCGGGAGGGCTGCAGCAGCCCTTCGCGCTCATAGAGGCGAAGGGTTTGGGGGTGGATCTCATACATCTCGGCCACCGCCGAGATCATGTATGCGCCTTTTGATTTACGTTTTGTGGGCATTTTCGTTCCCTTGCCTCTGTCTTATACGCCGTCGAACGTTGCCTGCCGGGGGTCTTCCGGGTTCAGCTTGGCAAATTCGCGCAGGATCTCTTTCGATCGCTCGTCCCGGAGCTGGGGTACGACCACCTCCACGGTGACAATTTCATCGCCGCGTACACCCTCGTGGACTGCCGACGGAACTCCTTTGCCGCGCATCCGCAGCTTCTGCCCGCTCTGGGTTCCCGGCGGGATCTTCAGCTGGGCACGGCCATCAATCGTCGGCACTTCGATTTTGGCTCCCAACGCTGCTTCCGGCACAGTCACCGGGATCTGAACCTGGATATCGTCCCCGGTGCGCGTGAATACAGCATGATTGCTGATCTTGATCGTCAGGTAGAGATCGCCGGCCGGGCCGCCGTTAATGCCGGCGTTGCCTTTGCCCGCGAGCCGTATCCTCTGACCGTCGCGGGTGCCAGGTTTGATGCGGACTTCCACCGGCTCTGTACGGGACACCGTTCCTTCGCCACCGCAGGTCGCACACTCGTGCGTGTGCTTACCCGTTCCGCCGCACTGCGGGCACTCGATCTTGAATTTCATGCGGCCGCCCATTTGGGTTACCTGTCCCGTGCCCTGACACTCGGCACAGGTTCCTCCGCCGCCGCTCGGCTTACCCTTGCAAGTAGGGCAGACTTCCTGGCGCGTCACTTGCAGGCGCACCACTCCACCACGGATAGCCGTCCAGAAGTCTACTATCACCGAGTACTCGAGGTCGGTTCCCGGTTGTGGCCCCTGCTGTCTCTGCTGTTCCTTGGAAAACACGCTGGAAAAAATATCCCGGAAGCCACCCCAGCTCGAGCCTGAGGTCGAACCCGCAGGCTCGCCTTGGCCGGCCGCATAGTCGGAGAAGTCAAAGCCGCCAAAGTCAATCGGTCCGCGTCCACCGCCTGGTTGCCGCGTGGATCCCCTCGTCTGACCTGCGCCTGAAAAACCACCATAGCCGCCGCGCGCCGCAGCTTCGGCCGTTGCCGGGTCAATCTGGTCGGAGTAGTACCCTAACGCGTCATAAACCTTGCGCTTCTTCTCATCGCTCAGGACCTCATTGGCTTCCGAAATTTCCTTGAAACGCTCTTCGGCCTTCTTATCCCCAGGATTCACGTCAGGGTGGTGCTTGCGCGCGAGCTTCCGGAAAGCTTTCCGGATCTCGTCCGCTGTGGCCGTCTTCTTGATTCCCAGAAGGGAGTAATAATCTTTTGTCGGTGTAGTTGCCATGTTTGTCCAGGGCCGATCCCAAATATGCCGGGCCGCCAACTTGGCGACCCGGGCTTACTTCAGTTCCACCATAGCCGTGCTTCTACCGGCTCGATTCTCCAGAACAGGTCGGGTTCCACCCGCGTCATCTGGGCGGCGAAGCTCTCCGCTTCCTCGCGAGTGTTGAACATGACCTGGTTATAGATCTGCCCAGCTCGCAGTTGTTCATATTTCCACATCGTGTCCGTCATTTTGGATCCTGCCTTCCGCCGGTTGCAATGTCTCGATTCCTGGTCTCGATTCCTGGTGTCGATTCCTGGTGTGATACTCCTAGTCTGATACAGCGCGGGGCGCTCTTAGCGGATGGAGCGCCCCGTGCCATGTTTGCGACGCGGTCGATTGCGTTCTTACTTCTTGTCGACGTCGACGTACTCGGCGTCGATCACGCCTTCTTCCTTCTTCTCCTCGGCAGCACCGGGGGTTGCGGCGCCGTCGGGCGAAGCGGAAGCTCCACCGGCGTTCGACTTGTACATGGCCTCGGCCAGCTTGTGCGAAGCCGCGGTCAACGTCTCCCGTGCGCTGTTCAGCTCGGACGCGATGGAGCTGCCCTGCAGGGTGGTCTTGGCCTGAGCCAGTGCTGACTCAACGTCGCTCTTCTCGCTGCCGGAAACCTTGTCACCGTTGTCCTTCAGCATTTTCTCGACGTTGTACACCATGTTGTCGAGCGAGTTCCGGGCCTCTACCTCTTCCCGCTTCGCCTGGTCTTCGGTCGCGTGCGAGTCAGCTTCTTTCGCCATGCGATCGACTTCCTCCTTGCTCAGACCCGAAGAAGACGTGATGGTGATCTTCTGGTCCTTGCCCGTGGCGTTGTCTTTCGCCGTAACATTCAGGATGCCGTTGGCATCGATGTCGAAGGTCACCTCGACCTGCGGCACTCCGCGCGGAGCCGGGGGAATCCCGCTCAGCTTGAACTTGCCCAGGGTCCGGTTCTGCGCTGCCATCGGGCGCTCGCCCTGCAGCACATGTACCTCGACCTCCGTCTGGCTGTCCGCGGCCGTCGAAAACGTCTCCGTCTTCTTGGTCGGGATGGTGGTGTTGCGGCCGATCATCTTGGTCGCCACGCCGCCCAGAGTTTCGATCGCCAGCGTCAGCGGCGTCACATCGAGCAGCAACAGGTCGGTTACTTCTCCTGCCAGTACCCCTGCCTGCACTGCGGCGCCGATGGCAACCACTTCATCCGGGTTGACGCCCTTGTGGGGCTCCTTGCCGAACAGATCCTTCACCAACTGCTGGATGCGCGGCATGCGTGTTTGTCCACCGACCAGCACTACCTCGTCGATGTCTTTGGTCGTAATTCCCGCATCGGCCATAGCCTTCTTGCAAGGCTCGATCGAGCGCTGCAACAGGTCTTCCACCAACTGCTCGAGCTTGGCACGCGTCAGCTTCTTGACCAGGTGCTTCGGTCCGGTCGCGTCCGCCGTGATGAACGGCAGGTTGATCTCGGTCTCGACCGTGGTTGAGAGCTCGATCTTTGCTTTCTCTGCCGCATCCTTCAGCCGCTGCAGGGCCATCTCGTTGCCCTTTGCCCGCAGGTCGAGCCCGTCGTCTTTCTTGAATTCGTCGATCAACCAGTCCACAATGCGCTGATCGAGGTTGTCACCGCCCAGGTGGGTATCGCCATTGGTCGACTTGACCTCGATGACACCTTCACCTACCTCCAGCACGGAAACGTCGAACGTTCCGCCGCCGAAGTCATAGACGATGATGGTTTCGTCTTTCTTCTTATCCAGGCCATACGCCAACGCTGCCGCGGTCGGCTCGTTGACAATGCGCTTTACATCCAGACCGGCGATCTTGCCTGCGTCTTTGGTCGCCTGGCGCTGCGCATCGTTGAAGTACGCAGGCACGGTGATCACAGCTTCGGTCACCGTGGTCCCGAGATAGTCCTCGGCGGCCTTCTTAAGCTTCTGCAGGATCATCGCCGAGATTTCCTGCGGCGTGTACTCCTTGCCCTGGGCCACGATGACGACATGGTCGCCCTGCGGCTTCACTTTATAGGGCACCATCTTCATTTCATCGGTCACTTCATTGGCCCGCCGGCCCATGAACCGCTTGATCGAATAAATCGTGTTTTCCGGATTGGTGATCGCCTGGCGTTTCGCCACTTGGCCTACCAACCGCTCACCGCTCTTGGTAAATCCGACGACGGATGGCGTGGTCCGGCCTCCCTCTTCATTGGGGATGACCTTGGGCTCGCCGCCTTCCATCACTGCCACCACTGAGTTCGTGGTGCCTAAATCAATACCGATAATCTTTGCCATCGCTGCTCCTACCTGCACAGTCCTCGTGTGCGAGGGGTGTATCTTAGCCTCGCACTTGAGTCTTCTATTGTCAACCTATCTGATGCTCCACATCGCCAGATAGATTCATGCGACGAGGAATTTGGGCTGGAAAGCCTATATTGGCAGGTAAATCGGTGATTCTAAATTACATGTCCTGAAGGATCGGCAAACTCAGTCCCGGAGGGACGGCTGAACTTAGCCCAGGACGCAGTCCTGGGTAGCGATTCGAGTGAGGAAAAGTCCCGTAGGGACGACTGGAAGTTGCCCGACACCCTTTCGGTCGTCCCTGCGGGACTTTTCAATAGCCCTCGCCAAACCCAAGACTGTCGTCATGGCGCATAGGGCGCTTAAGGCGCACACTTCCACCCAAAGGGCGCGTAGGGCGCTTAGGGCGCACACTTCCACCCAAACTCTCGCTATGCAGCTGCCCACGCTCCAGCACCCGGGCGTGGCGATGGGG
>JBAVQC010000483.1:0-5311 GCA_049693715.1 Acidobacteriaceae bacterium | reverse complement strand
GGCGGGAGGAATCCACAGGGATTTCGTGGTTCATTTAAATCGAACCGGTGTTCACGCGGTCCCCGGGTGGCGGGGACTAATAGCGATCAAATCATCTGCCAAGCGATTGGTTGCTGGCGTGCTATCGTTTTTGATTGATCGCTTAGGCGCGAATGGCAAAATTGAAAGATTATATTCGGCGCTATCTCCCGTTGTCGGCGGTGATTGATACCTTGCGACGAAGAAAGCTGGCGCTGCTTAATCCCGAGAATTGGGATGATCGTAACGACCGGCTCTTCATGCAACGCTACAAGGAGAAGAAGCGCCTGTCCTCGCTCTACGCCATGTGCGCCGCAGTCCGCCACGAGACCCACCACCATTGGCGCGTGTTCACACCGGGGGCCGAGGGGGCGTGTCTCGAACTCTGGCGTGATCCGCTGGAAGCGGCGTTGAGGGAGAGCGATTCCACGCGCTTTCAAGAGGTCGAATATCTGACGCTCCCCCAGGTGGCTCAGTTAGGCCCCAAAGATTTAGAGAACCTACCGTTCTACAAGCGCAAAGGCTTTGGTGCTGAGGAGGAATATCGGGTCATTGCCTGGTCCGGGGAACCGCAAGCTCTCGCTTTGGAGTTCGATATCCAGCTTTCGTGGGTGAAACAGATTGAATTAAACCCATGGATGCCGAAGCCTCTGTTTCAAAGCGTGAAGGACACGATCAAGGCGATCCATGGGTGCGATAGCATCGAGTTCCGTCAGTCCACCCTAATTGACAATCAGCAGTGGCGGGACGCCGGGGACAGGGTTGTTGGGCGGAAACCCGGTGGACCTGAGACAACGCTGTCGTTGAAAAAGCGACCAACGAAAAAGCGGCGAAAAAGGCGGCGGGCCAGGAAAGAGTGGACCGGAGGAAGCTAATCCGGAGTTTTGTCTAAGGCGCGCGAAGCCGGGCAACAGGGGGTAGTCTGCGTCGGGGCGGGATCACCGTGTCCAGGGTATGTACAGTCAGGACGCTGAATGAGATGAATATGATGAATGAGATGAATTTAGAATCAATGGCTTACAGATTCTAAAGGTGTTAGAGGTCGCCAATAGGAAAACCGCAGATCTTTCCACTGCGCTCCTAGAGTGGCATCAGATTGCCGGATGCGTCGAATTGCATGTCGCGTGCCGTGCCGCTGGCCGTTATGCCCGCACTCCCGTTGATTCCTTTCACGCAGGATTCGGAAACCAGAAGGCGTTCGAGGTTGAGGGTGTCGGCGATGCGCACCACGCGCAACTTCTCCGTGCTCGGCTCAGCTAAAGAAGCTAACGCCGCCTGGATAGCCTCGCGGTCATTGTCAAAGTAGATGGGAATTTTCGCGGCCAGCATGCCAAGCGAGGTGAGCGCATTCATGTAGGTATATTGCAGATTGAGAGCCTTGACGAAACGGGCAGTGGTAAAGTCCGCCATGCCGATTCCAGTACCGTTGCCACTGCTGGCCGAGGTCAGGTCACGTACGAAGATGCGCGATACGCGCGGGGTGACCGGGCTGACGGAGTGAAGAGAAGAAGTATATCCGGCAATGTCGCGGCCGATCACGTTGGTGTCCATACCAGAGCCGCTGATGTCTTTGCCCATGCGATCAATGATCAGCAGGTCGATCTCCTCAAAGGGCAGGCGCGCCAGGAGCGACTCCGCCTTCTGAAAGAGCCTGTTCTCTTCGCGAACGATATTCTCCGGCGGGATCACTTCGATCACCGCAGTCTGATGATGCTGATCTTCCACCAGGGCGATGCCGCAGAAAACCGGCGCCGCACCGAGGATCGTCCTGGCAAACTCGCGCAGCACGACCTCGTAGCCTAAATGAGCTGCAGCACAATGCGCATTGTTGGCGCCCACTTGCTTGCCGAAGCCAATCACCAGCATTTTTTGGATGCCGCTGCCTAATGTTCCCCGGAAGTCAGTGTGCGGCTTGACCCGGTTGAGGACCACGATCCCATCGGCGGCAAAGGCCGGAACACTGAAGACGACATCAAGGCCGTCGAAAGCGGTGCCGATCTTTCTCACCTCCATGCTGGCATCGATAGGGACGCCCATGCTCTCGGTGGTCACGCCGTAGCTCGCCAGCATCTCGATCTGGCCGGCAGCAGTGGCTCCGCCGTGGCTGCCCATGGCGGGCACGATGAAGGGGCGCGCACCCGCTTGGATAAGGACCCCGAGGGTGGCCGTCACAATCTCCTTGAGGTTGGTGATGCCGCGGCTGCCGACCCCGAGAGCGATTTTCATGCCCGGTTTGATCTTTGCCCGTAGTCCGGTTTGCGTGAACTGTTCCTCGAGGAGCCTCGAAAAATTCAGTTTTTGCGAGGGTGGAAAGCTCTGCTCCATTTCCAGCATTTTGGGAAAGTGGTTGGACATGTTCATCGCGGAAAAAACCCCTTGATCGTACTCAATCAACAATATACGCGACGGCCCGGGGCATTCGGATTGCGAGGGCCGCTCCTTCTTAGTACACTTTGCGTTTGCTACCCGCTTGGGAAATGTCGATCTGTCGCTTGTCTGGCCGCACACCAAAACGCGGCTTCAAGGTTCTCACCGCCGCCGGGCTGGCACTGTTCACCGCCCCTTGTTTCGCAGGCAACTGCGAGAGCCTGGCCACGCTATCCTTACCGCACACCACCATCACCAAGGCAGAAGTCGTCGCGACCGGCACCTTTGCGCCCCCTACGGGGAAACAGCTACCGGACCTGCCCCCATTCTGCCGGGTGACAGCGACGGTAAAGCCAAGCGCGGACTCTGACATCCTGGTCGAAATTTGGATGCCTCGGGCGGACTGGAACCAACGGCTGGAGGGTACGGGCAACGGTGGCTTTGCCGGAAAGATCAGCTATGGCGCCCTGGCGGAAGGTTTGAGGCGTGGCTATGCAGTGGCCAACACGGATATGGGCATGGCGACTCCCGACGGCGCCACCGCCAGCATTTTCGCCAATCGCCCGGAGAGGTGGATCGACTGGGGATACCGGGCCACGCACGAAATGACGTTGGTGGCCAAACAGGTGGTGCGCGCCTACTACGCGCAAGATGCCAGGCGGGCCTACTTCGTTGGTTGTTCCACCGGGGGCGAGCAGGCGCTGATGGAGTCGCAGCGATACCCGGATGACTACGACGGAATCGTCGGCGGGGCCGCAGCGAATAACCGCACCGGCGTCCACCTGAGCATCCTCTGGAATTTTGCCGTGAACGAAAGAACGCCGGCATCTTCCCTGCCCGCCGCCGCACGATCGCTGCTTACCCAGGCGGTAGTGAATGCGTGCGATGCTCTGGATGGGGTGAAGGACGGCGTTATCAACGATCCAGCTAAGTGCTCATTCGATCCCGCATCTCTCCAGTGCAAGAGCGCCGGCCAGGAGAGTTGCCTTACCCCCGCGCAGGTGGAGACCGCGAAACAGATTTATGCCGGACCGGTCAATCCGCGAACGGGCCAGAGCCTTTATCCCGGGCTACCCAAGGGCAGCGAGTTTGGCTGGGATGGTCTGGATCCGGCCCCCGGTGGAACGCCTCCTTTCGCTCCGATCTTTGAGTGGGTTTTTGGGCCGCAATGGGATTGGCGGCGATTTGATTTCGATCATGACGTGGCCGTCTATACACAAAAGCTCGGGGAAATGGTGAATGCGACCAGCCCCGACATCGACGCCTTTCGCGCGCATGGCCATAAGCTGCTCATGTATCACGGCTGGAGCGATTGGTTGGTAGCGCCTGGGGAATCGATCAACTACTACAACGCTGTGGCGGCGCGGGACAGTTCCGCCCACTCCGGCAAACCACAGGATGCTCTTGATCAGTCGTTCCGCTTATTCATGGTCCCGGGGATGGCGCATTGTGCTGGCGGTCCCGGTGAGACGCAATTTGATGCGCTGGGCGCGGTCGTCGATTGGGTAGAGCATGGCGTCGCACCAGAAAGAATCATCGCCAGCAAATTGCCTATCGCGGAAGAGGGGGTTGCGGCGAATGTGCAGCGACCACTATGTCCCTATCCTCGCGTGGCCCAGTATCAGGGCTCCGGTAGCACCAGCGATGCTTCCAACTTTGTTTGCAGGTGATACGAGTGCGCTTAAAAGGTAAAACAGCAATCGTCACCGGCGCGGCTTCCGGCATCGGTCTCGGCATTGCGCAACGTTTTGCTGAAGAGGGCGCAAGCGTGGTGATCGCTGACCTGGACCAGGCGGAGCCGGAGGCAGCCGCGGCTAGTGTCGCAGGGACGACACATGGCCACGTACTTGGAAT
This sequence comes from Acidobacteriaceae bacterium, assembly GCA_049693715.1. GTDB lineage: Bacteria > Acidobacteriota > Terriglobia > Terriglobales > Acidobacteriaceae > PALSA-350. Next base: position 1,072 of record JBAVQC010000483.1, on the reverse strand, counting down.
TGCCATGGACGTGACCGATGAAGATGCCGTCGACTCTGCAGTGGCGAGAACCGTTCAGGAGTTTGGCGGCGTCGATATCCTCTGCAGCAATGCAGGGATCCAGATCATTGGCGGCATTCACGAGCTGGCCTATAGCGATTGGAAGAAAGTGCTCGCGGTGCACCTTGACGGAGCCTTTCTGACTACGCGAGCCTGTCTGCGGCCTATGTACCACTCCGGCCGGGGCGGCTGCATTCTTTACACCGGATCCGTTCATTCAAAGCTGGCCTCTGTGCTCAAGGCGCCCTATGTGACTGCGAAGCACGGTTTGCTGGGGCTGTGCCGTGCTGTGGCCAAGGAGGGCGCCCCGTATGGTGTGCGCGCTCATGTGATTTGCCCGGGCTTTGTCCGTACCCCACTGGTCGAGAAGCAGATTCCTGAACAGGCGAAAATCCTCCAGCTCGATCCACAGGAAGTGGTGGAGAAAGTGATGCTGAAGGATACGCTCGATCGACAGTTCACCACGATGGATGAAATCGGCGCGACCGCGGTATTCCTGGCGGAACAAACGACACTGGCGTTGACTGGGCAGTCGATCATGGTGACCCATGGCTGGTTCATGGAGTAGTACTCAGAGCGCCACCAAGGCTAGCGTAGTGCGTCACACAGATGGACGTTTATCCGGTGATACAACAAAATGTCCGGCAATTGCGTTCCCGCGAACCGGGTGGCGGCCTTAGGGGCGAAAGTGTGTGTGTGTGAACCCTATTTCCCAACTCAGTCCCGTAGGGACGGCTGAATTAGCCCAGGACGCCAGTCCTGGGTTGGCTTGGCCAGAGCTGTCCAAATTAGCTGGCTGGCCGATTCTGTGGGGTTGATTCTAATGGTCAAGATGCGGTTGAAGCGGGTCATGCGAAATCAGGTTGAGTTTGATCGAGAAAGCGCTAGGCTTGGTGCTTTGTATCAGGGCACGACTTTAGTCGGGCCATTTCAGTCTCGACAAAAGCTGGGCTTTAGCCCCTGCGTTGCTATGCTGAATCGGCACGTGGGCCTTGGATTTGTCGCAGTAATTGGTGGTTTGCAGGGGCTGAAG
>JBAVQC010000482.1:0-8735 GCA_049693715.1 Acidobacteriaceae bacterium | reverse complement strand
ACGAGAGAGAGAGCGAACCGCAGGTCCCTCCGCTACGCTTCGCTCCGGTTGATGACAAAGGAAGGGAGATGTTTCCATGAGTGAGCAGCCGTTGGACAGAAGTCGCTTTGGCTTAGCGACCACTCTCCTTGGAAGCCCCGCCCCCTCCTTTGTCATCCCGCGAAGCCGAGGGATCTGCGGGTCTACGGACCTTTCGTGGAAATGTTTCTCGGTTCTCACACCCTCTAAAAGACCTTCGCGTTTCCAAGAGTGAATCGAGCTAGCTTCGGATTCTGGGGTTGGCTACGGTATACAACACATCGGTCAGCAGGTTGACCAGGACATAGGTCAACCCGACGGCCAGGATACAGCCCTGCACCAAGGCGTAATCCCGATTGGAAATGGCGGAGACGGTGAGGCGGCCAATCCCGGGCCAGGAAAAGATAGTCTCGGTGACGATGGCGCCGGCCAGCAGGGCGCCAAATTGCAACCCCACCAGGGTCATCACGGGGATGATGGCGTTGCGCAACGCGTGGCGGTAGACCACCACGTGCTCAGGCAAGCCTTTGGCGCGCGCCGTGCGAATGTAGTCCTGGTTTAATTCCTCCAACATAGCGGTCCGCACCATGCGGGTGAGGATGGCGGCCAAACTGCCGCCCATGGTGATCGCGGGCAGTAGAAGATGGGACGCCGAACCTGCGCCCGAAACCGGCAGCCATCCGAGCTTGATCGAGAACAGCAAGATAAGGATCGGACCCAGTGCGAAGCTGGGAAAGGACAGCCCCAGCAGGCTCACTACGCCCACGGCGCTATCCTGCCAACGAGCCCGGCGCAGCGCGGCCAGCACCCCTGCAGGAATGGCGAGCAGCAAGGCCAGCACCAGCGCCGACACCGTCAGTTCCAGGGTGTAGGGGTAGCGGGTGAGCACCAGGTGAGAGACGGAATCGTTCAGGCGCAGAGACCTGCCGAGATCGCCATGCAGCACACCGCGCCAGTAATGGAGGTACTGCGAACCCAGGGGAGCATCCAGTCCATACTGGTGGCGCAGCGCCGACAGGTCGGCAGCGGTGGCGCCCTCGCCCAGCATCTGCTGTACCGGATCGCCCGGCACCAGGTGGATAAGCAAAAACACCATCGACACGACCAGCCAGATAACCGGCAGGATATAGAGCAGTCGCTTCAGCAACGCTACCAAGTCCACCGCCTAACCCTCGCTCTTGCCGGAATGAATGGGTGCGACTGCTCCGGCTGTCTTGTTGTCCTGTTCCCTTACGGGCGTGGGGCCGTCCAGCCGCTCCACGCGTACCTGGCTGATGCGATGATCTTTCATTTCCACTACCGTAAACCTTCTCCCCTCAAAGTCCACGGTCTCTTCGCCGGTGGGAATCTTTCCCAGGCGCGTCAGCAGGAAGCCCGCCAGGGTCTCCACTCCGGCGCTGCGCGGCAGGTGCCAGTTCATCTGCGTCTCCAGGTCGCGCAGGTTCACTCCGCCATCCAGCAACACCGCACCCGAAGTCGTGTGCACGGCAGCCCTGGGACCGATATCGAACTCGTCCTCCACCTCGCCAATGATCTGCTCAATGGCATCTTCTACAGTAACCAGCCCTACGGTCGAACCATATTCATCGACCACGATGGCGATATGTCGCCTGCGCTGCTGAAATTCAGCCAGCAGGTCCAGCACCGGCTTGGTCTCGGGTACTACCAGCACGTCGTGCATCACCTGGCCCAGCCGCAATTCGGTAAAGGGCGCGCGGGCAAAGCGGGTTTGCGCCGTCATGCGGAAGTGCATCAACCGTGAAAGGTCTTTGGAGTAAACCACGCCCACGATGTGCTCCGGGCCGTGCGCCGGGTCGTACACCGGTATCCGGGAATGCTGCTCCTCCACCACGCGCGTGTTCGCGTCCTCGATGAGCATGTCCTGAGGCAGGGAAAAGATGCGCTGCCGAGGGGTCATGACTTCTCGGGTGGGCACGCTGTTCAGCTCCACCGCGCGGTGGATCAGCGCCTCCTGAAACGCGGGGAGCATGCCCATTCTGCGCGACGCGGTCGCGATCAGCTTCAGCTCTTCCGGTGAATGGACCTCGCCGCCCTGCATCATTTCCATGCCAAAGAGGCGCAGCACGACCCGGGCCGACCACTTCATCAGCCGCACCACCGGCCGGGTCACCCGGATAAACACATCCATGGGGCCGGCCACCGCAACCGCCAGCACCTCAGCCTTGCGCAGGGCCAGGGATTTCGGCACCAACTCACCCAGCAACACGTGCAAGTAGGTAATCAGGGCGAAGGCAATCGGCACGGCCAGCAGATGAGCGTAAATTCTGGCGTGCGCCATGCCGCTGAACCAGTTCTCGAAGAGGGCGGCCACTGCCGGCTCGCCGATCCATCCCAAGGCCAGGCTGCAGAGGGTCACGCCCAGCTGCACGGCAGGCAGGAAGTCCTCCATGTTTTCCTGCAGGCGGCGGACCGCCCGGGCGCCCGGCCGCCCCAGGGCAATCAACCGCTCAATGCGGGTCTGACGCATGCTCACCAGGGCGAATTCGGCCGCCACAAAGAAACCGTTCGCCAGGATGAGCAAGGCGACGGAAACCATCCGAAAGAGCATCAGTCTAACCATTTCGCGCCAAAAGCCGGCTAATACGTCATGATACCGGGGTGGCCCGCGCCAGGGGGTAATGGAACCTTCCCCGGCCGGTTTACGTATCAAATGGCATCCGGGGGGGTATTGTGGCGGCGCAGCGAAAAAGCAAACGCATCTGGGTATGGGGCGGTGTTCTTGCCGTCGTCGCGGCTGCGGGCCTGGTGTTCCTGGGGATGCACCGCGGGGGCCCCCACTTCGAGCCCAGCCGTCTGGACAAAGTCACGCGGGGGGAGATCGATCAGAGCGTGGTGGCCACGGGGAAAGTCCAGCCCATCACCAAGATCGAACTAAAGTCAAAGGCCAGCGGGATCGTGCAGAATCTGTACGTGGACATCAACCAGCATGTGCACAAAGGCCAGCTGCTGGCCCAGCTTGACCGGCAGGAGATTACGGCCGAGGTCGATGCCCAACGCGCTTCCCTGCAGGCAGCGGAAGCCAACGTAAAAAGCGCCTCGGCCGGCATTGAGCACGACAAGGTCGATGCCTCCGCGCCCGACCTGCCGATTTACTACACCACCCTGCAACGCAACAAGGAAATGATTAAGGAAGGCATCGTTTCCCAGCAAAGCATGGATAACGCCAACCGCGATTACCTCGCAGCGCTCAACAAACGGAATGTCGCGGTGGCAGAGATTGATGTCGACCGTGCCAAGCTGCACCAGGCGGAGGCCCAGGTGGCGCAGAACCAGGCCAGCCTTAAATCACTGGAAGAGCAGCTCAGCTACACCACGCTGACCGCTCCGATCGATGGCGAGGTGCTGTCGCGCGACGTGGAAGTGGGCGACGCGGTCAGCTCCATCCTGGTGCTGGGATCGACCGCCACCCTGGTGATGACCATTGGAGATACACGCCAGGTGTATGTGAACGGTAAGGTCGACGAGGCGGACATCGCCTCGGTGTACCTGGGCCAGCCGGCACGCATCCGCATCGAGTCGTTTAAAAATAAGACATTTGCCGGAAGGGTGACGCGCATTGCACCATTGGGCGTCGAAAAAGACAATGTGACGACATTTGAGGTGCGGGTTTCGATCGACAATCCCAATCATGAGATCAAAGCAAATATGACGGCGAATGCCGAGGTCCTAAACCAGGAGCATAAGAATGCGCTCTCTGTTCCAGAGCAGGCTCTGGTCTACGACAGCCAGAAGAATGCCTTTGTCGACGTACCGGATAGCCACGGCAAGAATGGCCTGCGAAGAGTGGCCGTGAAGGCGGGGATCGCGAACGGCAGCCGCACTGAAATTTTGTCTGGACTCAATGAAGGCCAGACAGTCTATCTACAACCGTAAAGGGCCCTAAGGAGGACGACGATGCAATCCCAATCGAAATTATCCCGCCCAGCGGCAGCCGCCATCGTGGTTGCCATGACCATGTGTCTCCCGGCTGCATTTGCCGCGGAGAAGTCTTTCGACCGCACGCTGTCGGTGAATGGTCCGGTAACGCTGCGCGTTTCTACCGGCTCCGGCTCTATCCGTGTGTCTCCGGGGTCGGATAATCAGGTCCACATTGTGGGCCATGTAAAGAGCGGCAACAGCTGGTGGGGTGGATCGTCTGATGACGTGGTGGCGAAGGTGGCCGCCAATCCGCCCATTGATCAGGCCGGCAACATCATTCGTGTGGGCGACGATCATGGGGGCGACTGGGCTCGCCATGTCTCGATCGACTACGAGATCACGACTCCGGCAAACACCATGCTGGTTGCCGAGAGCGGATCAGGGGACCTGCAGCTTTCTAATATGAATGGAACGGTGAAGGGGCACACCGGCTCCGGCTCTATTCACGCGGACAAGCTGGGAGCTGGCTCCAGGCTTGAAACTGGCTCTGGAACCATCGATGCGAGCAATCTAATGGGATCTACCACGCTCCAGACCGGCTCGGGTGAGATTCATGCTCAGCTGGGATCGGCAGGCGACGTAGTGGCCGGCACCGGGTCCGGCGATATCAAGCTGGAAAACGTACAAGGGGCGGTGAAGGCGGAGACTGGCTCGGGCTCAGTCGAGATCAGCGGACAGCCCACTGCGCCCTGGAAGCTGGAGACGGGTTCGGGCGAGATTTCGCTGCGGTTGGGCAACAACGCTCACTTCACGCTCGATGCGGAAACGGGCTCGGGCTCGGTCAAGTCGGATCCCCCGCTCACCATGACCACGCATGGTTCGATTGACAAGCACCATGTGAGCGGAACGGTCAACGGAGGCGGCCCGACGATTAAGGCTGAAACTGGCTCGGGTGATATTCACATTATGTGATGCGCCAAAGCATTCCCAGGAAAGGTCCGCGGAATGTTTTTCGACTCGCTACCCCCCCAATCCGAAGTAGCTGCGCAGGCTGTACTCCGTGACGCTGTAGGGCAACAACCGCTTTAACCACACGGCAGCGCGCTGGGTGGCGGGTCCGATGGTGTAGCGCAGCCGCGGATCGCGGGTATTCACGATCCGATATAACAAGCGGGCAACCTGCTCCGGCCCGGGACCACTCTGCTCATCGTGCGCCGTACGCGCCAATGCCGCCTGGAAAGACTGACTGTAGGCATCCGTGCCGCCGGACATTTCCGTGCGATTCTCAGTGATTGCCGTCTTGTGATCGCCAGGCTCGATGATCACCACCTTTACCCCAAACGGCCTTACCTCCATGCGCAGCGACTCACTTAGCCCTTCCAGGGCAAATTTTGAGGCGCTGTACATTGCCTGGTAAGGAATCGCGATCAGGCCGCCGATCGACCCGATATTCACGATGTAGCCGCTGCGCTGGCTCCGCAGGGCCGGCAACACAGCGCGGCAGACCCGGAAAGCACCGAAGAAATTAACCTCGAGCTGCCTCTTTGCCTCCTCGATTGAGGTGTTTTCGACCGGTCCGGCAATCCCCATCCCGGCATTGTTCACCACGATGTCCAGCCGCCCCTCGCGCTCGAGCACCGCCGCAACCGCCTGCTCCACCGAATGGTCGTCAGTAACATCGGCTACCAGCATGGCGACGGTGCCCGCCTGTCCGGCGCCTGCCCGCCGCGAAGTGCCATAAACCCGATAGCCACGGCCCGCCAGATGGGTGGCACAAGCGAACCCAATGCCGGAAGAAGCGCCAGTCACCAGAACAACCCGCTTTTCTTTATCCATATCGAACTAAACCGTATCACCTGTGGGCGTCACTCTTCCGCAGGTGCGGGAAAAGAAGTACTCTTGCATTCGCGAGGACACGACATGGCACGTCACAAATGGATCGACCGTACTGCGGCTGCGCTTGCGTTGGGGCTGATATTGACAGGATGCAATGACTTCAAAAAGCCGACGGCAAGGAATTTCACCGGCGCATTGAATACGTACTTCAGTAACCACGACGATTGCCTGTTCCCCAGCGCGCTCCGCTTTCCCTATGAAGCAAGCACATCTGCAACCGATGTGGACAAGAACAAGGCTGGCCTGGATGCCCTGACTACGGCGGGCTTGATGAAGTCGCTCGAAGACCGGGACATCCATGTCAAGCGATACGAGCTCACGACCTACGGCAAGCGCGTACCGCCCCGCTTCTGCTACGGACACCGGGTGGTGACCAGCATCGACGGATCTACGCCGCCCGCCCCCGTCGACGGCCTGCCAACCACCCAGGTGAGCTATCACTACAAGATGAGGGATATTCCCGGCTGGGCGGACTCCGACTCCATGCGCAAGGCCTTCCCTGCCTTCGCCAAAGCGACCGGCCCCGACGCACAGGGCCAGACTGCAGTGGTGTTGACCCAGAACGGTTGGCGCGTGCCGGAGTAGGACGCGCAGGGGGTATCGACTATCTTAGAAAGATGTTCAGGATTTTTCGCTCCATTCCGGCGGCCTCGCTGCGCCTGCTGGTGTTTGACCTCGATGGCACCCTGATTGATTCGGGAGCCGACCTCTGCGCTTCGGTCAACGCGATGCTGCATCATTTTGGCTGCCCGCCGCTGCCTCAAGAGGTCATCTCCACTTACATTGGCGATGGCGCGGCGCGGCTGGTGAGCCGCGCGTTGGGCGAGCCGGTGGAGGCGGCCTATCTCGAGTCTGCCGTCGCCTATTTTCTTGATTATTACCGCGAACACAAACTTGACCACACCTACGTTTACCCGGGAGTCTTCTCATCGCTCGACAGCCTGCGATTCGAGCCTGCCGGTGCGCCCCGCTCTATGGCGGTGCTCACTAACAAGCCGATCGGCCCCTCGCTGGCCATTTGCGAAGCGCTTGGGCTGAGCCCATATTTTTTCCGCATTTATGGCGGCAACAGTTTCCCCACCAAAAAGCCCGACCCCGATGGACTGCTCGCACTGATGCGGGAGGCGGGCGTGACTGGGGAAGAGACGCTGATGATTGGGGATTCTGACGTGGATATTATGACTGCCCGCAATGCGGGTGTCTGGAGTATGGGCTGCTCCTTTGGCCTTTCGCCCCACACGCTCGCAGCGGTTCCACCGGATTGCCTGGTAGATTCGCCGGCTGAGTGGCCTTTGGCGTTAGCCTCAATCTTCAGTTCTCCCGCCAAATAGAAGCGGACGGGTTGAGCTCCGCCTGGAGCCGGGCCAGCAGGTCATTTACAGCCGGCCGCGCGCCGGCGGATTTGGATCTCGCAACCACAGTCAGTGGCTCTGGACGGGTCACGTTTTTTTTTGGTCCAACCACTAGGTCGCCGAAGCCGGGCCCTGATACAAACCCCGGATCAGACGCAGACTCTAAAGCCCTCCTCTTCACACGGGATTTCGCCCAATGCTTGACGATAACATACACATGTAGTAGTAATTATTACGACCGTAGGAGGAAGCATTGTCCGAGCCCAGATTATCCAAGCTTGAATTTCAGATCATGGAGGCTCTGTGGACGCAGGGCGAACTTTCCATCCGCGAGATGCAAGAGACCTTCGCAGCAAAGCGCAGGCCGGCCTATACGACAGTCCAGACGACCGTCTATCGGCTTGAAGCAAAGGGCATTGTTCGCCGGGTAAGGAAGCTTGGAAACTTCCACATCTTTGCTGCCGCAGTCTCACGCGACGCTGCTCAACGAAGGCTTATCGACGACTTATTGGCTCTATTTGGTGGACGCTCACAGCCGGTGATGGCTCACTTGATCGAGTCAGGCAAACTCACCATGGACGACGTGAAAGAAGCAGAGAAAGCTCTCCGCAAGCTGGAAAGAAAGGATAAGTCATGATCCCCGAAACTCTCTCCGCGATCGGCACGGCAATGGCCAATCATCTTTGGCAATCAACGCTCTTTGCGCTATTGGCGGCGGCCTCCACCCTGGCTTTGCGGAAGAATCAGGCGCGGATCCGCCATCACATTTGGCTGGCATCATCGCTCAAGTTTTTGATTCCTTTTGTACTGCTGGTGGACGCCGGGAGCCACTTGGCAAAGGTGAGTAGCTCGACGGACACGCAACCTGGGTTTTATTTTGTGCTGCAAACGATGAGCCAACCCTTCCAACAGGCTGCGCCCCTGCTGCGATGGTTTCCGGGGGTGGTTGCAATCCTTTGGCTGGCCGGATTTGTCACCGTGATCGGTCTTTGGTGCGTACGCTGGCGGCGCGTTGCTGCGGCGATAAACGGCGCGGTGCCCGTTCATCACGGCCGCGAAGAGGAGATTCTTCGCCGGGTCGAAAAGTCTGCAGGAATTCGGACGCCGATTTCGTTGTGGTCGTCGCAGACTTCACTTGAACCGGGCATCTTCGGCATCGTTCGGCCGCTCTTGCTTTGGCCCGCTGGGATCTCCCAACACCTGCAGGATGCGCACTTGGAAGCTATCATCACCCACGAAGTGCAGCACGTGCGCCGGCGCGATAACCTCGCCGCCGCAGTGCACATGGTGGTGGAAGCCATCTTCTGGTTTCATCCGCTGGCCTGGTGGCTGGGAGCGCGGCTGGTTGAGGAACGCGAGCGTGCCTGCGATGAGGCTGTTTTGCTGCTCGGCAATCCGCCGGAGATCTATGCGGAAAGCATTCTGAAGACCTGCGAATTCTGCGTGGCATCGCCGCTCGCCTGTGTCTCCGGGGTTACGGGCGCTGATCTTACCCAGCGAATGGTTCGTATCATGACCCAACGATCTGTTGATAAACTCGGCTCTCTCAAGAAGTTACTATTGGTAGCGATAGGCACGGGAGCGTTGACC
>JBAVQC010000481.1:0-2988 GCA_049693715.1 Acidobacteriaceae bacterium | reverse complement strand
GAGCGTGGGTGTGGAGTCGCGGTGGATGCCGAGCGGAGCTGGTTGCAGCGCTGACGGCGCGAATGCGGCGATTGGAGTTTGTTGCTGCGACGGCGGCGCGGGGCTGGCGACGTCGCGCGAATTTTGGTGATGCTTCATTTTTTGTAGTCCTGTGCGACGTTAACATGCGCGGGTGGAGAGCGCAGCTGTACGTTCGTACAGAACTGGTACAGAACTAGTACCCACTGGCCGAAATTATTTGTGGGATGTTCTTTGCTATGGTGGTCGAAAGTGTAACGTCTAAACCCGGACCCTGCAAAATCCGCAGGGTCCGGCACCCGTAAACTCAACGGCGTTCGTTTGGGTGGCGCGGAAGGGTCGTCCACCCGCCCGCGTTACGTTTTGTCGCTTCCACCCTCGTGTTTCTTGTAAAACAGGGACGGTATCCCTAGTTCTTTTGAAACCTCGTCTTCTGCCGCCAAATACTCCGCCATAATTGCAGGCTGAATAATTCCAGTGTTGATGGCTTCTTGTAAATTTCGACGCGCCGTATCCCTGCGATCCACCTTTGCCGCGATCCTGATTTCACGCGCCGCATTGTCTGCTTCAGTTGTGTCGAGTTCCAACTCGTCGCGGCGAAAGTATGTAGGCTTCGCTTGAACCTCGTAGTATCCATCCTCTTCGGGCTCGTGGATATTAGTCGGACGTGCGAGCAAGACCGTCCCACTCGTATTCCACTTTTTTATGTAAACCGCATCACCCTTTTTCAACGGCTCCATTTTGTCTGTCATGTATCCCCTCTTTACGGTTTCAGAGTTACTCTCGCTTATTCTCTATCACCCTTTCACATTGCATCCGTTTTACTCCACCTTCGGATGCCGACGCTTCGATTCCGCCCGACATTCCTGCTTTCCCAGGGCCTGACAAGATCTATTCTGAGAGGTGCCCTGACGAGAACGTCCTCTTCACCGAAGGTCGGGAGCATTCGCGACTCCCAAGCGTCAGTGCTTCCGACCAGTTCGCCTCGGTAAATGCGCGTCCCCTTTTCAAAGCTAACATGCGAGAGTCGAGCGCGCGGCTGTAAGTCGAGCCAGAATTGGGCAGAGCTGGACTTTCTGGCCGAGAAACATTGCGGGTCGTAGTTCGCTGCGGGGGTCGAAAGTGCGGCGTCTAAACCCGCACCCTTCAGAAACCGAAGGGCTCTGACGCGCGAGTAAATTCCACTGCGTTCGTTTGGGTGGTGTGGAGGGCGTTCCACCCGCCGGAGCTAGGGAGGAGGTCGCACCCCGCCTACAACAAGGCAACCCAGGAAAAAAAAGGACAGGCAAAACCAAACTGATCCGCTATCAAAGGACGAGCGGGCGTGCGGTTATAATTGAGTTTTCATTGAAATACTTCCTAACCAAGCATCTCGCAGATTATCATACGTCGCGTCACTAGTCGGCTTTCCGAAGATTGTAGGATTTGGAGAAAAACTCAATCGTCGGTTGAATAGATTTCCGTTTTTGAGGTCAACGAAAATTGATCCGACGAAAGGCTTTAGTGGTGGTTGAGAGATGCTTTCAATGTCCGCCCAATTAGCCTTTCTCCATCTGAGGTACCGCTTATATCTCAAACCGTCCCGTTCAAGGAACCCATACACCGATTGATGGAAAAAACCCAACATAACAAATACGCAAGCAACCGAGACTATCGCGGAAACGCGACCATACGCCGGGCCCGAATTGAACAAAATAACTATAGGTATGGCGATGACTTCTGCAAGCCGTACGACCCGCCAAGACACACGGGAACCGGCAATCAATCTACTGTCGGCAGAGAGGTTGGACGCTGATGGTGTTGCTGAGACCCTGTGTTCCTGCACTTAAACCCGCCCCTCCCACGCCGACAAACGCGGTCGTCGCGATCCCAGATGAGTTTGACGTACCGGTAAATCCCACGTTCATCCCAGACCCGCCACCGGTAAACGTTAGAAATACATTACTCGTTGAACTATAGCCCGAAAGCGATCCAAAAGTCGAGCCGCCGATAATGAAGCCGAAACTCGCCGAACGCACTCCCACAGATGGCGTGATACTTACAGTTGTCGCTACTCCGACATTCCCAGCAGGGTCGCTAACAAGAGCTTTGGAGCCTGCGCCCTCAGCTCCCACGCCCGTCGCGGCAAGCAAGCTTCCCTGAATCCCTAGGACGTATCCAGTGCCTGTCAACTGAGAAGCACTACTGAGACCCGCAGCCAACCATCCGAGGGGTCCGAGGCTACTGCACTTAGGTAGTCCGTTGCCCGTACCCCCGCCGCCCCTCAGGGTCCCCACTGGAGGCAGGTTCGGACTAAAGACATGGCCGCCCGAAGGGTTCCCGCCTCCGGCAAAGCCATTATTCCCGTTACCGCTATTCCCACCGCCGCTGGGGTCGGTTGGGTAAGGTAGGTTGGTAGTAACACAAATGGTTACTCCTGGGTCCTCGCAGAGGCCCAAGGGGTCTACAAGAAATAGCGCGCTATTGCGAACATATCCGTAGCGGTTCCACGATTGTGGATTAGTCGGATCAACTGCGGCCGCTCCGGCGGGATCTGGCGAAATCCATCGGCCTTGAATTGGACTCTGTTCTCGGTAGAGAAAGTCGAACAGGTTCGAAGCCGTGTCCTGATTTTGCCCGGTGAAAGACGGATCGGCTGTGCCGGACTGCGCATACTGCTCGCCGAACGGTGCATACGCGGTGTCGGCATATAAGCCCCTCGCCGGAGTCGAGGCCAAACGCGAACTTCCGAGCCAATCCGGGTGCCTGTAATATGCCAGCCCGCTTGAGGTGTAGGCCGCGATGCCGCCGTCTGGCAGCGGAGCAAAGGCTTTTGTCAGGTTTTGTCCGTTCATCAACGCAAACTTTTCTCCCAAAGGATCATAAACGATCTGCTGGTACGAACTGCTCGTGCCTTGCTCGACCATGCGGTTCAGAGCGTCGTAGGTCAAGGTCACTGTATCAATTGTTACTGGCCGTCCTTCCGAATTC
>JBAVQC010000480.1:0-5130 GCA_049693715.1 Acidobacteriaceae bacterium | reverse complement strand
GCCTTCCTTTCTCCACTCGCCGCAGGAAATCTGGAGAGCATCCACATCTCCTATAGTGGGCGCCTGGCGCAGGGCAAGACCGAGTTGGTCCGCAACGCCGCCATTCAAGGTGTGTTTGCGAACTCGGAAAATGTCAATCGCATCAACGCCCTTTCTGTGGCTGCCGAGCGTGGCATTCGGGTGCACGAAGACAAGAAGGAAGAAGGATCGGGCGGTGCGGGAACGGTGCTCAAGATGACCCTGCATACCGGCACTGGCGACACCACTGCGAGCGCCACCGTGCTGCATGGAAGTTCGCCTCGCTTGCTCGCCTGCGACGGTATTGATATCGAAGCGCCGCTGCACGGAAACCTGCTCTTCATCCGTAACCTCGACGTGCCCGGCGTGATTGGGCGAATTGGCACCATTCTCGGCGAGCATAAAATGAATATTGCCAACTTTGCGTTAGGACGGAGCGTACGAACGGGCCAGCACAACGCGCTCGCAGTGGTGCAGATCGATGGCCGTGTAGCGCCGTCGGTTCTGGTCGCGCTGCAGTCAACGGAAGCCATCACCCAGGTTCGCCTGATCGAGCTGGCCGATCGTCAGCCGTCGCCCGCAGCTACTGAATGAACTCGCGAACTTGAAGGAACATAAATGCCGCTATACGAATACCAGTGCAAAAAGTGCGGACATCGATTTGAACGAATCCAATCCTTTTCTGCCCCAGATGAAAAAGAATGTGCTGTCTGCCAGGGCGAAGTAGAACGGTTGATTTCCACCCCAGCGCGCCCGCACTTCAAGGGTTCGGGTTTCTACTCTACGGACTATGCAGCCAAGCCCTCTGCATCGGCCAAGTCGGGAGACGGAAGCAGCAGTTCCGACGGAGCCTCCGCTACTTCGGACAAAAGCGGATCGGATAAGCCGTCAACCGACAAGCCGGCTGCAAAGACAGAAAGTGCTCCGGCTGCGGCCCCATCTACTTCCTCCAGCAAATCTGACTAGCAAAGAACCAAGCCCTCTTCCCTGGACGGAACCAAAGACCGTAGTTACAAACGAAAAAGCTTAGCGAGTTACAGCCGTAGCGGGCAAAATCTCCGCCACGTCCACCCACTGGGTCGGATAATCACCCGTATAGCAAGCAGTGCAATAGCGATTGCCTTCGCCCCCGTCGCAAGCCTTCTCCAATCCTTCCAGCGAAAGGTAACTAAGCGAATCCGCTTCGATGTACTGCCGGATCTCCTCGACCGAGGCGTTGGCGGCAATCAACTCGCTCTTGTTCGGCGTATCGACCCCGTAATAGCAGGGAGAAATGGTCGGTGGGCAGCTGATGCGCAGATGCACTTCCTTCGCTCCCGCCGCGCGCACCATACGCACGATCTTGCGGCTGGTAGTCCCGCGAATAATCGAATCGTCGATCAGGATAATGCGCTTACCCTCGAGCAAATTCCGCACCGGGTTCAGCTTGAGTTTGACCCCAAAATCCCGCACCCGCTGTTCGGGCTCAATGAACGTGCGCCCCACATAGTGATTGCGGATCAGCCCGAAGTTGAAAGGAATTCCACTCTGCGCCGCGTACCCCAGGGCCGCCGTAACCCCGGAGTCAGGGACCGGCACAACCAGGTCAGCATCCACCCCCGATTCGATCGCCAGGCGCCGCCCCATCTGCTCCCTGCTCGCCTGGACCCATCGGCCGAAGATTTTGCTGTCGGGCCGGGCAAAGTAAACATGCTCGAAAATGCAGCTCGCCTGTCGTATGCCGGTTGCGTACTGCACCGAGAAGACACCGTCGCGCGTCACCATCACCACTTCGCCAGGCCGCACATCCCGCTCGTACTTGGCGCGCAACAGGTCAAACGCACAAGTCTCTGAGGCGAACACCACGGTGTCGGGTCCATCTGGATTGTGTATGCGTCCCATGGAGAGCGGCCGGAAGCCATACGGGTCACGCGCGGCAAAAACGCGATCCCGGGTCATCATCACAATCGAGAAAGCGCCTGTCACCTGGCGCAGCGAGTCGCCGATCGCCTCAATGAGGGTATCGGCGTTGGAGTGTGCAATCAACTGCACAATGATCTCTGAGTCGCTGGTGGTCTGAAAGTAAGCTCCCTCCCGCTCCAGCCGGGTGCGCAGCGTGCCCAGGTTCACCAGGTTGCCGTTGTGCGCGATGGCAATCAAACCGCGCGTCGAATCCACCCGGATCGGCTGTGCATTCAACAACGCCGAATCGCCGGTGGTTGAGTAACGCGTGTGTCCGATAGACAATTCGCCGGGCAATTTGGCCAGCACATCATCGGTGAAGATGTCGGCCACCAGGCCCATGCCCTTGATGTTGTAAAGGTTGGTGTAATCGGCCGTGGCGATGCCCGCGGACTCCTGCCCGCGATGCTGCAACGCGTACAGAGCAAGGTATGCCTGCCGCGCCGCATCGGGATGGCCGTGCACCGCGACCACTCCGCACTCTTCCCTCAACTTATCCGGATGCTCGATGGCCCTACTCTCCATGCCTTAGTTTCCTACCGGCGGGTCGTTGCGTAACAGGGCCGGCAGTGCGGTGGACCACACGTTGCGCAGGCCGGAGACTTTTTCCCGGATCAGCACCCGGCTGTCGACCGCAAGCTCAAAGAGATCAGTCACGGTTTCACCCAGTGTCGCCACCATCAGACCCGGGTAATTCGCAACCAGCTTCTCGATCTGTGCCACCGATGCTTGGGAGCAACTAAGGATGCACTGGCTGGCCGTCTCGCCAAACAGATCCCATTCTGCCGGCAGATCCGGGGCCTTGGCAAGATTGGCACGCACGCCGGCTCCATGGCAAAAAGAACCTTCCGCCAAGGCCACCGCGATGCCCCCGTCGGAGACATCCCGCGCTGAGTGGACCAGACCATGCTTTGCCAACTCCGCCAGGCAGCGATGGAGGCTGGCTTCTACTGCCAGATCCAGGCTGGGTGGAGTGCCCCACATCGTAGAGAGAACTTTTCTGGCGTACTCCGAGGACCCAAACTCCTGCATACGCTCTTCCAGCGGAGGCACCAAAGCGGGAGCGATGAGCAGCACCGCATCGCCGGCACGCTGGAAATCCGGCCCTACCGCGTTACCGATCGGATCGAGGATGCCCACGATCCCGATCACCGGGGTAGGATAAATCCCCTGGCCGCGGGTCTCGTTGTACAGCGAAACATTGCCCCCTGTGATCGGTGTTCCCAGGGCAACGCACGCCGCGGAGATTCCGTCGATTGCCAGTGACAGCTGGGCCATGATCTCCGGCTTTTCCGGGTTGCCGAAATTAAGGCAGTTGGTTGCCGCAACCGGCACCGCGCCGGTGCACGCGACCTTACGCGCAGCCTCGGCAACGGCGTGCGACGCTCCAAGCTTTGGATTCAGGTAACACCAGCGCTCATTGCCATCGAGCGCCATCGACAGGCCGCGATCGGTGCCCTTGATGCGCATCACCCCGGCCTCGCCACCCGGGCCTTGCACCGTGTTGGTCTGCACCATCGAATCGTACTGTTCGTGGATCCAGCTCTTGGAACAGATATTCGAGGAAGCCAGCAACGCGCGCAGCTCGTCCGCGTAGTTCGGGGCGGCCGCTGTGCCGGCCCCCAGAGTCTCTTCGAAGAAGGTGAGCTCTTCCAGCACCTCCGGCGGCGGACTAAGCCGAACCGGCGCCTTCCACTCGCCAACCGGCCGGTGATACAGCGGAGCATCATCGGTCAGCGATTGGTTCGGAATATCCGCGACCATCTGGCCGTGGTGGAGAATGCGTAACCTGGGTTCGGCGATCACCTCACCCACGATCACGGCGTCGAGGCCCCATTTTTCGAAAACCCGAATCACCTCATCTTCGCGACCCTTGTCCGCCACCAACAGCATCCGCTCCTGGCTTTCGCTCAACATGATCTCGTAGGCAGACATGCCGGATTCGCGTTGCGGCACGTGGTCCAGTTCTACTTCCAGACCGACGCCACCGCGGGCGCCCATCTCGCAGGTGGAGCAGGTGAGCCCGGCCGCCCCCATATCCTGAATGCCCACCACCGCGCCCGTATGCATCGCCTCAATGCAGGCCTCCAGCAGAAGCTTCTCCATAAAGGGATCGCCCACTTGCACGTTGGGCCGCTTCTGTTCCGCGCCCCCAGTAAACTCCTCGCTGGCCATGGTGGCCCCGTGGATGCCGTCCCGGCCCGTCTTCGCGCCCACGTAAATCACTGGATTGCCAATACCGGCGGCCTTGGCATAAAAGATCTCATTCCGCCTGACCAGGCCCAAAGCAAAAGCGTTGACCAGAGGATTGCCCGAGTAGCAAGCCGCGAAACGAGTCTCACCACCCAGGTTGGGGACGCCAAAGCAATTTCCGTAACCCGCTATACCGCTGACGACTCCCTCCAGCAGCGAATGGTTCTTGTGCACGACTGCGGAGGCGGATGAGTCCTCGCCCAACTCCTCCTCGCAGATGGGCCCGAACCGCAGCGAATCCATCACCGCGAGGGGCCGGGCGCCCATGGTAAAGATGTCGCGCAGGATCCCGCCGACACCGGTCGCGGCGCCCTGAAAAGGCTCGATGAACGACGGGTGATTGTGGGACTCGATCTTGAACGCGCAGGCCCAGCCATCGCCAACGTCGATGATGCCCGCATTCTCTCCCGGTCCCTGCACCACCCGGTCGCTGCGTGTCGGCAGCCGCTTCAAATGAACGCGAGAGGATTTATAGGAGCAGTGTTCACTCCACATCACGCTATAGATGCCCAGCTCCGTCAGCCCAGGGTCCCGCCCGAGGGCGGCAACGATTCGTTGATACTCGTCGGGTGTGATGCTGTGCTGGGCCAGAAGTTCGGGCGTAATGGGGACTGATTCCAGGTCCACGGAGAGCGACTCAGGTTTCATGCGGTTAAATCCATTGTCGCATGTTGCAGGAGTGTGACGGAGAGAAAGGGCGGTGGGTTCTACTTCGCGACGCTGGATTCCGCCATGTTGAGGAAGACATTCGTCATGCTCTGCGCACTCTCGTCAGAGCGCTGGATCAGCATGATAGAGATCAGGTTATTGTTGGGATCGATCCACCCCTGGGTCCCGAAAGCCCCACCGTGGCCGTAGCTGCCAATCGTGTGCCCCGCCAACTCGCCCAGCGGGTCCGTTACCACCTCCCAAGCCAGG
>JBAVQC010000479.1:0-8344 GCA_049693715.1 Acidobacteriaceae bacterium | reverse complement strand
CCGATATCGGCTACGAATGATGAACGCCACTGATCGTGCTCGTCCCGTGCACCTGCCGGGTTACGACCTTCAATTGACACGAGTCAACCAGATCCCGGTATCCGGAATCATCAAAGACACAATCCGTCTCGAACGCTACAACGTAATCGAGGCGGATGTGCTTATGCCCAGGACTGACGGCTAGCCACCTGCTCATTGCCCCGGGCCTCCCCCCGGCCACTGGCCGCGAGCGCTGCTAACGCAACCCCCCCAATTCACGACGCCGCACCAAACCTCCCAATTTGTTACTACCCCGGATCCACGCCAGCCGGAATGAACACTTGACAGGTGTAGTATCTACATCGGAATGGCGATTCAGGATAGGATTTTTGGCAAACCGCTGGCGACGAGTGAAGAACGCGCCGAACAAATTGGTGTTGCGGGCGGCATTCCCATATTTGGGCTCGATGCGCTTACCAGTGCGGCCTATGGTCCGGAGGCTGCCCTTTCCCTGTTGATCCCGCTGGGGATCATGGGCACCCAGTACCTTGTGCCCATCATCACCGCCATTCTCATCCTGCTGGTGATCGTCTATTTCAGCTATCGCCAGACCATCGCTGCCTACCCCACCGGCGGCGGGAGCTTCACCGTAGCCTCTGAGAACCTGGGCGAAAAAGCAGGTCTCCTCGCCGCCGCAGCTCTCATGATCGACTACATCCTTACCGCGGCCGTAGGCATCTCCGCCGGCGTGACCGCCATGACTTCAGCCCTGCCCAGGTTCCAACCCCACACCTTGGCTCTCTGCCTGGTGATTCTGGCCATCCTGGCCATCGTGAACCTGCGCGGGGTAAAGGATACCGGCACCGCCTTCATCGTGCCCACCTTTCTCTTTATCGGCACCTTGCTGGCGTTGATTGCGGTGGGCGTGTATAAGACGCTCGCGGCCGGCGGCCATCCCCACCCAGTGGACCCCCTGCCGGCGCCGTTGCCCCAGACGGTGCGGTTTCTGGGCCTGTGGATGTTGATGAAGGCATTCTCGGGCGGCTGTGCCGCCATGACCGGCGTCGAGGCCGTTTCCAACGGTGTGATGGCCTTTCGCGAGCCCCGAGCCAAAAACGCACAACGTGCGCTCACCATCATCATCGCCATCCTGATCGTCCTGCTGTACGGCACCGCGTGGCTCACCAAGCACTATCAAATTACGGCCATGGACCCGGATGCAGGCGGATATCAGAGCCTTTTGAGCCTTCTGGTGACCGCCGTTTTTGGCCGGGGTTGGTTCTACTTCCTGACCATGGGTAGCGTGCTCCTGGCCCTGGCTCTCAGCGCCAACACTGCCTTTGCAGATTTCCCTCGCCTCACCCGGGCCATCGCACTGCGCGACTACCTGCCGCACGTCTTTATCCTCAGAGGACGGCGCCTCCTGTTCTCCCACGGCATCTACGCCCTCACCGGCCTCACGGCCGTCATTCTGATCCTCTTCAAAGGGGTCACAGACAGGTTGATCCCGCTGTATGCCATTGGAGCCTTCCTCGCCTTCACCCTCTCCCAGGCAGGCATGGTCATGCACTGGAAGAAGCAGGAAGGCGATCACCAGGGCCGGGTATGGCACATGCTGGTGAACGGCACCGGTGCGGTCGCGACCGGAGCCACGACCCTCGTGGTCCTGGCTTCGAAATTCAGAACTGGAGCGTGGGTCACTGCGCTGCTGATTCCCACCCTGATTCTGCTGATGTATTCCGTGAAGCAGCATTACAACCGCGTGCGCTTCGAAACCAGAGACTGCGATGAGCTCAAAGTCACCAACCTGGAACAGCCTTTGGTTGTGATCCCCATGGCCGGATGGAATCGGATTTCGGAGAAGGCTCTGCGGTTTGGCCTGCTGCTTTCCAAGGAAATCAAAATCGTCCATGTCCACTCCGAGGATGAAGCCCACGGCATCGATAAGGATTGGGATGACAAAATCATCGCTCCCATCCGCGAGGCAGGTCTTCCCGATCCCGAGTTAGTCACCATCCCGTCGACATTTCGCTTCATCATCTCCCCGCTGATGGATTACATCCTGCGTCTCGAAGCCGAAAACCCGGGCAGGAAAGTCGCCGTAGTGTTACCCGAACTGGTGGTGCGCCACTGGTGGGAAAACCTCCTCCACAATCAGCGAGTGCAGTTACTGAAGATATTGCTCCTGGTAAAGGGGAATCAGCGTATCGTGGTCGTCAATATCCCGTGGTATCTCTAGAGCGGCCCCGTGTACACTCAGGAATCACCCCCGCAGCCCAGGTAAGACTCTCAGTACGCCTCGGATAACGATGATCGCTTCTGGAACTGTTTTCGGGCCCTACAAAATAGTCGAAAAAATTGGCGCCGGCGGCATGGGTGATGTGTATCGCGCGCTGGACACCCGGCTCGAACGCGAAGTCGCTCTCAAGCTCATCTCCGACAGCTTTCTCAACGCCGATCAGGGCACCGGCAGTCCTTCGCCCGCCGGCACCCCCCACTCACGCGTCCACCTTTCTCACGAACGTTTCCTGCGCGAAGCCCGGGCGGCCGCCACCTTAAATCACCCCAACATCTGCGGCATCCACGACGTGGGCGAGCAGGACGGGCAGCCCTACCTGGTCATGGAGTTGTTGCGCGGGGAAACACTCAAGGCCTATCTCACTCACCATCGACTGTCTCCATCCGAAGTCATCACTCTGGGCCAACAGGCCGCCAGTGCCCTGGCCGCCGCGCACGCCCGGGGTATCGTGCATCGCGATATCAAACCGGCCAATTTGTTCGTGGTCGAGAGCGGCCGCGACCGCAAGCAGCTCAAGATCCTCGATTTTGGGTTAGCCAAGAAACAGGGAGCCGAGGCCTCACCCGACTCACGCTATTTCGACACTAAAAGCTACGCTGACGGCGCTACCGGCGCGATCGACCTCACCACTCCCGGCTCGACCGTGGGCACTGCCGCCTACATGTCTCCGGAGCAGGCCAAGGGTGACGCCCTTGACGCCCGCACCGACCTCTTCAGTCTGGGCAGCGTGCTCTACGAGATGGCCACCGGGCAAGCCGCGTTTGGCGGCCGCAGCACCGCCGAGGTCTTTGCCGCGCTGCTGATGAAAGAGCCACCACCGGTCAGCAGCCTAAACCCGGACATGCCGAAGGCCCTCGATCCGGTCGTGGCCAAGTTGCTGGCCAAGGACCGCGATCAGCGATACCGCGGCGCCGAGGACCTTCTCGCTGAACTCGAAGTCCTTTCTGGTTCGAGCTCGCGCCCAGCCATCGCGGTGCCGACTCAACCGGCCCCGGCTCCTCCACCGGAACCAGACCGGCGACGCCCGCGCAACCGCATGATCGCCATCGGCGCTTTGCTCCTGGTGGCCGGCGCAGGTGGGGCTTTCTTGTTCCGCGATCACCTAGGCAACAAGCCTGGCCCTGCGCCCGGCGCGACGGTGAATTCATCCACAACCGCCAAACCTGCTTCCGTAAGAGACAGCATCATTGTCGGGGACTTTATCAACAAGACCGGCGACCCGGTATTTGATACCACCCTGAACCAGGCTCTCCGGGTGCAACTCGGCCAGTCTCCGGTGCTCGACATTATCAGCCAACAGCACCTTCGCCAGAGTCTCCAGTACCTCGGTCGTAAGCAGGACGAGACCATTACCCCGCAGATTGCCCGCGAGATCGGCGAGCGAGAGGGCGTGAAGGCTATCCTTACCGGCAGCATTGCCCCTATTGGCAAGGCCTTTGTCGTAACCCTCAACGCCCAGAACGCAGCCAACGGCGACGATATTGCCAGCGAAGAAGCGACCGCGCCTGACAAGGAGCACGTGCTTGAAGCACTCAACCAGGTCTCGACCGCCATGCGCGCCAAGCTGGGAGAAAGTCTCTCCAGTATCCAGAGACTGAATGCTCCCTTCGGCCAAGCCACCACGCCCTCGCTGGAAGCATTTCGCGCCTACGCCCTGGGTGATGAAGCCCATCAAAAGGGCAACGACATCCCCGAAGCCTATGACCATTTCAAGCGCGCCCTGGAACTGGACCCCAAGCTCGCTATGGCGTGGGCACGCCTCGGCGTACTGAAACTGAACACGGGCGCAGTCAGCGAGGCAGCCCAGAACTTCACCCGCGCCTACCAGCTCAGCGACAATGTCAGCGAGCGGGAGAAGCTTTATATTGCCGGCCACTACTACTCCACGGTCGTGGGTGATCTGAATAAAAGCATTGAGATCCTGCAGGTCGCCACCCAGGAGTATCCGCTCGACATAAGCAACTTCATCAACCTCGGTGTCTTCTACCTACAAAATGGCGAGCTCGAGAAAAGCGATGCTGCCAATCGGAGGGCTCTCGCGTTGCAGCCTGATAATGCCATCGCACTGGAGAACGGGGTCGCGGAAGCCACGCAACTGGGTCAACCCGAGAAAGCGAAGGAGTACACCGCGGAAGCGCAGCGCCTCGGCTTGACCGGAACTTCTCTCATGGCGATCGAATCTATATTTTATGCCACCGAGTCTGATTGGAATAACGTGCAGAAAATGCTGGCGGCAAGCGCGGGACGTCCCGACCAGTTTTCTGTCACCACCACTTGGGGCGGTTTACTTCCGCAACTGGGGCAGTTTCAGCTGGCAAGAACCACGCTGCTTCGCGCCGCGGACCAGGCGGGGGTCGCGCAACAGAAGGATGCCCAGGCCGGCAGCCTGCTCGCCGCCGCCAACATAGGCTGGGTAGTTGATCGATGCGTCGACCCCGAACCAACTGTCAAGCAGGCACTGCAATTGGACAAAGGCAAGGTCACGCAGATCGCCGCAGCTACTACCCTGGCGCTCTGCAATGGGCAGAAGCAGGCCAACAAGATGATGTCGGATCTGGAAAAGCACTACCCGGAAGACACTCTCATTCGGGAGCTGGTTGTGCCCCAGTCCCGCGCCTGGCTTGCGCTTAAGGTGGGTGATCGACAGCAGGCTCTCACCCTGTTGGAACGGGTCCGCGCCCATGATGCGGCTTCCTTTGCGCCCTACCTGCGGGGTCTGGCTTACCTGCAGCTCAAAGACGCACAGAATGCAATCGCCTCATTCCAGGATGCGACCCGTCTTAAAGGCGTGGCGTATATCACCGGGAGTCCCTACGCGTTGTCTTTCCTCGGGCTAGGTCGTGCGTATGTCCTTGCTGGGGACAAGGCAAGCGCCAAAAAAGCCTACGACACCTTCTTCACCGAGTGGAAGAACGCCGACGCCGGCCTGCCCATCGTTGCCGAAGCCAAAAAGGAATACGCCCAGTTCTAAGCCCAGCGCCCGCGGCTAGCCGATATCCTCGAGCGCGATATGAGACTCAGGCAACACCTGGCCGCCATCGACCACAATCGTCTGCCCGGAAATAAATCCCGCCTCGTCGCTGGCTAAAAACAGCGCCGCGTACGCCACATCTTCCACCGATCCAAGCCGGCGCGCGGGAATCGCCGACGTCATCTTCGCCATATAATCAGGTCCCAAAACCTCAACACCTTCGGTAAGAATGTTCCCCGGGAGCACGGCATTGACCGTGATATTGAAGGGGGCGAGCTCAATCGCCGCGGTGCGGATAAATCCCAGTTGCCCCGCCTTGCTGGCTCCATAGTGGCTCCAGCCCGGGTAACCGGTGATGGGACCGGTGATCGAAGACGTAACCACGATACGTCCCTTTCCTCGAGCTTTCAGCGCCGGCAGACAAGCCTGCACAGAGAGGAAGGTTCCCTTCAGATTGACATCGAGAACCTGGTCCCACTCAGCCTCGCTCATATCGAAGAGTTTTGCGGCTGGAAAAATCCCTGCGTTGCAACAGAGGATGTCGATACCGCCGTGCCGATCGATCGCAGTCCGAGCCATGCGGACGTTGTCGTCCATCCTGGAAACGTCCGCGGCCACCGCACTCACCAGGCCCCCGCTGCTCTGGATTTCGGCGGCTGTTGCTTCCGCCTGGGAGAGGTTCCTCGCCGTTATCAGCACGCGAGCTCCCCGGCCGGCAAAGACGCGAGCGATGCCTTTTCCAATTCCTTTGCTTGCCCCGGTCACGATGACCGAGCGTCCTTCGATCGATGTCAGCACGAGAGATTCAAACACCCGCTGCTCCTTCGGGTCAACTAATTACTTTTTGCTGACATCTCTTCGGATTCGATGTGACACGATGGACCGTGGAGGGACCTGCGGTTCCACGGACCTTTCCTGGATATGTTTTTCGGTTCTCACACGCTCAAGGGCCCTCGTCCATTCGACTTTTCTACAGCGCGATTGGCAACAATGATGGAGTCCTAAGTGGAATGTAATGCGGCGAGGCATTGGTGACAGATTTCAGAGCACAACAGACAGAGCAGCCCCTTTCCCGCCTGCACCTGGCGCTGTTTCTTGCCGGAGCCGGTGTATTCCTTTACCTGAGAACCTTTCTCTTGCCGGCAACTCCGTTTGCCGCAATCGACGACCAGAGTTTGTTCTTTGCACGCGCGGTACGCATCCTTCATGGCCAGCTTCCGTATCGTGACTTCTTCGAGATCGTTACCCCCGGTACCGATCTCATCTACGCCGCCGGTTTTCGCCTCTTTGGCGTTCATGCCTGGGTCATGCCGATGTGGACCATCGCGACGGGACTCGCGTTCTCTCTCCTCATCACGTACATCGCCGCGCAGATTGTCCAGGGTTCGAGTGTGTGGCTCCCTGCCCTGCTCTTCCTGGTATTTGATTTCAACAGCGCTCTCGATCTAACCCACCAATGGTTCAGCACCTTTGCTGCACTGGCAATCGTGGCGGTACTGATGGGCGGCCTCAGCGGGCGGCGAATCTTCTTGACCGGCCTGCTCTGTGCGGTTGCGATTCTTTTCACGCAGACGAAAGGTACGCTGGTTTTTGTGGGCGTCGCCCTCTATCTTGTTGGGGTCACAAAGCCCCGCGGCACTCATCTCGCCAGGCGGCTTGCGCTCTTCGTTCTTCCGGTTGTTTTCGTGGTTACATGCGCTCTCGGATATTATGTCTCGAAGGCTGGACTGCACGCTGTACTCTTTGACCTTGTCATCTTCCCTTCGCGATTTATGCCGTTGTCGGAAGTGAATACGCCGCGCACCTATATTCGCCAGTTGGCGCAGTTTTTTAATTCCCGCAGGCCATCCGAAATTGCGTTCCTGGTCCCTGTCTTCTTTATTTATGCCTTGGTTCCTTATGTCTATGTCGCGGGATTATATCAACTCCGGCGTAGACGCGCGGTGTTGTCGAACACACTCCGGCGGGACCTGCTGCTCTTGCACGTGGTCGGTCTTGGATTGTTTCTGGCTATCGCGAACGGCCCCCGGCATTTTCGATTGTGCACGGTTGCTCCGCCTGCCATCCTCATCTTCGTGTGGCTTTTAACGCTTCCGATTCCTGCCCTTGGAACCATTCGGAAGCTGTCGTGGGTCCTGGCAGCTTGCTACCTTATCCTTTTGCCGGTCTATCGGCAGGTTCAGTGGCACGGAGCGCTCGATTTGCCGATCGGCCGAACCGCTTTCACCGACAGGCCGCTGTTCGAAAAGTTTCAATGGATGGCGGAACACACCCATCCATCGGATGGATTCTTCAACGACTCCGCTCTCACCCTGTATTTATCTCTGCACAACCCTACTCAAACAGAGTTCATCACTTACGACGAGACCACACGCCCCGAACAAATCGCCGACATCCTGGAGGCACTGGGGCGCGATCCCCCGGCGTATATCTCTTTGCTTCCCGTGCTCCCGGGACCAGCCGTTGCTGGAGATCATGCGGCGCCCTTCCGTCGCTTCGTTTACGACCACTACAGCCTGGCCAATGTCTTTTCCCGGAAGCAGTCTCAATACGAACAGCAGTTCTGGCGCCGATCAGCGCTTTCTTCAGAGGAGCGATAGGGGTTGTCGATGCGGTCGGGAGCGAAATCGGTGCAATAGTCGTCCTAACAAATAAGTAAACGTTCCGTCCGTCCCCGCCAGCGTCCGCAAAACCGGCGATTGGCGAACAAGAAATAGATTCCCCGCTCGATCGCGTGAGAAACGGTTTTGTCAGTCATGATTGATACGAACGAATATACTAGGAAACTGCTTTCGCTTTGCCGGTATTCCTATGAATCGACGTGAATTCCTATACACCACTGCCTTCGGGTTGGCTGCGGCCGCCCTAGCGCCCGCGCAAGAGTATGATCGCGACAAACGTCGGCGAGTCGGTTTGATCGGTTGTGGATGGTATGGAAAATCGGATCTGTTCCGGCTGGTGCAGGTATCCCCGGTCGAGATCGTCTCTTTATGCGACGTCGATTCGCAGATGCTCTCGAACGCTGCCGACATGTCCGCCGCCCGGCAGCGTTCCAAGAAGAGGCCTCGCACCTATTCGGACTATCGAAAGATGCT
>JBAVQC010000478.1:0-5500 GCA_049693715.1 Acidobacteriaceae bacterium | reverse complement strand
CCTAATGCGCTGGCTTACGCTTTGCCCGCGGCCGCGGCTGTCTTCCTGGTGTGGTGGGGTATCCGCAACCTTGCCAAGCCAATCGTCAACTACGGAATGGCTGCCTTCGCCCTGATCGTCGTGTGGTTCTACTTCGCGAGCGTCATGGATAAGCTCGATCGCTCTCTCGGACTCATCGGTCTCGGCATCCTCTTTCTCGCTGGTGGTTGGGCGCTTGAATTCACGCGCCGCCGGATTGTCGCCGGCATGGAGACGGGAGTTGTGGCGTGAAAGCAATTCGGGCCGGACTGATCCTCGTTCTGGTGCAGGTTGTTCTCGTCCTGAGCGTGGCGGGCAAATATCTCTACGAGCGGCAGACTCGGCCGAGGGTGTGGACGCGTGCCACCCAGTTCGATCCCGCGCTTCCCCTGCGCGGGCGGTATCTGGCGTTGCAACTGATGTTGGACGCCTGCGGTCTTCCACGCGATGCGGAGCACACGATTCCGGGGTATTCCGGAGGACATCCGTTCTGGCGATGGGATGTATCGCTAACGGTTGCGAACGGGAAACTGGCGCCGCGGTTGGAGAAGTCGTGGTCACCGCGGGCCGGGGGGACGCTGACGCTCTTCGCAGACAAACCTTGCGATCAGGCGACTCTGAGCAATGAAGTTATGCTTTTTATTCCCGATCGGGCTCAGGTTCCCTTTCCTCTCAAGGCAGGTCAGGAATTGTGGGTGGAAGTCACGGTGCCGCCAAGTGGGCCACCGCGGCCCATCCAGATTGCTCTTTCCAGTGGAGGCGGTTTCCACCCATTGAGACTGAACTGATTTGCGGTTCTTTCTCGGGTCAGGACGAGTGCGGGTTCGGCGTCATCTGTGGCTTGCCCTTTTGTCCCCATTCCACGTAACCCATCGGATGATGATGGTCGTGGGTAAAGAGGAGCAGCCACTGCTCCGGGATTGCCCGGCTTAGGAAGCGCTTACGCTGCTCAATGCAGGTGAGAGGATAGAGGTCGTAGCCCATCACCCAGGTCACGTCCAAGTGCGCGCTGGTGGGGACCAGGTCGGAGATGTAGCAGGCACGCCGCCCGCCGGACTCGATCATCACCGCCATCATCTGCGCCGTGTGCCCGGGAAATACTTCGACGGAAACACCGGGAACAATCTCCAGCTGAGATCCGCCTGGCGGATCGACCAGAGTCATCTGCCCATTGGCGATGAGT
This sequence comes from Acidobacteriaceae bacterium, assembly GCA_049693715.1. GTDB lineage: Bacteria > Acidobacteriota > Terriglobia > Terriglobales > Acidobacteriaceae > PALSA-350. The sequence continues at coordinate 4,299 of JBAVQC010000478.1, read as the reverse complement.
GGGTCGTAGTTGTCGCTGATATAGCTGACGGCGTCGCGCTCCAACTGCAGGTGGCCGTGCTCCACTTCTCCGCGATGGACGAAGTAGCGGGCGTTGGGAAAGGTAGGTACGATGCTGCCGTCTTCGTTGCGGGTGGTATTCCATCCGCAGTGGTCGAAGTGCAGGTGGGTGTTGATGACCACGTCCACATCTTCGGGTCGAATTCCGGCAGCTTGAAAGCTTTGCGGCAAAAGCTGCCTGGCTTCAAAGATGCCTCGCTGCTTTTCCGGCAGCTTGTTACCGATTCCGGTCTCGATCACCACCGTATGCTTGCCGGTGTGCACAACGACAGTGTTGGTTCCCAGCAGAATCTGGTTTCGTTCATTGGCCGGCGCACGTTTCTCCCACAAGGTTTTGGGGACTACGCCGAACATGGCGCCCCCATCCAGTAGATAAGGGCCATCGGTGAGTATGGTCAGCTCAAGATCGCCCAGCGTGGTCTGGGCTCGTATGAGGTCGCTGGTCACGGCTGGCTCCCCAGGTAGGTTTGAAAATGCGTCAGAATGCGGGTGAACAGATGGGTTATGGATTCGGCGCCATCGATACCGTGGGTCTTGCGCGGGTAGAGCTGCAAGTCGTAGGGCAGATCGGCATCGATCAGTTTCTGAATGAACTGGATTGAATTTTCCAGGTGAACATTGTCATCGCCCGTGCCCTGAACCAGGAGAAGGCGGCCCTTCAGGTTCTCCGCGCTGTTCAGGACAGAGTCGTCGCGATAGACGTCGTCATTCAATGCGGGCGATCCCAAGTAGCGCTCGGTATAGATAGAGTCGTAGTCCCGCCAGTCGGCCACGGGAGCCACGGCCACGCTGGCGCGAAAGCGATCGTTATGGGTCATGGCATACAGGGTAAAGGTGCCGCCCCAACTCCAGCCCCACCAGCCGAGCCGCCTGGGGTCCAGCTGCGGATAGGCATGCAAGGTTTGGTCGAGCGCTGCGATCTGGTCGCCCAGTTGCACCGGACCGAAGTTATGATAGGCGGCCTGGGCAAAATCCCGGCCTCTGCCCCCCATGCCGCGATTATCGACATGCAGCACGGCAAAACCGTTCTGTAGCAGCAGCTGATCGAAAAGACGATCCCGGGCCGACCATTTTCCGTTGACTATCTGCACATGCGGGCCGCCATACGGGTTGACGATGAGGGGCACGCCGGCAGTTGCCGTCTTTCCTGGAGGTAACACCAGCTGACCATAGAGGGCGGTCGCGCCGTCAGCAGCCCTCAGCTCGACGGGGACCGGCGGGGTTAAGCCTACATCGAGCGGCGGCGATTTCCAGATCGTTTTACAGTCTCGCTCGCGACGGCACAAATCCACCACCGGTGGAATCATGGTGGAAGAAACCGTGTCGGCAAAGAAGTTTGTGTTGGGCGAGAAGACCGGCTCGTGCCACTCGCCGGAACGAGTTACCTGATGTTTGTTTTGACCGTCCAGTCCAACTACCCAGATTTGCTGCTGCCGAGGGTCCCCTTCGTTGGAAAGGTAGTAGACCGTGTGCGCCGCCTGGTTCACGCCCAAAATACCTGCGACCTCATATTTGCCGGCCGTCAGCTGTTTGACCAGGGTGGCGGATTTGGCCAATGGGTTTCCTCCATCGAATCCATAGAGGTAGATGTGGTTGTGCCCATCCTGCCAGCTGGTCAGCAGGAAATTTGAGGCGAAGAAGGTCAGGTCATAGGAGTCGTCCAGGAATTTCTGGTCCTTTATGGTCAGAACCGGCTTCGACTCATCCGTGGAGATATCGGCGAAGTAGAGGGTCAACGTCTGGTGATCGCGCTTCAGAGTTTCAATCCACAACGTTCTGGGGTTGAGCCAGCCGAAGCGCGGAATGTAATCGCTTCCGTTGTCGATGGGCAGGTTGATCCACCTGGTCTTTCCACCGTTCGCGCCGACGACGCCAACGCGGACTACGGGGTTGGGGTCGCCGGGCTGCGGATAACGCTGGCGATCGACCGACGCATGGGTTGGGATCCAATCTTCAATCGGGTATTCGGGAACCGGGGCTTCGTTCATCTGCAGGTACGCGATCCGCCTTGAGTCGGGCGACCAGAAGTAATTGCTGCGGACGTCGAGTTCTTCCTCGTAGACCCAGTCGACCTCGCCGTCGAGAGTCGCGTCTGTTTGCGAATCTGTCAGGCGCGCTGCCGCATTACTGTCTTTTAGCTTATTGGCATAGATGTTGTGGCCGCGCACGTAGGAGAGGTAGGCTCCATCGGGAGAGAACTTGGGATCGTCGCCGCTGCCGGCGCCGGTCGATGCCACTTGCACGCCGGTCTTGGTTCCCAGATCGAAAAACCATAACTGACCGCTGGAATCGAACAGCAAGTGCTTTGAGTCCGGCACCCAGATGTAGCTGGCCTCTTTGTAGCGGGCGCGATTGTTGAGGTCGTGCTCCGAGGTGGCGGATGGACTGAGGGCCTTCATCCTATCGCGGTCGATCAGCACTTGCGACGTCCCCGTCCCGCCATCGACTGCCCGCAGATCGCCATTCTCGTCGATATAGCTGAAACGAGTTCCGTCCGGGCTCCAGGCGATGCCGTCCGGCGAACGGGTCGCCTGCTCCTGGGGGTAGATCTGTTCCGCCGTCACTGGCTTGGGCAGGTCGGCCGCCAAGGCCAGAAAATGCTGACAGAACGCAAGCACCAGGGCGATTCGAATCCGTCTCAAGGATGGCTCCAAAGATTGGCTCCCAAAATCGCTTAGGATGGGAGCGCGTCGAGCCTGCAGTGTATCGCACGGCGGTGAAGCGGGATGGGCAGTTATTGACCGCATAAAGCGACTTGCCTGGGGCCGGCGTGCTAGACTCCAGACCACGACATGGATGTTCAATTGGAGTTGTTGATTCGCTTGCAGCAGGTCGATATCAAGATCTCTCAACTGCTGGAAACTATCTCTGCGTTACCCCACAATCTCCGCTCCCTGGAAGAAAAGCTGCAGCAGCAGAAGGTGGCTCTGGAACAGGTTGACAAGGCTGTTCCGGCAGAAGAGGCACGGCGCAGAAGGCTGGAAAGCGACCGCAAGGATCAGCAGCAAAAGCTGGTGAAATACCGCGATCAATCCAGCAGCGTGAAAACCAACGAGCAATTTCATGCGTTGCAGCATGAGGTTGGATTTGTAGAAGCAGAGATTCGCCGCATTGAAGACGAGGAACTCAGCAGCATGATCAAGAGTGAGTCGTTGGAAAGCCAGCGTGCGGAAGCGCGCAAGGCATCGACAGTGCAGGCGAAATTGGTCGACGAGGAAAAGGAACGGGCTCGCGCGGCCACCCAGGGCTATGAAGGGGAGCTAGACGTTCTGCAGAAGGAACGGGGCAAGATCCGAAAAGGGGTGAACGAGCCGTTGCTTGCGCAATACGACCGCATCGCCTCCTCGTCACGGAAGACTGCGCTGGCACGGGCGGCCGGGCAGCGTTGTCTCTCCTGCCAAATGTCCTTGCGTCCGCAGTTTTGGAACCAGGTGCGCGAAGGCACGCTGTTGAATTGCGAGAGCTGTGGACGGTTGCTCTACTTCGACCCCAGCCAGGTGAGTGCTTCCTCGTCTTCCTCCGCGGGAGCGTAGTGAGTCCAAATTGGACTCAGGCCTTAACATTTGGGAATGAAACGAATTGCTGTCGACATGGATGAGGTGCTGGCAGACGCGCTCAGCGAACACCTCACTCGCTACAACCGTGACCACGGGGAGGCCATCACCAAGGGCCAGCTGCGGGGTAAGTGGTTATGGGATATGGTCGCTGCCGACCGCCACGAGCGGTTGGAGAGCTACCTCCGCAGTGAGGACTTCTTCGAAGACCTGCCGGTTGTCGAGAATAGCCAGGAAGTACTCCGCAAGCTCACCGAGCACTACGAGATTTTTATTGCTACGGCGGCCATGGAGTTTCCTAATTCCTTCGGCTCCAAGTACCGCTGGTTGCGACGGCATTTCCCCTTTATCTCGCCGGCAAACTTTGTCTTTTGTGGCGATAAGAGTATTTTGCTGGCTGATTATTTGATAGACGACACCTACCGGCACTTCAAACGGTTCAGGGGTAAGGGCATTCTCTTTTCCGCTCCGCACAACGCGACGGTTACCGGGTTTCATCGTGTGGCCAGCTGGCGCGAGGTTGAGGACTTCTTTTTGCCCGTTGGCAGGGCTTAGGACATTGTTCTCAGCATGTCCAGCCGTCCCTGACGGGACTAGTCGGATCTCGCATATTTCACCCAGGACTGTCGTCCTGATTGCATGACAGCGTCGGCTCCCTCAAGCCAAGTAGACTGGTTGCTACCAAA
>JBAVQC010000477.1:0-1751 GCA_049693715.1 Acidobacteriaceae bacterium | reverse complement strand
AGCAAGTCTCGCTCGCGGATTACAAAGGCAAGTGGGTTGTACTCTACTTCTATCCAAAGGACCAGACCAGCGGGTGTACACTCGAGGCCCACAACTTTCAACGCGACCTTCCGCAATACGATGCCGTCAATGCCGTTGTCCTGGGCGTCTCATTCGACACGGTCACGAGCCACAAGACCTTCTGCACAAAGGATTCACTGACCTTCAAGCTTCTAGCCGATCCCGATCACAAGGTCATCGACGCGTATGGTGTGCCCGTACATTCGTTCGGGACGACGCACTACGCCGAGCGTACTACCTTCCTGATTTCACCTCATGGAGACATCGTGAAGGAGTGGGACGTCAAGGATATTCCCTCGCATAGCGCAGCGATTCTCGCAGCAATTCAATCTCTGAGCAAGTAGGTCCAGCCAGATTGACAGATGCAGAAATAAACAAGAAGCGTCCGGCAGCTATAAGCCGCCCGACGCTTTTGGTTTGCCCAACGCAGACAACCCACGAGATTGCTCACCGAGCACCAATTTTGAGCTGTTCGGCTTTGATCAAGAACCTGCAGCCAGTGCATGGCGTATGTTTGTCTCGATTTGTTCCTTCGTCGGCGCCCCAGCTGTTTGCAACAACACCTTGCCATCGCGATCGACATAGAACGTCTCTGGAAGGTAGTCCACTCCCCCATATTCTTTGGAAACGGCGGGGTCAGGCATCAGAATCGGGTAGCTGACACCGACATGCCTTGCCGCTATACCCACGTCCCTCGGAGTCATTCCTTCATCCTGGTTAATACCGAGAATCACTAGACCTTGGTTCTTATACTCCGACTGCAGTTGCTCAAACCATGGCATCTCCAGTTTGCAGGGGCCACAATAGGTCGCCCAGAAATTCACAACGACCGCGCGACCTTTGTAGTCAGCAAGCGAGACGTTCTTCCCGCCGAGGTCTTTCAGCCTGAAACCGGGCGCGATATGGCCACGAAGATCAATTCCCATGAGATCGGCTGTCCCGTCGGCTTCTGGCGTTGGCGAGGAATTTGCCTTAGCGAAACTATGATTTGTCTTTGACGCCTCGTGATGTTTCTCTGTGCATTTCAGAACAGCCAGCGAGGATATGCCGGCTATCACGATTGCCCCTATAAACAGCGCCACACGACGTGCCATTTCAATCTCCTTATAAGACGGTAGGCATGCACAAGCCTGCCTAACAAATCTGCTGCAACATGGAAGCTCGAAGGATTCTGCGACTACTATGGATTCGCCCCGCGGTGGGGAGGCGCCTATGGATAGAGCGCCCACAATATGCCCTCGACTCAATGGAGTTGACTGACCATCCTGGCGTATCTTGCCCGAGTTGAGGGGGACTCAGACGTTTCCGCAAGGTGGAATAGCTCTGCCGTCGACGGTTCCAACGTCAGAGGCATTCTCTTCCAATAGAACTTTAGGTCGTCCGAGCGCCAGCCGGCATATGTCTTTTCCCAGGACTTTCCAGACTCACCAGCAAACACCAGATTGGCAGGATTCAGAACTCGCCGAGCATCCTGAAATCTGCAATCCAACGAAAGCCTAAGCCGCTCCGAAAGGTTGGGCGAACCTGCGTGCACCGTCAGACTATGAAAGATCAGCACATCGCCTGCATTCACGTCGCCACCAACCCAACCGTCTCCTGCGGCTGCCTCGATCGGAATCTCCGGTACATGCAGATTTTCTCGTTCATGGCTCTGAACGCCGAAACGATGGGAGCCTTCCAGAATCCTCAAC
>JBAVQC010000476.1:0-3283 GCA_049693715.1 Acidobacteriaceae bacterium | reverse complement strand
TCGCAGTGATCGAAGCGTTTCCCGTGTAGCGGGAATCGACGTTCCGGGGTAAGTCACGAGCCCAGATTTGGAAGCAGCGCCGTAGCGCACGGCAAAGTCGCTTGATAACTTGCCCGAAGACGAATGGCCGGCTACGCCGTCAGTCGATGAAAAGTCGCCATAGCGGCCAATCGCGCGCTTTGTTACAGAGCGGATCTGCGAGTTCGGTCGGACTCCCAGATAGATACCGAAAAACGCCGTAGGCTGCGGGAGAGCTTCTGCGGACCCCAGCCCGGTCGGGGGCGGCCATCGGAGACTCAATCCGTGGGGCGAGTCGCGCGATTAAGCAGGAACGTACGTCAACCGAATCAAATCCTCGGCGATTAGATCGCTGGCCACAAGGTGGAGCGGCGGCCGGGGGCCGGCGAAGAATGGCTTGCCGCTCCCAAGCACGACGGGGCGGAGGTAGAGTCGATACTCATCCATAAGACCGGCCTCGCTCAGGCTTCGCGCCAGGACTGGGCCGCCAACGTCCATCTCGCCAGCTAGTTCAGCCTTCAGCCGGCGGATCGCCGCCTCGAAATCATCCGCGACCAGCGTGGCGTTGGGACCAACTGACTTGAGCGAGCGCGACACGACCCACTTCGGCTTGCTCCGCCACGCCGCCGCGAAGTCGCGATCCTCCGCGTCCCAGTCAGGAAGGTCTTCGTCCCAATAACGCATGATCTCGTACAGGCCGCGACCATATATGCAGCCCGTCAGGCCCCGCACATGCTCGACGAAGTGACGAAAGGCCAAGGGCACAGGCGGCCCCAACTTCATGTGGTCGACATAGCCATCCAGAGACTGGTTCATTCCGAAGACAAGTTTCGCCATGCTGCAAATCTCCTTCCCAAGTTCTTGAGAATAGCTTAAGCCGACGTCGCGCAGAGCACTGCAAATGCTTCGCCAGGCCCGTCCCTAATGCTTGTGAGACTCGCCGATATAAGGCGATTAAGACGCACACTTTTCCTGCGGCGGGACATCGAACATGTGCCACACTATTCCGCCTGGAGGGAACAGCGTGAGTTCAGTGGTGTCGGTGAACGTCGGTCTTCCCCGTGATGTCGAATGGCATGGCAAGCTGGTGCACACCGCGGTCTGGAAGAAATCCGTCCCGGGTCGGGTGATGGCACGGCGCCTGAACCTGGACGGCGACGAGCAAGGAGACCTCGCAGGGCACGGCGGGGAGCACCGTGCCGTGATGGTCTACCAACTCGACTCCTACCGTTACTGGCAGGACCAACTCCAACGCCGCGACTTCGAGTACGGTCAATTCGGCGAAAACCTGACCGTGGAGGGCCTTCCCGACAGCGAGGTCTGCATCGGCGACCGGTATCAAATAGGCAGCGCGTTGTTCGAAGTAACCCAGCCGCGGGTGACTTGCTTTCGAGTCGGCATCCGCATGGCCAACCCGCAAATGCCCAGCCTGCTCGTATCTCACAAACGGCCCGGCTTCTATCTCCGCGTTCTGCAAGAAGGGGAAATCAGCGCCGGCGACGAAATCGTCAAGGTTGCAGAAGGGCCGGAACAAGTCACGGTAGCGGAAGTGGATGCGCTGCTCTACCTGCCTGGCCACCCCCGTGAGCAACTTCAACGCGCCCTGCGGATTCCAGCGCTCAGCGCGGGTTGGAAGACGTCCCTGCAAGCCCTGGTAGCAGAAGAAGGAACCAGCAAGCAGGGTAATGCAGGGCTCGTTGCCACCTCTGCTCCGCCTGCCTGGCGGGGCTTTCGGCCGCTCCGCGTGGCGGCGATTCAACCAGAGTCCGCGGATGTGCGCTCCTTCGTCCTCGAGTCCGAGAACGGGACACCTCTCCCATCGTCCTTAGCCGGGCAATTCCTGGTTTTCAAACTCCAGCTGGATCCGCAAGGCGCCCCTACGCTACGCAGTTATTCAATCTCAGGGCCGCCGGGCGCCGGTACCTACCGCGTGAGCGTAAAGCGCGCCGATGGCGAAGGCAGCCGCTTCTTCCACGACCACATCCACGTAGGAGACACGCTTCCTGTGAGTGCACCCAGAGGTACGTTCACGTTGGCCGAGGGCGACCGTCCGGTAGTGCTACTCAGCGCCGGCATCGGTGCCACGCCGGTGCTTTCCATGCTCTACTCGGTCGTTTCCAATCCAAAACGCGAGGTCTGGTGGTGTTACGGAGCACGCAATGGCAGCGAACACCCGTTCTCGGCGGAAGCTCGCAGGCTTCTTGCTGATCTCCCTAACAGCCGTTGCTTGATTGTTTACAGCCAACCGAGCGAGGCAGATCAACAGGGCAAGGACTACGACGCCCGCGGCCATCTGGCCCCTTCCCTATTGCAACCGCTTCATTTGCCCCAGGCGGCGGACTTCTATCTCTGCGGACCCCCTGCCTTTCTGGCCGAGCTGACGGCCGCATTGCAGTCCTGGGGTGTCCCGTATTCACGCATCCACTCTGAGGTTTTCGGAACGGAATCTGCAGTGACTCCGGGCATCGCGGCGGCCGCACCGAAAACTCCGCACCCGCCGGCAGGCCGCCCCGGGACCGGTGCGAAAATATCCTTTACCCGGAGCGGTCTGTCGGCGCCGTGGGATCCGCGGTTTCAAAGCCTGCTCGAATTCGCGGAAGCTTGCGATGTTCCGGTCAGGTGGGCGTGCCGGGCAGGCGTCTGCCACATGTGCGAGTCCGGCCTGGTCGACGGCGAAGTCCGCTATGCCCCTGAGCCGCTGGACCGGCCCGCGGATGGGAATGTTTTGCTCTGTTGCTCGACTCCGCTTTCCGCGACCGAACTCGATCTTTAAAGCAGTTCGCCATGGGAGTAGACCTTTACTAACCATCAGAGGTTGAGGAAGAGACGGTCGAACGAAGGGCACGGGTTCAGGCTGCTGAAAAATTCAAAGACCGATGCAAAAAGCGTACCTCAGGGGCTTTAGAGGGTGTGTAAGAAGCCAAAAAGCATATCCACGGAAGGTCCGTAGAACCGAAGAACCGCAGGTCCCTCCACGGCACGCCCCACGGCAGGGCGGGGCAGGCGGGAGAGGTCGGCTTCGCTCCGGTCCCACGGCACGCCGGGGCAGGCGAGATGACAAATTTGTGGGGGAACGGGATTCTGTGTCCCCACGAGAGGTCCGCGGAACCGCAGGTCCCTCCGCTCCGCTACCCCGGATTTCCTGTTGATGTTGGTGGCGCTGGCGAACTTCATGCGGCTTTCCTTACTGAAAGCCGCACACGCAGTTGTCTCCAGGTCAGCGTGGCAGGAAATCCGGGTTCGCTACGGTCGGGATGACAAAGGG
>JBAVQC010000475.1:0-3319 GCA_049693715.1 Acidobacteriaceae bacterium | reverse complement strand
GGGAAGATAGAGGCTGGTGGGTGACTCCGCGGGCCCGTAGGAACTCCCCAGCCATGGCAGCTTGATCACCGCTCCCGCATAGCTGTTCGAGTTGCCATCCACGAAGAAGAGATTGAATTGCGAGTCGACCGCCACGGCCTCGGGCCAGTAGGTGGTCGTGTCCGGCGTGAGCATGGTTTGTGTGCCGGGAGGGAACAAGACCTGTGATCCGGTTCCCGTGCCGGTCAAATACGCCGTGGCCAGCACATTCCCTGAGGCGTCCTCCAGCAGAACTGCCCCGTAGCGCATCCCTGGATGAAGGGGTGCGAAGGTGACGGCCACGGTGCAGGTGTTGCCGATGCTGTAGGCGTAGCTGCTGCCATTGGTATCGCAGCTGCCCGTGCCGGCGTCCGTAAAGTCCAGTCCCGCGGCTCCCTGGGTCACCACCAGCGGCGTGCCGATGGTACCGGCTCCGGTAAAGGTAAACGTCACATTCTGGGTGGTGGAACTGCCTGTCGGTTCGCTCTCGAAACTCACCGGGGCTGGATTGCCGGCGGTGGCGGCCGAAGAGTTGACCGTTAATGTGACGCTGGCCGTGGCCGTGCCTGGATAGGATTCCTCGTCGGAGGGCGTGAACGTGACCCAAAGCGTATTATCGCCGGCTGGGAGCACCGTACCGCTGCTGATTACGGTTCCGGAAATCGAGCCTAACCGGTAGACATAGGCGCCCTCCGTGTTGCCCACCGCATTGAGCTGCGTGCTGCTGAGCGGAGTGCCCACGCTGATGGCCGCAGGCGTGGACCAGGTGACGGCCGCGTGACGGAGCAATGTAATGGTGAGCGGACCGGTGACGTTCGAGGAAAAGTTCGGACTGGAAACAGTAGCCGAAACCGACCCGGGAACGGACGTGTTGTTGCCCGCTGCGCTTCCGGATACAGTCACGGTGACGATTATCGCGTCGCTCGCGTTGGGTGCGATGCCGCTGGCATTGGTGCAGGTAAGCGTGCCCACCGTACAGACCCAGTTGCCGCTGCTCGAGTCCGCCATCGCGGTGGCCGTCAGCCCGGCCGGGAGCGTTACCGAAAGCGTGAGGTTGTTGGGCAATGCGACGGTCGAGCTGCTGTTGGTCACGTCCACCGTGATGGTGTCGTTGGTGTCGCCTTCGTCAAAAACGGAATTACTTGGGTTGGTGGTAATCGTGAGGTTTGCCGTGGGCAGAACCACAGGCGTCACTGCGGCTGACAGATCGAAGATTGCAAACTCAAGCATCTTCTCCTGGGGAACCTGGCTGGCGCCGCTCAAACTCGGGCACTCGCTGGGGAACGTGGGGCTGCCCGTTTCCGAGACGTTTTCTACGTGATACTCGTTGTACAGCACGCGCCCGAACTGGTCGGCTGCGCCCGCTCCCCAGGGGGTGTTAAAGCTGAACTGCATGATCGGGCTGCCGCCGTTGTAAGCAACGTTGTAGGTTTGGCTCGCCTGCGGCGGAAACGTGAGCCACGCTTGTGCCGGCTCGTTGACCGTATCCACGTTGAAGCGCAGTGTGCTGATCTCGACTTCGTTCTGCGTGCCGGTGTTGTTCCCGCTCGCTCCGTAGGAGTAGCCGTTCTCGTAAAGCCACGAGGCGAGCGTGTTGCCGTCGCTGAAGCTGGTGTTGATGAGGGCATAGCCGGGGTCGGGCGTGACCGAACTGGTCGCACTTCCCCAGGTCATCGGCGACGAACTGCCTGCGCTGTAAAAGTAGTAGCCGTTGGCTCCCGTGTTCGTGGTATCGAGCCATGCATCGCTGTTGTGTGTGGCAAACACCCGGCCGCCCAGGCTGCTGTAATTGATCAGGTAAGGGATCGTGGTGGAGCTGGCGCCGGTTGCTCCATTCCCCTCGCAGGGAAACATCACCACGTCATAACTGTTCAGTTTGGCTTGGGTCTGCAACGAAGCTGAGGACGGGGTATTGGCGCTGATTTGCCCGCCGTTGCCTCGGTAGAGATGGATGCGCCCACCGAAGGAGGGGCCGCTGGTCACCGAGTCATCGGTGAACTCGGTGCTGGCCACGCCGATATCGCGAAACACACACTCCAGCGCGTCGGCGCTGCCCGTCTGAATGGCGATCAGCGGGATATTGGCAGTCGCCGAGTGCGCGCTCGGCATATTCAGTTGCAGCCCGGAGACCGGACCGGACAGCGTGCCCGAGGCCGGCTGGGCAAACTGGTTCAGCCACTTGCCTGACTGAATCACCAAAGTATAGGCATTGCCCAGCGGCACGCCGCTCAACGTAAAGCTGCCATCGACGCCAGTAGTTGTATAGGCGTAGACGCCCGCGCCTGAAGTGACCACCGTCGGCGTGATGGTCGACGACGTGATGCAGCCTTCGGCGGCGGTCACCGACGGCGAGGTGCACGTGGCTCCCGAGGCCGGCAGCGTCACCGAACCGGTGGTCACGTAGACCAGGACGTTGGGCAGCGGCACCGTGCCGTTCGGCATATACACCGTTCCGCTGATTGTCGTTGTGCCCTGGGCAATCCCGAGGCTCGTCAGCAAAGCCAAAAGCAGAAACGTCTCTGCGATTTGCCTTGAGATGATGTGCCACAGATTGAATGCGAAGCCGGAAACCGAGCCTGTCGAATGGCTGGATACGTTCATTTGGCGGTTGCCCTCTCCGTGCCCATCGACAATCCTGGCTTTACCCGCCCGCGCAACAGAGCGATAGGAACAGTGGCCCAAAAAAAGACAACGAGGGGCCTTCCTTTGCTCTCTCCACGCGCGCCGTCCGGCAAAGAGAAGACAGACACGTCAACAGATCTACCTAAGCTAGTAACAGAGCTTTCGCTTCCTATATCGGGAGCTATTGCCGCCTACATCTCTCTTCTTCTTCCCGAAATCGAAATCGGACGCCTCAAAATGGAAAGAACAGGATCTGGGAAGACGAGCCACGCCGCCCTACGGCGCTTTCTCGTACTGCATGGGGCCTGATTGGAGGAGACGGAGAGGCTATGGCATACTGACTCAGCATGGAACAGGGCAACGGCGCCAAGTCTCAGGGCAGGCATGGCTGGACCGTCGGAAGCAAGGCGAAATCAGTCATACGCCACCGTTTGCATACCAGCCCAAGCCCGGATGGCGAAATCGGCAGACGCAGCGGACTTAAAATCCGCAGGCCGCAAGGCCGTGGGGGTTCAAGTCCCCCTCCGGGCACCAATAAAATAAAGGGTTTATGCAAATTTAGCCTCTCAAAATTCGAGAGGCTAAATTTATTTGGTGGCTGTTCTGATGGCTGTTGCTTTCTGCAGAGTGGTTGATCGTTTGCTGGCAAGGCTGTTTCGTGAACGGAACAGACCTTCGA
>JBAVQC010000474.1:0-6344 GCA_049693715.1 Acidobacteriaceae bacterium | reverse complement strand
TCATTGCGCTGGCCGCGCCCACCACGGCGCTGATCGTCGCGTTGGCGGCGAGCCGGCTGCCCGGCCACAGCGGCTACCTGACCTTCTTCCGCTTCCGATTCAGGCTCTTCTCCGCCCTCAGCGGTCTCGAGTTCGTCTTCCCCTTCCTCCTCCTCGATCATCAGGCCGGAAGCATCGCCATCCGTGCGCTGGTCGATATGCGCGTCGCGCACCATATCGCTGATCGCGCTGCCGACAGATACTTCCTGGTCGAGTGTCTCCTCTTCCAGATCCTGCAGGTCGTGGTCCTCGGTTTCAACGTAAAGGGGGGTAAAGTCGTACTCCTCTTCGTCGGTCACCTCTTCTTCTTCCACCAGCCCGGTTACGGAGGTTCCTTCTTCCAGGTCGTCTTCCAGATCCTCAAAGTCTGTTTCCGGCTCCATGACAGCGGGGCTGGAAGCCAGTTCACCATCGGCTTCGGCGGTAAACTCTTCCTCGTCCAGGGTCGAGGAGGGGGTCGCAAAACGAAACTCGCTGGGCGCAGAAGGATCGACCCGATAGGAGGCCGAAGCTTCTTCCGGTTCAAACTCAACCGGCGCCATAGGCTCGTCCGCCATGCTGGCCAGGACTTCTTCTTCCAGCATCTCCGTCGTCTCTTCGGCTTCAGGCGCTGCTACTTCATGGGTGGCTACTTCAGTTTCGGCTACCTCTTCGTACGTTGCCGCTTCGTGCACCACAGGTTGCTCGTGGGCCTCGACCGGAGCGATCATCTCCAGCACGGATATCTCTTCATCCACAGCAGGCTCGATCTCCTGGGTGGCGGCGGAAGTGACCGGGTCATCGAGTCCCAAGGCCGCGGCGCTTCCCAAGGCCGCGGCGCTGTGAACATGGGTGGGTGCCTCGCCGTCAGAGCCTCGATAGCGGGAGATGGACTCGCCGGGGAGCAGACCGTCGCCGCTCCACTCAATCGGCGTCTCAATCAGCGTTGAGGGTTTCGCCAAAACGACATTCGCTTTATTAGGCGCCGATACTGGAGGTGCGGGCGTCCGGGCGGTGGCTTGACCGCCATACTTGGAAAGCGACTCGCCTGGCAGAGAGAAGGCAACGGCGGTGGCGGGAGCTTCATACGGCTCAGTTTCAACCGGAGCCGCCGGCTCGGCGAAACGGGTCGCCTCCGGGCGGCTTACTGAGGCTGCCTGGTCCTGATTCGGCTGCTGTCCCCCTTGCGGCGGTCGAAAGCCCTTGCGGCGGCCACGACGACCCCGCCAACGCCGGGTTCCGTCCTCAAATTCTCCTCCGGGCGCCTGGCCAGCAGGTGCGGAGCCACCAGAACCGCCGGTCGGGGCGCCGCTACGTCTTGGGGGCGTCTCGTCGTCCGGGGAAGCCTGAACAACGCGAGGTTGACGATTCTGAGATTCCCGGCCTCCACGACCGGCATCCTCGCCGTTGGCCGGTATGCGTTCGAAGTCAGAGGAGTCTTCCTGTTCCTCCATGAAATCGGTGACGTAGAGAAACGCATCGCGCTCCAGACCCAGGTCAACGAAAGCCGACTGCATGCCGGGAAGCACCCGGGTGACCCGGCCCTTGTAAATGGAACCCGCGAGAGTGTATTCGTTCTCCCGCTCGTAGTAGACCTCTGTGAGTTGATCGTCCTCAAGGATGGCCAGACGCGTTTCATGCGGCGTACTGGAAACACAAATTTCTTTTGACATGCTGCCTTTCCTATCCGCAGGTCTTAACCTGGCGGATGACCGGCGCGGCAGATCGGAGGGGGCGTTGCTATCCCACTCCCGGAATGCTGGGAAGGATTAGGTCAGACGGAGAGAAAGCCTGGGCAAAGGCGCGTGATCCTCGGGAGGGAATCCAGCGAAATTCTTTGTGCGGAGAAACCGGCATCCAGCGATGACCGGGACCGGTCGCTGTGCTGCCTGTCGTTCCAAGGCTATCCGGGCGCAAAGAGTCGGTGACCACTTCAGCCTGAATCTCAGGCGGGGCCGTTACCCTTCTCTGCGAGCTCATTCCTAAATCCTGCCCGGCCCCGGTGATTCACCTGGCCGGCTATCTAAAGTTCTGAAAAATCTAAGCCTTTGTTGACACCGCTCTAGTTCACAAAACGGCTCATACGAACGTTCATCGCAATGCCCAGAGCCAGGAACGTGAACAATACCGAGGATCCCCCGTAACTCATTAACGGTAAAGGGATTCCTGTGACTGGCATCAGACCGACGACCATTCCGACGTTAACTGCTATCTGAAAGATGAGTACAGCGACCACGCCCATGATCAGGAACGTACCGGAAATATCCGCGGCTGTTTGAGCATTTTGAATCAAACGCGTCAATATGAGGAAGTATATCAGGAGTACAAACAGGGCGCCGACGAAGCCGTGCTCCTCGCAGAACGCGGCAAAGATGAAGTCCGTATAGGGAATGGGCAGAAAGTCGCCCTGGGTTTGTGTCCCCTTAGTCGCTCCCCGGCCCCACAAGCCTCCGTCACCCACCGCGATCAGCGACTGTTTCACCTGGTAACCGCTCCCCTTGGGATCGGTATCCGGGTTCAGGAAGCTGGTCAGCCGCTGTTTCTGGTAAGGCTTCAGCACCTTGGACCATACCGGCACCACCAGGGCGAGACCGGCGACGATCAGGATAACCGCCTTCTTCCATTCCAAACCGCCCAGAAACAGGCCGATGATCAGGACTGGGATGTAAGTCAGCGAGGTCCCCAGGTCCGGCTGTTTAAGCACCAGCAGCATGGGCAGGCCGACCAGGGCGAATGCCTTGAAGATATCGCTCCACGTGAGGTCTTTCCCCGCCAGGTTGGAGAAGTATCGTGCCATGGCCACAATCAGCACCAGCTTCACCCATTCCGATGGCTGGAAGTGGATGCCGCCGGGAAGCTTGATCCACCGCCTGCCGCCCAAGACCTTGGTACCGACCGCCAGCACGGCCACCAGGGAAAGCAGGCAGAAGCCATAGATCCAGTGCACGGACTCGAGCAGCCGGTGGTAGTTGATCAGCGAGAAGATAAACATCGCGGCCAAACCGCCGATCAGCCAGAAGATCTGCTTGGTCTCGAACCCGACAAACTTGGTGTGCAGGGTGGCACTGTATATCTCAAAGATGCTGATCACCGAGAGCAGCAACACCAGGCCCAGGAGCAGCCAGTCGAAATCGCGAAATGAGATAAATCGCCGCATCGTTCTATGTGTTTCTCCTGATACCCAGAGGCGGCAGGGCTTAACAGCGCTGCGAGTGCCCCGTTTCGAATTTAGTCCCGTAGGGACGGCTGGAAGTAGCCCGCGTTGCAATCCTGGACAATCTTCAGTCGTCCCTACGGGACTTTTCGTCTGTGCCAAACAAACCCAGGACTAACGTCCTGGGCTAAGTTCAAGCGTCCCCGTTCGACAAGCTCAGGGCAGGCTCTTCGGGACTGAATTCGTAAAACCTGTTCATTGCGCCGGAACCGTGAAATGTCCGCCCTTCATTGCCGGAATTGGATCCTTGACCGCAGCAGTCGTGGTCTTCTCCGGGGTGGCGCCGGCCTCCGGCTTTTGTGACCACACAGCGCCTACTTCTACCTTCGAAGGAACTTTCGCTTCCTGCAGATTGTTGTCCAGGCGGCGCTGTTTATCGACGAAAGCCTCGATGACTCGCGCAGCCAGAGGTGCAGACGCCTCTGCTCCCCAGCCACCATGTTCCACCAGGACCACCACGGCAATATCCGGATTGCGGCGCGGGGCGATTCCAACAAACCAGGCGTTGGCTCGCTCAGCACCGGTGCCAAGACTCTTCATCCCAGCACTGTGGTTCACTACCTGCGCTGTGCCTGTCTTGCCGGCAAAGTCGATGTTTTCCAGGTGAGATGCCGCTGCCGTACCGCTGTTGGTCGTGAGCGCCATGCCCTCGGTGATGGTTTCCCATACGGCAGGACTAATCGGAATCGTCATATCGCCACTGCCCGGATAGGAGTCATAGAGCGCCTGGCGAAAATCGGCCGGCAACTGATCGGTCTCGACTACATGGGGGCGCTTGAGGACGCCGCCGGAAGCAATTCCGGCGACGGCACGCACTAGCTGAATTGGGGTCACCGCGACCGCCCCCTGTCCAATCCCGACAGAAATTGCTTCGCCCGCATACCATTTCTCGTGGAAGGTCTTCATCTTCCATTCTTCCGAGGGCATGGTGCCGCTGACTTCCCCGGGTAGATCGATGCCGGTCTTTATCCCTATGCCGACTTTGTGAGCCCAATAGGCGATCTTCTCAATGCCCAACCGTTCGGCGAGCGTGTAGTAGTAGGTATCGCAAGAAAGGGGTATGGCGTGCAGAATATCGACCGGGCCGTGGCGCTTATCGCAAGCAAAGAACCGACCGTAGAAGGTGGCGCCTCCAGCGCAGTTTACGCGCAAGTCCTGGGCGACATTATTCTCCAGGCCGGCCAGCGACATGATGATCTTGAAGGTGGATCCCGGCGCCAGCTGCGCCTGGATAACCTTGTCCAGCAACGGATGGCGAGGATCGGTGATGAGCTTGTTCCACTCGTCACGCGAGACGCGGACCGAGAAGTCGTTGGGGTCGAAACTGGGCCTTGAAACCAATGCCAGGATTGCACCCGTATGGGGGTCGATGGCGACAATGGCTCCATTGTGATCGCCCATCGCAGCCTCAGCCGCACGCTGAATGTCCAGATCGATGGTCAGCTTCAGGCCCTGGCCGGGTACCGCTGGTTCGCGGCCGAGAATGCCGACTTCCCTGCCGTGGCTATCCACAATAATGTCCTGCGAGCCATCCTGGCCGCGCAGCAGCTGATCGTAGGATTGCTCCACGCCCGACTTGCCGACCACATCACCCGGCTCGTAGTAAGCGAAGCGTGGGTCGTTCAACATGTCATCGCTAACCTCGCCAACGTAACCGATCAGGTTGGCGGCAAAGCCGTTGCGGGGATAGAGCCGGCGCTGCTCGTCGATGGTCTCCAGTTCCGGCAGCTCGTCGCGGTGGGACTCGATAAACTCCACCTCGTCCGGTGTGATGTCCTGCTTGAGCGGAATCGGCTGATACTTCGGCGCCAGGGAGTAGTGGGTCAGCACACTCTCCAGCTGTTCCGTAGTCATGTGCAGTCCGCGGGAGATCAGGGGAAAGTCAGCCCGCAGGTCGCGTCCCGGTTCGCGGATCAGGAAGCAGGAAACGGAGGGGTAATTGTCCACCAGCAGGCGGCCTTCGCGGTCGAACAGCTTACCCCGCGGCGCCAGGATGGGCACCTTGCGGATACGATTCTGCTCCGCCAGGGTGCGGTAGTTCTGCGCTCCAATCACCTGCAGCCGCCACAGCCCGGAGAGCAATACCAGCAGGACGCCGACGATCACATACTGCACGATCGTCAGTTTGAAAGCCGGCAGTCTCTCTTCCTTATTGAGCAATTGATCCATTCCCATACTGTGACGTTTCTGCTTTCGATTCGGTGCAAATTTCTTTTAATCCCGCGGCCGGACACGGTCCAGGATGTCAAAGAAGAACACGCCGATGATCGAGTTAATCACTGCCTTGATGACTTCATGCAGCCAGTTGGTGTGGACGTTGAACCCCAGCATGCGGTGCATGATGAAGAGATAGATCCCGATGTTCAACAACGTGAATGCGAAGTTGATCAACAACCGGGTTCCGGGATTTTCTACGTCGATCTTGACCCCCAGCGAGGCGGCGAAAAAACCCACCACGCATTGTGAGATCCCGTTGATGCCCAGGGGGCGGCCGGTCAGCGCATCCTGAACCAGGCCGATCACCGCTCCGGTGATGGTGCCGGCGATTGGATTTCGCCAGCCTACCGAGAAATAGATCGTGACCAGCAACGGCAGATCGAGAATGTCGAATTTGGGGATGAACCGTGGGATCAGGACCTGAAGAAAAATGGCCAACAACGGCACCAGCACCACCACGATGAGTGGATAGCGCTGTACATCCAGTTCCCTGCGCGCTAGTGATGCCGACATCGCCATGCTGTTATTTCTCCTCTTGCCGAATGGAGCAACGACCTTTTTGCTTTGTATCAGGGCACGACTTCAGTCGTGCCATCAACTCCTCAGCTTTGAACGGCTTTAGCCGCTGAGGTACGCCTTTTTGCAGCCGTTTCCAAGCGACTGAGCGCGAGAAAATAGCGTACCTCAGGGGCTAAAGCCCTCGTCCTCAACTCTTGTACGGCACGACTAAAGTCGTGCCCTGATACAAAGCAAAACTTCAAAATGCGCGAAAAAGCCTCGTAGTTCCTCCGAGCTAGGGGGGCTGGCTCCCGTCCCCGGCGCCAGCCGCGGGTCCTGTCAACTCTTGTACGGCACGACTAAAGTCGTGCCCTGATACAAAGCAAAACCTCCAAAA
>JBAVQC010000473.1:0-1671 GCA_049693715.1 Acidobacteriaceae bacterium | reverse complement strand
GTTCGCATCGCCGCTCGGCTCCGAGTCGGGGAGTCCGTTTGATCGCTCATCTAGACCCGCGTGCCGCGTACGCAACGACTCCGCGACTCGCGCAACCATTTGCTGAGGCCGAAGGGCGCGGTACGGCCGAGGCTCTGCCTAAAGAGATCGGGTCAAGCTTCGAAGACTCCTTCTGGCAGTTGCGGCTGTCGTCAGCAAAATCCCACTTCCGAAGTAGAACGTACTGCTTACCTCGCCGCGCGAGCAGCCCGGATTCGACCATTTGCGCTATCAGTCGGCTCACCATTGGCCGTGAGCAGCCGATCATCTCGGCCAGATCCTCATGAAAGACCTCGGGAATCAGGATTATCCCCTCTGAGTCACGCACGCCGGCTCGTTTCGCCAAATCTCTGAGCGCGATCGTGAGCCGGTCCCAGAAGGGCAGGTTCAAGAGGGTGGTGAAGAACCGTAGGTTCTCTGACCAGAAGGTGTTCAGGGCCGAAAGGATTGAGATCAGATTGTTCGGCGGTAGATCTACCAGCAGGCGCGCCACATGGTCGCGGCTGACGAGGGCCACGGTGCACTTGCTCGCAACCTGAACTTCGAACATCCGCGCGTTGCGGCCTTTTTCGTCGAGGTAGTCGGAATATCCAATGATCTCGCCGGGTCCCGCCAATCGTACCAAGGTGCGGTTCCCATCGCCTACCGAACAGTATACCTTCACATACCCGCTCAAAATGCATCCGATCATGCCGTCGGTGTTGCCCTCACAGAACACCAACGCTCCCTTCTCAAAGACAACCGCTATCTGCCGCTCGATCAGCTCGTCAACCAAATCCGGGGGCAGGTTCAAGCGGCTAAGGCTGGTTCGAAGGATTGTGAAAGCCTCTTCGTGTTGATGGTTCGTTTTCATATTCGAAGACCCTCCCGCAAGATCGACAGAATCGTTCCAAATGCCTTCGATTCACCCTTTCCACCTTCCGCACCATCACGTTTCCTCCTGTTTCCTCGCTCGGAAATCTTTACGCTCATGACAGGTCGCGTTGTTGCTCTCCAAGTAAATATTCCGCAGCGAGAACAAGATAAGCACAATGGCGCAGTTAATTCCCTAGAATCAGCGTGTCAATTTGAACCCCCAGTGGCAAAAGTTAAGTGAGTGCTAGCCTTGGGTGGAAGGCCGATGTCATCACGTTGAAGGAGCAGCATCTCCATATAAAAGTCTAATATGAGACAAGAGCTTCCCATAGATAGTTAAAACTATACCGTCAGGCCTAGCGGGGTGTTCACAGAGTCCTAGGTTGGAGCCTACTTGCTGGCTAAAAATACAGCCGATGGCACCCATCTTGCTGCTGACTGTCGGATTCTCTAGCGAATTGTTCTTAGTACTTAGAGTCCTACACTGCCTTTCAGTAGGATCAAGCAGACAGATTGACGGTCGTTAAGCCAAGGTCAAACGTTCTTCAAAGAACAAGGTTTCACTACGAGTTGTAGGTGTAGGATTATCTTAGAGAATGTTGATGCGACATTTACCAACAGTAGGATCGATTAATCGGGTCGACCGCGATTTGACCGCTGAAGTTCCGTGACGTTCTTTAGTAAGGCGCGCCGAGGGCCGCGCTCAAAAGCTTATTGGGGCGCCGTCCAAATGCGAATCTTGCCTGCTCCGAAGCGTGAACCTTGACCAACCGAAGG
>JBAVQC010000472.1:0-1960 GCA_049693715.1 Acidobacteriaceae bacterium | reverse complement strand
GAAAACGATGTCCCAGCCCTTCCGGCTGCACAGTTTGGCCCCCGGCCCTACGGGCCTGTTTCAGTTCTGCGATTTGCTTTTCGCGTTCTCACGCGCACACTTTAAGCCCACGTCAATTCGAGTCGTGTGCGGCACGACTGAAGTCGTGCCCTTGGTATAGAATTTTTCCGCTCTAGAGCGAGAGCAGCAAAACGCGGAAGAAGCCGAGCACGGGATTCACCATCGCCATGGTGACGCCGCCGCCAAAGAACAACATGAGAAAGAGGCTCAGGATTCCCAGGCGATCGTAAACCGGCAGCCAGCGTTGAGGCAGCATGTGGCGGAAGATATGGCTTCCGTCGAGCGGCGGCAGGGGAAGCAGATTAAATGCCGCCAGAAACAGATTCAGCAACATGCCGATATAGAAGATCAACGACAGCGGGTACGCCACCGGGCTCACCGCCAGCAGCTGAGGATCAAGCCCGCTGATGCCGCGCATGGCAACCATCCGCACCGAGACCAATCCGACGGGCGATGTTTTGGCGATGATGATCAGCACCAGCAACGACACCACGGACCCGATCACATTGCTGACCGGACCAGCCAGGGTGGTGAGGATATCGTCACGCACGAAGTTCTTGAAGTTGCGGGTGTTCACCGGGGTTGGCTTGGCCCAGCCGATCAACGGGATGTGGGTCACCATGGCCACCAGAGGCAGCATGATGGTGCCTACCGGATCGATATGCTTGATGGGGTTGAGGGTAATGCGGCCCAGCATACGTGCCGTCTGGTCACCCAGTCGCGAAGCCATCCATCCGTGTGCTGACTCGTGGAGACTGAGCGCGAACAGCAACACCACAAATTCGCAGATCCCCAGGGCGATTTCAGGAGTTCCCATTGGAGCAGATGGTAGCACGTGCGTCAGGGCTAAGTGCCTCTGCAATGCTCGCGCTCGTTGAGCTCCGGGCCTTATCTTTCAGCCATTTTTTACTCTTGTTTTCGAGCCTTGATTTCGCGCGCCGGAACCCCGCCCCAGATGGAATGCGGCGGTATGTCGTGCGTGGCCACACCCATCGCGCCCAGCATGGCGTCTTCGCCTACTTTGACTCCAGCCATCACCGAGGAGTGATAGGTAAGGCGCGTGCCCGGGCCGATCTCGGTGGTGCGGTTCTCGATGTCGTAGGCATCCGTTGCCTTATGCCAATGGGAGTACACCGCTCCGTAGTCGGAGATAGAGGTGCCCTTGCGGATGATGAGCTCGCCGCGATCATCGAGCATCACAAATTTGTGAATGGTGCAGTCGTCTTCCACGGTGAGGTTGTAACCGAAACTGAACTCGACCCCGTGGAAGATCTTCACGTTCTTGCCTACGTGTTTGAAGATGTGCTTGGCCAGCATTTTGCGGAAGCGAAAGCCAAGCCAATGATTCATGCCCAAGGCCGAGCGGTCGAACATCTGCCAGAAGTAGATCAGCGGCTTACGCTCGCAGTATTTCTCCACGTCGACGTCGCCGTAGTACTCCGGTTCGAGAGTGACATTGGCCGGGTCTAACGAAAACTGCAGGACGTTGCCGGGCAACTCGGAGATGAGCGAGGTATTGAGCTTGCCGCCGTGGGGGCGGCCCAGGTAAATCTGGTGCAGGGCATCGCGGACGATTTCGCCCCGCAGCCGGGATTCCTTGTGGCGGGTGAACTCTTCGTCCAGATGGCACAGCCAGCGACGGTAGAGCTCTTCTGCTTCGACTGTCGGTTTTAGATCACGATACTGGTATCTCGCCATGTATAAGCGTCCCTCTGTCCAGCATACGACGCAAACCTATTGAATGCTGAACACTGCGTAGACTGTAGCTGAAGCGGTAACTTTGGGCGCGCTCACGCTGAGCGGCTCCACCTCCTTCGCGGCGGGTGCGGCCGCGGCGACCAATCCCCCGCGAAAGAGCGGCTGAGGCCCGCGTGCAGGTGCTTCGTTGCTGGCGTACACC
>JBAVQC010000471.1:0-32092 GCA_049693715.1 Acidobacteriaceae bacterium | reverse complement strand
AGCAGCAATGGGCCTGCCGTCAACACGATCTTCGACCTCCAGGCCCGGCGGGTAGAAGTTCATAACGGTGTGGCCCTGGTCAACGAGCGCTCTATTCCCTTTGAGCTGACCGCGAACGATCTTGGTGTCGTGGTCACCTATGCGCCGGCTACGAAGCACTATGTGGGCGAAATTTCCTGCTCCGACATCAACGCACAGAAAGGCAAGTCCGCGGTCGTCCGCAGCAAGCTGGATCTGAGCGTGGAAGCGGCGCCCGATGCGGTGGAAATCAAGGGGCTGCACTTTACCACCGGCAAAACCAGCCTCGAGGCCTCAGGCAGTTTGACTCATTTCGCCCAGCCGCAATGGAAGATTTTCGCGAGTGGCCCGGTGGAGCTGGCCGAGCTGAGCGGGCTCGGAGTGGTGGACGGCTTCCGGCGCGGCAGCGTGAACCTGGCCATCACGGCCCATGGAACCGGCGCCAGCCAATACGTGATTGACGGCAATGCCAAGGTGATCAACACCAGCTATGCCATGGAATACTTCTGGATTGACGGCGTGAACGCCACCACTCACCTGCACATCACGCCCAGCGAGATTTCGTTACCAGATCTCGTCGGCCGCCCGCGCCAGGGCGGGATCGTCTACGCCGCCCTTCGCTTCCTTAACTGGAGCGCTCCCGACGGTCCGGCGAAGGCGCCCGGGGCCCAGGTGTTGAACATCCGTGCCCGGGTGCGCGGCGTGCTCCTGACGACCGTCCTGGAAAGCGTACTTCCGCCTCACTATAGAAACCTGGGGTTCGATACCGCGGGTGAGGGAAATGTCAACGTCGATTGGACGGGCTCGCCGGATGATCTTACCGTCGCGGCCGTCCTCGCCATGAGCGTTCCCGACAAGCCTACTCCGGGCCTGGTTCCGCTCAGTGGAACGGTGGACGCCAAGTACTTCCAGCGCGGCGGCAAAGTTCAGATCAATCAACTGGAGGCGCATAGTACCGCGACCACGCTCAAGGTTTCCGGCTTGCTCGGTGTCTACCCGGTCGAGAGACCTTCCGATCTCACCATCCATCTGGTCAATCACAATCTGGTTGAGTTCGATCATGTGCTGAAGGTACTGGATTTGGGGGTTTACGGGAAGCCAGGGATTGGAAGCCTCCCTATCCAGCTTCATGGCGATGCCACCTTCGACGGTGTGGGGACTGGGTCGCTGGTTGATCCTGCATTCAAAGGCCACCTCAACGCCAGGCAGTTCTCGACCTCGTTTGTGCTCCCCGCACTGGCTGGCAAGCCGCAGCCGCCGGCGCAACCGTCGTCTGAATCGGTCGCCCTTCCTGCGGCCGGCTCAACCCCGGCCGGCATTCCCACGAGCATCTACTGGGATGAGCTCGACACCAATGCGAGCTACTCCTCCAGTCTCATTTCGGTCGATCACGCGATCCTCACCCGGGACAAGACCGTGATTCACGCTTCCGGGCAATTGGAAGCGCATCGCATCAACCGGCGGCGAGTGGCCTTCGATGGCCAGTCCACGATCAACGCCACTGCCCAGATTCAGAACGCTTCGCTCACCGATCTTTTGTCCCTTGTCGGGCAGGATTTTCCGGCGACCGGAACCCTGAACCTGCAGGCTCATGCCGGGGGAATGCTCGGCGACCTGAACGGAGGAGGCAATCTGACCCTTCTGGGCGGAGCCATCGAAGGGCAGCCTTACCACAGCCTGACCGCCGCCTTGACCCTGGCTGCACAAGACATCAACCTGACGAAACTGACCCTGCTCCAGGATGGCGGAACGGTACAGGGCAACGGTACCTACAGCCTGCGGACGAAACAATTCCTGGGCAATCTGGATGGGACCAACTTCGAGCTGGCTCATTTCCCGCAATCCAAGGATCCCCGGCTCTCGATAGCCGGCGCAGTGAAGTTCGACGCGCATGCTTCCGGCACTTTTGATTCCTTGTCCATTCTGGCTGGGCTTCACATGCGCAATCTCGTTCTGGGAGGCCAGCCTGCCGGTGGTCTGGAGGTGATCGCGCACACCCAGGGCGCCACGGCCTACTTTACCGCCCAGAACAGCCTGGCGACAGCGCAGTTGAAGGTCACCGGGCAGACCCAGCTGCATGACAATTTCGACACTCGGGCCGACGCGGTGTTGACCAACCTGAATGTGGCGCCCTTCCTGCGCGCCTTCCATGTGCAGACCGTCACTGGCAATTCAGCGATTGGGGGCACGATCCATGTGGCCGGCCCGTTGCGCCAGCCGAAGCAGTTCAGCGGAGACGCGGATATCAACCAGTTCGCCGTCACCTTGCAGGGCATTGCACTCCAGGCCGAGGGGCCCATACGCGGCTCGTTGCATGATGGCGTGCTCCAGCTCAACCAGGCTCACATCACTGGGCCGGACACCAATCTTTCGCTCGTTGGCACCGCGAACCTGCTGGGTACGCAGGCGCTGGACGTCACTGGCAATGGCTCCGTGAACATGAAGCTGGCGCAGACGTTTGATCCCGACATTACTTCTTCTGGCCATGTGGATTTTAATGTCGAAGCCGGCGGGACCCTTACCAAGCCCTGGTTCTCGGGACGGATGAAACTCACCGATGTTGCTTTGGCTCTCAAGGATCTGCCCAATGGCATCAGCAAATTGAATGGAGACCTGATCTTCGATCAGAACCGGCTCCAGGTGCAGAACATGATGGGCACGACCGGGGGCGGCCAACTCAAAATCGGAGGTTTCTTAGCCTACCAACAAGGCTTGTACGGAGACTTTACCGCAACCGGCAAAGATATCCGGGTTCGTTATGCAGGCATAAGTGCGACCACGGATACGACCTTGCACCTGCTCGGCTCGCAAAACAATACGACGCTCAGTGGGAGTGTCCAGATCACGCGGTTCATCATCGGGCCGAATGTCGACTTCGCCAGTTTTGCTTCCAGTCCGGGGGCGAACGTGCCCCCGGATCCGAACGCGCCCTCAAGCCACGTGCGGCTGGATATTCACGTGTTTTCCGCGCCCCAGCTCGACTTTCAAAATTCCTACGCCCAGCTGGCCGGAAGTGTGGATCTGCGCATCCGCGGGACCGTGGCCCAACCGGCCATCCTGGGCCGCATCAACATCACCGACGGCACCGCCAACTTTGCCGGAACCACCTACCGCCTGCAGCATGGGCAAATCTTCTTTACCAACCCGGTCATAATTCAACCGTTTATCGACATTGACGCGACCACCCGGGTAGAAGAATACGACGTGACCATCGGTCTGCATGGCAACATCAACCAGCTCTCGCCGACCTTTCGCTCTGAGCCCCCATTGGCCCAGGCGGACGTGATCTCCCTGCTGGCCTTGGGCCGCACCCAGGAGGAGCAGGCGCTCTATTCCCAGCAGGAACAGTCCATCGGCTCCGACTCGACCACCAACGCATTGTTGGGAGGCGCTCTGAATGCAGCCGTCGGCAGCCGGGTGCAGAAGCTCTTTGGCGGCGGCAGCGTTAAGATCGATCCGACCTACGTGGGCACCGTGGGCAGTTCCAGTGCTCGCATTACCGTGCAGCAAAACATTTCCCGCAACGTTCAGGTCACCTACGCCACCAACGTCAATGCCACGGCGCAGCAGCTGATTCAGGCCCAGGTGGACATCACGCAAAGCGTTTCCGTGGTGGCTTTACGCGACGAATCCGGGGTCTTCAGTCTGGTGTTGAAAGTTCATAAACGCTATCGTTGACGCCGCTCTGGAGTCGTAGTAAACAGGGAGGGGCAACCCGGGCCCCCGTTTTGTGTCTGTATAGATGGACTTACCCGCGAAGCGCCGCAAGGTCGCGGAAAAACAGGAGAAAGAAATGAAAATGGCAAGACATGCTCTCACTTTGGCGTTGGCTGCCGGTCTGGCTCTGGGTTCTCAGGTCGTTGCTCCCCCTGCATCGTATGCTTTGGGGCAAAACGCGCAGACCGATAACAATATTCAGGCTCAACTGCAGAACGAATTGAAGAAGTACAAGAACATACAGATATCGGTCAAGAACGGGGTCGTCGATCTCGAAGGCACGGTTAATGACTTCGCGACCAAGGAAGAGATCGATAAGAGAGCCCATCGCGCCAAGAATGTCGTTGCGGTTCGCAATGGTCTTAAGATCGCGGGCGCCGGCGAGATCTCGGACGCGCAACTGCAACAGAAGATCGTGGGCAAGCTGCAGTACGATCGTGTGGGTTATGGCAATGCGTTTAACGCCATCAGCGTGAACGTGCAGAACGGTGTGGTCACCCTGGGCGGCAACGCGTTGGGGCCGGTTGCGGCTGACTCCGCAGTTTCGCTTGCCAGCCATTTTCCCGGTGTGCAGGACGTGATCAACAACATCCAGGTTGATCCCCTTTCTCCGTTCGACAATCGCTCCCGCCTCGCAGTTTACCGGGCGATCTACGGTTATCCCAGCTTGCAAAAATACTCCATCGACCCGGCACAGCCCATCCGCATCACGGTCGTGAATGGCAACGTTACCTTGAATGGGGTAGTCAATAGCCAGGCAGATAAGGACGTTGCGGGGATTCGTGCCAATAGTGTTCCAGGCATCTTCAAGGTGACTAACAATCTCCAGGTCGCGAACGGATCGGTCGAGCAGTAGCAGATTGTTCGGTCGTCCAATCCCGCGTGTAGTTTCTACATTTCTAGGGACCAAGCGCATGGTATTTCAACGACAGCAGCTCGATGGGATGCCGAGTTTTGGCTTTGTATCAGGGCCCGACTTTAGTCGGGCCATAAAGAATCGGATGGATGAGGGCTTTAGCCCCTGAGGGCATCTTTCCCTCTCCGTTAGCAGCCCTCAGGGGCAAAGCCCGTTCCACCAGAGCGGTGGCTCCAGAAAACCCGCGCATTTCGTATATTTGGATGCTTCCACGCTCTCTGGAATGTAGAAACTCCAGAGCCAGTCCCGTAGGGGACGGCCGAACTTCACACTTGTCCAAATCAGATATTTCAGATTTTAGCGGGCCGGCGCTCCGAGCCTAAGGAGCCGCTCACCCATATCAACTGCTGTGCAATGAATTCGGCCGCTGACGGCGCAAAACCAGCATTCCTCCGCACCCTCTATCCCTGCTTTTATTCCGGCGCGGATGGGCCTGCAGTTCCGGCTGCAACCGGCTAGTCCGGCCTTTGTCCCGCGTAAATCGGCAACGTAAAGGAAAATACGCTGCCGGATCCCAGCGCGCTCGTCACCCAGATAGACCCACCTTGCCGCGTCACCAACTCCTTGGCAATGTGCAGCCCAAGTCCCAGACCCATGCGCCCCGCCTGGCTGGATTCCGTGACCTGGTAGAGATACTCGAAAATACGTTCCGCCTGCTCACGCGTTACCCCACAACCAGTATCCGAAACCTCCACCAGCAGGTACCCGGGCGCCCTTTCGAACTCCTTCGCCTCAATCTTGACCAAGCCACCCTTAGGTGTGAATTTGATCGCGTTATCGCACAAGATGGTCAGCACTTGCACCAGCCTTACCGGATCCGCATAAGCCCAGGGCAACTTCGGCGGGACGGCATAGGAAAGCTTGATCCCCTTGGCCCGCGCATTGGCTTCAGCCGTATGAACAGCGTCCAGAATGGCCTCGGAGAGCGAAGCCTCCTGAGGTTGGATCGTCAGTTTGCCCGCGCGGCCCGCCGTAACCGCCAGCAGATCCTCAATCATGGATTGCAGTTGCTGTACATTTCGCTGGATGATCTCCAGGTATTCGTCCTGCTGCTCGTTGGTGCCTCCGGCCAGCCCATCCGCAATGATCGAGCTGAACGAGTAAATCGATGTAAGCGGTGAACGCAGCTCATGGGAAACCTTGGATAGAAACTCATCTCTCAATTGCAAAGCCTCTTGGCTGGCTCTCACCACCTCCGCTGCCCGCTCCGCTTCTTTTGCCAGCTGGGCAGCATGCTCTTCTTTCGCGAGCCGCGTCAGTTCGTTCTGGGCGCGCTTGAGCTCAACCTGATGAGTCACCCGGGTACGAACTACCACCGGATTGATAGGCTTGGTCACATAATCGCAAGCTCCCATTGCCAGGCCCTTGGTTTCCTCTGCAACACTCCCCAGGCCGGTCAGAAAAATAACGGGAATACCGCGGGTGACGGGGTCCGCCTTCAACCGATTGAAAACTTCATATCCGTCGATGCCGGCCATGATCACGTCCAGCAGAATCAGGTCAGGCACTCTGGTTGCTGCAAGCTTTAAAGCGGCCAGGCCATCCCTCGCATACAGAACTTCTGTGTGACTGCCGAAAGCATCTTTTAGCACGTCGAGATAGCCCGACTGATCATCGACCAGCAGGATACACATGTTCGTTTTCTCCGGGGCAGCATTTGGCGATGCCGGCCCAAACCTCCTGTCGAGAGTGCGGGCAGCGGCAATCGCGGGCGCAAGAGCACCCTCCATGGTTTTGATCAGCCCCTCCATGCCGTCCATCAAACCCTCACGGAGAGCGTGTTCGATGTTGGCCGCGGTCGATGCAAGTTCCTTTGCCTCCACGGTCGCTGCGACTCCTTTCAATGTGTGGGCCAGGCGGCTGGCCTCTTCCGTCTTGCCTGCCGCGATCTGTTCCTGCAGCTCAGCTGCCGCGCCCTCGTATTGATCACGAAAGCTCAGCAACATCTTGCGCAGAAGCCCCGGCTTCCCATTCGCCCGCGCCAGCGCAGCCGGAATATCAAAGGGAGGAAGGTGCTCAGGAATTTCGTCTCTGGGGGAAGCAGCCGGCTCTTGGTCTCTTTCGACCATTGGCTGTGGCATCGGTTGCGCTGGCATCCATCGAACCAGCGTCTCCATCAAGGCCCGGGGGTTAATCGGCTTGGTGAGATGGTCGTTCATCCCCGCTTCCAGGCTTCGTTCACGATCGCCGCTCATCGCGTGCGCCGTCATGGCAATGACAGGCAAGCTCCGAAAGCGGCCGTCCGCCCGCAGAAGCTTCGTCGCCGCCAGCCCGTCCATTACCGGCATCTGAATGTCCATCAGCACCACGTCGAAAGGTTCGGCATGGACTCGATCCACACATTCGCGGCCATTGATTGCGATCGACACGTGGATCCCCAGGTCACTGAGCAGTTCGGTAGCAAGAAAACGGTTCACCTCGTTGTCCTCAACCAGCAGGACCCGGCGCCCGACCACCTCCGGCGCCGCTGTCGTCGCTGGACTGGTAGCAGCCACGGGCTCAGCCGGCGCGGCACTCGAACCCAGCGCGGCAGCGATCGCGTCGATGAGGTTCTTCCTGCTCACAGGCTTACTCAAAAAGCCGTCAAAAATAACATCCGAGTGACCGCCCAATACCTCTTCGCGTTCGAACGCGGAAACCATCAGAATTTCCGGTATCCGTGAAAATGTTGGGTTTCCCTTGATGCGGCGAGAGGTCTCAACACCATTGATGCCCGGCAGTCGCCAGTCCATCAAAACCAGATCGATCGGCCGCCCACTTTGCGACGCACGCGCCAGTGCAGACAGAGCCTCTTCGCCGGAAGAAACTGCCCTCGTGATGTAGCCGCTTCTGTCCAGCATCGCGACCAGGGAATGCCGGGTATTTTCGCTATCGTCCACAATGAGGAGATATTTTTGCCGCTGATCGTCTGCGCTGGCAGGCGGCGACAAGGCTATATCTGTCGCGAAACCGAATCGGGCGGTAAAGTGAAAGTCGCTGCCTTTGCCCAGTTCGCTTTGCACCGTGATCTGTCCCCGCATCAGCTCGCACAGTTGCTTGCAGATCGCGAGCCCCAGACCAGTCCCTCCGTATTTGCGCGTGAACGAAGTATCTCCCTGGTGAAACGATTGGAAAAGGTTAGCCACCTGCTCCGGGCTCATACCTATTCCGGTATCGGCAACCGAGATATTCAAACGCAAATCGTTGCTCGTGATTTCGTCCGCTTCCACCCGAACCGTGATCTCGCCGGCGTCCGTGAACTTGATTGCATTGTTAACCAGGTTGATAAGAATTTGTCCCAGCCGCAATGGATCCCCCACCAGCTGCGCTGGAACATTCGCGGACATTGCGGTCACCAGCGTTACGCCCTTGTCCTGCGCCTTCTGTCCCACGACGTCCAGAAGATTGCGTAGAACGTCATTCAGCGAAAAGGAGATCACTTCCAACTCCAGCTTGCCCGCTTCGATCTTGGAGAAATCCAGAATGTCGTTCATGATGCCCAGCAGCGACTCCGCCGCGTTGCCGATCTTGGTCAGATAGTCAAGCTGCTTCGGGCTTGGATCGGCTCGCCGGGCAAGATAGGTAATGCCCAGGATGGCGTTCATCGGCGTGCGGATCTCGTGGCTCATGTTGGCGAGAAAGTCAGACTTGGTGCGGTTGGAATCCTGGGCAATCTGTAACGCCCGCCACGATGTCTCGTTCGCATTCACCAGCTCGGTCACATCCCAGTCGGTGCCTGCCATCCGCAGCGGCTTGCCGTTCTCGTCGCGCTTTACCTGGCCGGCACTGCGTATGTGGTGCACGCTCTTGTCGTCCCAAACCACCCGAAACATCATGTCAAACGGCTTGACGCCGTTGATGCAGTCGGCCAAGGCTTGTTCGACGGATCTACGGTCGTCTGGATGAATACGGCTTGCCGAGGTCCCATGAGCGACCAACCGGTTATCCCCTTCCGTTATGCCGTAGTGCCGGAACATCCATGAGTTCCAGGTTGTCAGGTTGGTGGAGAGATCCCAACTCCATATCCCAATACCGCTATATTCGGCGGCGAGCGCGGCCCGTTCGTTCGCCTCCTGCAGCGCTGCCTGCTCGGCTACTCGGATAGTTACATCCTGGATGGCGCCTACCATGCGGACCGGCTTGCCTTCTTCGCACTCCACCGAACCCGTCACGCGCACCCAGATCGGGCGGCCGGCGGCTCTGGTCAAGGGCAGATCCACAGCGAAACCGTCATGCTCGGTGATCGCTTTCTCGATGGCGCCCTTGATCGTCCGCTGGGCATCGGGTGGGAAGAGTTGGTGAATGCTCTCTTCTAGCGTTGGCCGGCAATCGGACGGCAAGCCCACCAGACGAAGGGCTTCATCGGACCATTTCAATTCGGTGGTGATCAAGTCAATTTCCCAACCACCCACACATGCGATTCTTCCCGTCCGGTCCAGCACTTCCCGCGTCCTGCGGTGAGCCTGCTCCTGTTCCTTGCGCGCTGTGATGTCCCGAACCAAACCGACAAACATGCGTTGATCGTGGAAGGCAAGGCCGGTCACCGTCAATTCCATTGGAAACACACAGCCGCTGCTGTTGAGGCCCTCCAACTCGCGCCCCACGCCGATTGCCCGCGTCGGCGCTCCCGGTCGATAGGCCGCAAGGTAGCCATCGTGCGCATTCCGATCCGGTTCCGGCATCAGCATCTTCACATTGCGGCCGACTACATCGCCCACTTCATAGCCAAACATCTTTACCGCCGCTGCATTGATCGAAGCGATGATGCCGCGATCATCGATGGTGATAATGCCATCCAGAACGTTGTCCAGTATCGCCTGGAGCCTGGCCTCGGCATCCTTCAGATCGTTCTGGACGTGTACCCTTTCGGTCACGTTCGACGCGAACTTGACTACCTTCGTAGGAACCCCGTCCGGCCCCAGGATAGGGTTGTAACTGGCTTCTATCCAGACTGCATTGCCCTGCTTATCGATACGACGAAATAACCCGGCCTGGTAATGTCCCGCTCGCAGTTCCGTCCAGAATCCTTCGTACTCCGCGCTTCGCTTGGATTCCTCGCTGACCAAAATATCGTGATATTTGCCTGTTAGTTCGGCACCCTCGTAGCCGAACACGTGCAGATAGTTGTCGTTGGCCTTGATGATCGTTCCATCCATACCAAACTCAACCATCATCTGCGACCGGTTGATCGCTTCGATTTGCCCCTGGTAATTCACCGCTTCATCTTCGGTCTCTTGCCGTTGCCGGGCGAGGGAATCGATGACCGACAGGATGCTCGCGGCAAGGGTGGGTGTCGCTTTGGCGAACAGTATCGCCGTCGGAACAGATACGGCCGCGCACACTATTTTGGTGGCTGCAGCCAGCGGATAAACCGGCCACCATATGGTGACAATCTCCATTGCATGGGTTACGCCACACGCGAGGATGAACAAACCGAATCCGATGAAGATCCATAGATAGGGATGAAGTACCGCGGCGTGCCGCACTTTGCCGGCTAACCAGAAAAGGCAGCCGAACAGCACCGCATAAGAGATGGCAATAAGCCCGTCTGCCACCGCGTTCGTCCACACCAGGCCTGGTTGGGCAAGATAGCAGTAACGGTGCGGCAGATAGTCCGAAGAGAACAGGGAGGAAAGCGGACCCGAAAGTGCAAAGCCCGTAGCCCCCAGGGCGCCAGTTACTCCTATGCCCGCCAGTGTTTTCAATGCGCAACCGTCCGGGTAAAAAGACACTTGTTCTGTTTAGCGGCAACGCAGATGGGCACAAATATTAGCCTCCGGAGGGATTGACAAAGTGAAAGTTGATACTATTTGGAAAGTTGCTACGAAGATCTTCGTTGACAACTACGAAGCGCTTCGTATATGGTCTCTTCATGAAGATGAGTAAAGCCAATTTGCCCAAGCCGACAGAGGGGGAGCTCGAGCTCCTTCGCGTCTTATGGGCCAAGGGTTCCGCCACCGTCCGTGAGCTTCACGACGCAGTAAGCCAGGAACGCGCGCTGGGCTACACCACGGTCTTGAAGTTGCTGCAGATCATGACAGAAAAAGGGCTGGTGCAGCGCACAGAGGTTGGCAGAGCCCACCTCTACCGAACCACTGCGAGCCAGGAGGAGACCCAGAGCCAGCTCCTGAGAGATTTGAGCGAACGCCTGTTTTCCGGCTCTGCTGCTCAGCTTGCCATGCACGCATTGTCCATGGAGCCGGCAAGCAACGACGAGTTGAAGGAAATCCGCAAACTGATTGACCGCAGGCAGGAGAAACGATGAACCCTCATTTGCAATCTCTGGGCTGGACTCTGGTGCATTTCTGCTGGCAGGCGGCGGCGATCGCGCTCGCCTATTGGCTTGCCGATTTTGCGCTCTCAAGAGCGCGCAGTCAGACCCGCTATCTGTTGGCACTGGGAGCCATGCTCCTCATGCTTTCGTGCGCGCTCTCCACATTCGCTTATGAGGAGACGCATGCCAACTCGGAGCTGTCCTCGTCGGGCGCCCTATCCATTGTTGCCAATGCAGCCGGAGGATCAAGTATCTCCGCTGACCTTGCCCCGTCGCCACGGATCGATGGCGCTGGTGCTACAACGCCGCCGCCTGTTCTGCTGCAGCTGTCTCAACTCTTCCCCTGGCTCGATATCGTGTGGTTCTTCGGAGTGGCGTGTCTTTCCATCCGAACCATCGGCGGCTGGTGCATGCTGGAGCGGTTGCGCCGCAGCGCGACCGTGGAGGCTCCTGAAGTCGTGCGCGAAAGCTTCGCCCGCCTGTGCAAACGGCTTGGTATTGCCAGCCGCGTCCGTCTTCGCATTTCCGAGCACGTGCAAGGGCCGCTTGCGATGGGAATTGTGCGCTCGTTGGTAATCCTGCCCGCATCCGCGCTCCTGGCTTTGACTCCCGAGCAGCTGGAATCGGTCCTTGCCCATGAGCTCGCGCACATACGGCGCGCGGATTATTTCTGGAACCTGATCCAGACCACGGTCGAGACCCTGTTCTTCTTTCATCCCGCGGTGTGGTGGCTTGGCGGCAGGCTGCGCCATCACCGTGAGCTCTGCTGCGATGACGCGGCCGTCCAGGCCTGCTCCGATCCTTTGATATATGCAACCGCCCTACTTCGTCTTGAGGAGCGGCGCAACCAGCAGCTGAGTCTGGCCATGGCTCTGGACGGACACCGGTCTTCCTCTACACTTCGCGCCCGCATCTCACGGCTGTTGGGTGAAACCAACAGCGAGCAACGCCCGCGTGAGTTCGTCCCTGTACCGCTGGCCGCGATCGCCGCTCTGTTCCTGCTCGCCCTGCTGACCGGGCCGCATCTCGTCGCGGGGTTGCGAAACTCGTTGCCGGTCGAAATTGCAACCACCACACCGGCTCCAGTTCCATCCGTGTCTCCTGCTCCTACTGCCGCAATCGCTGTGGCAATCCACCGAGAGGCCGTCCTGACTGTGACGGCGGATGCTGCCCCACACCAGACCGACTACATCGACGGCATGCGCGCGGCCGGTTATGACGAGGATATCGACAAATACATCGCCATGAAGGTGCAGGGTATTACTCCCGAATACGCCCGAGCCATGGCAAAGATTGGCTTCGGCAAACCCTCCGCAGGAGATCTGATCGCGATGAAGGTCCAGGGTGTCACTCCGGAGTACGTATCTGGGCTGCACGCCGCGGGATTACAACCAGCCAACATCGGGGATCTGATTTCTTACCGCATCTTCCATGTCACGCCGGAATTTATCGCGGGGATGAAAGCTGCCGGCTTCGATTCCATTCCACCTGGGAAAATCGTTGCACTGCGGGTTCAAGGTGTGACCCCCGAATATGCCAAAACCGTGAAACAGCAATATCCGAACGCCACCCTCGATGAACTGGTCCAGCTCCGTATCTTTCACATAGACGACCCATTTCTCGCCTCCGCCAAGCGTCATGGCTTTAATTCGCTATCCATCCAGAAGCTGGTGCAACTGCGTATTTCCGGTGTCCTCGATGATGCAGTCACGGAGACGAAATGACCAACACCGGCGGCATTATTCTGGTTGCGCTCCTGGCAGCCTTCCCTGGCTTGTTCCAGCAGGCGGAGGACCATCTTCGCACCCTGAACGGATCCTGCAGCATCGCTGCGACTGCGAAGGAAGCGGAGGTAGATCTTCGCCTCGAGAGCGGGGCGTGCATTGGCAATGAACACTGTGGCTCCACTCGGACGCAGCAACCGCTCAGCGCATTCCTCGGCTTCACGCTTGCGGATCTGAGCCGCGAAGGTGCGCACGTCGACGCAATCATTCGCGCCGAGGCCGGCACCATCACCTGCTCCGGGGCGGTCCATGACGGCACGTTAAGCGGTGCTTTTCGTTTCGTGCCTGAACCGGCATTCGCGGCCCGCATGGTGCAGCTCGGCTATCGCGATCTCGACCAAGAAAAATTGCAGGCCTACACCCTGTTTCGCATTGGGATTGACTGGATTCGTTCCTTGCAGTCCGCCGGCGTGAGCGGCATGACTTCAGGAAATCTCATTGCCCTGCGTATCTTCCACGCCGACACGGACTACGTCCACAGCTTGAGTGCGCTGGGTTACCCGGCTCCTGATGCAGAAAAGTTAGTAGCTTTGCGTGTGCACCGTGTTGATCCCGGCGAAGTAAAACAAATCCGTGCCTTGGGCTACCAGCCCACGCTGGATGAGTTGATCCAGATGCGCATCTTCAATGTCACCCCCGCCTTCATCCACCGCATGCAGGCCAGGGGCTTTGAAAACCTGACCATCAGCAAACTCGTTCAAATTCGAATCTTCAACCTGGCAGAGTAACCGGCTCCAGAAGCCATATTCTGGTCGTGACAGAAGGCGGCTCCTGGAGTAGACCGCCTGAGCGTAACCGTCACCCTGTCCTTTGGCAACCGCCCTCTCCCTCCCCACAACCCTCCCCTGTTTGTCATCCCGAAGCGTACCCGGATTTCCTACTTCACCGTTCTCACCGGCGACCACGTATGTGGTTCTCCGTAAAGAGAACCACATGCAGTTGACCGAAGCCGCGACTCTTCACAGGAAATCCGGGGGAGCCGAGGGATCTGCAGTTCTCCTTCTGCCCACCAAGTCTGCCTTAACAACAACCCTCCGCTTTATCAGGCTTTTGTTGCGGTGAAGGTGGCGGCTCCGTATTCGCCGAGCTTGACGTCGCCGGTGAATTGGTTGCCGGCGACGACCCCGGTGAAGATGAAGGGCACTTCGTAGCCGTTGGCAGCCATCATGCTGGTCAGCGTTACGTGATCGGCATCGACCTTGCCCTGGAAAGTTGCCTGGAAGATCTCGCCTTTCTGCTCTCCGGAAAGTTTGGTTCCATCCTGCTGCAGGATGAACTGCTGCTCGCCTACGCCACGCACGTATCGAATGCTGACGTTCCAGGTGCCGGCAAGGTCCGCAGTCGTTCCGGTGTATACCGCCGGATTCTCGTAGTGGCCAGGGTTGCGCATGTATTTTGAAATAGTCTCGGCGACGATTTTGTAATCGCCCGGCTGCATCATGTAGGGCATGATGCCGAGCGAAGAGGCCATCTTGTCCGGACGGCTGCCGCGCCCGCCGGCGACCAGAATGCGCGGTGTGCCTTGGTCGAGCTTTTCCACCAACTCGGTGCCGGTGATGCCCACTTTGCTTGCGTCCCAATGAATGGCGAGGGTGGGGGCACGGTTGGAGAGATCCGCGTCGGGCATTTTGATTTCTGTCTTCACCGACGGAATGTCCTTGACCGCGTCGGCGATGTAGTTGTCCCACTCGAGCCACTGTTTCTGCTCGGCGTCGTGATCGCGCTTGTACCACTGGCGTACTGCGGCGAGCATGCCCATGGCTTCTTCCTTGCCTACCTTGAGCGCGCGGCCCCAGTTGTGGTGAGGGGCAGAATTCCAAAAGGCTGCGTAGCAAAGATCCTTGGGACCAAGCAGCACGCCGGCGGCCTGCGGACCACGCATACACTTACCGCCGGAGTAGGCGACGAAGGTTGCTCCCGCGGCGAAGTGGATGTTGGGAACGATCGGTTCCTCAGCGGCCGCATCGACAAACACCGGAATGTTCTTCTCCTTGGCGATGGCGCAGACGGTTTTGATCGAAAGGGGCTCCTCAAAGGCGCGCGGCCCGGAGAGGAGATAGATCATGGCTACGTGTTCGCCAAGCTTGGAACGGAATTCTTCTTCCGTCTCTACTTCGACGATCTCGGGTCCGGACATGCGGACGCCAAAGTCGTAGGGGTTGCGCGAGTACTTGGGAATGATGACCTGGTTGCGGCTCTTGGTGTAAGGCATGGCCTGCGAGCGCTCAGGATCTGTGCCGCAGATGCAGGCCACGGTTGCGGCCGCAATGGCGGCTTCGCAACCGGTGGTGACGATGGCGCTGGGAGCTCCCATGTGCGACGCGATTTCCGCTCCTACCGCGGCCATCATCTCGTCCATATGCACATAGTAGTGCGAGGCTTCGAACATGGCCTGCTTCACCTCAGGCAACGACTGCGAGCCGGAGATGATGGTGAACGTGCCGCGGGCGTTCAGGATGGGCCTGACACCAATTTGGGTAAAGAGATTGTCTGCCGGTGTACCGGAGTTGGCCGGGTGCATGGTCGTGGGAGGCTCCATCAAGGTAGCCGCGGAAAGCGACAAAGGAGCGGCTGTGGCTGCTGCGGCAGAAAGCATGCCGGTCGATTTTAAAAGGTCCCGGCGGGTTAGGCGCGTGTAGGTATTCGGATTTTCCAAGGTGAAGTTCCTCTTTGCTGAAATGACTATGCTTTGCTGGTGAGTGCCTCGCGAATGCGGTGGCCGACAATCGCGTCTTCTCCGGGTTGCAACATCCAGACGCCAACCACAAGTGTATTCGCGTTCGAAGGTATGCCCTGGTTGGGTGGTTTCCCGGTGTTGGGATTGAGTTCAATCGATGGCTTCCCCTCCCGCAGTTTGGCAACGATCTCTGCAGTGGAGCAACCCGTCACGGATGGATCGAAGCGTATCAGCAAATGTGGGACGTGGTTGGCTATGCGAGGGACGACCGTTTCGGTAGTGACGGAGGGGATGCCCTTTACGGCAGCAACAATGAGGTCAACGCGTTTTTGATAGTCGCCCTGCATGGATTCTTCGGTGTGGGAGAGAACCCAGTCGACGGCGGCCACCATGCCGACGATCTGCTCCTTGGCCACTTTCATACCGCGGCCCACGCCCTCATTCGGATTGTTATTTTGCGCCGCGAGATCGGTGAGATGTTTCCTGCCGAGTAGCAGGCCTGCGTTTTGTGGGCCGCGCATGCCTTTGCCACCGGAGAAGCAAACCAGGTCAAAGCCCATCCCGGTGTACTTCCAGAGGTTGGAGATGGGGGGCATGTCCGCCGCAGCGTCGAGATGGCATGGAATGTTGTGCTCGTGGGCAACGCGAAGCCACTCTTCGCGGCCGATCTGCGCAGTGCCGGCCTCGCCGTCTTCCTCTTCCGCGGCGTTGAAGAAATTGGTCATGACGGCGTTGCCGGCGGCGCAGGCGCGCTTGTAGTCGTCCAGGGTGACGACCTCGGTCACGCGCGCGCCGCAAAGGAACATGGCGTGATCGTAACCGTAGCGGTGCGCCCGCTGCACGATGACCTGGTTTTTCATGCCGTCGATCGCCTGCGGCATCGACATGGGATCGAGGTTGCTGGCAGACTGCATGCAGGCAGCAGTGGCGAGAGTGATGGCTCCTGCTGCTCCGGAGGTGACAACGGCGCCCTCGCATTGGAGGCGCTTGGCGATGTATTCCCCAGCCTGGGTTTGCAGGTCATGCAGCCGCACGGGGTGGAGAGCGGCCTTTTGTACGGCTGCCAGGACGACTGGGGGCATGCAGGCGGCAGTGAGCATGGTGTAGGTGCCGGCGGCGTTGATGATGGTCGGCACACCCAGTTTGGCGTAGTAGTCTTCTCCTTCTACTTCTTTTGTTGGAGCCGCGAACGACTGGGCGGAGGAAAACCACGGTGTTGCGGCGAGGGCGCTCGTCCAGCGAAAGAAGCGCCGGCGGGAGAACATGCCGACAGCTGGATCACTTGGTTCTGACATAGGAATGGCTCCCGTTCAGTGTTGCGGATGTATAGACATAACCATTATCGCGCAGGTTAGCAATGATGTCGCTGAGGTGGTTCCGGAGAATCGAGGACGAATCACATATAGGCGTGAATCAACTCGACGCTGACGCCACCTATGGAGCTGGTATCCATGTAGTCGTACTGCCCGGAGTCCTTCTTGCCTACGTCTCCCCAGGCGCCGGATTGCCATACATGGTAGCCGAGCTTCTCGTAGCCGGAGACAGCTTTACTCAGGTTGTCGACCGGCATACCAAGATGTTGAATGCCTTCTTTGTGTGCCTTGAGGAAGCCGGCATAGATGTTCGGGGGAGTCGCCGGGGCGGCGATCCATTCGTAGCTGAACTGGGTGTAGTTCTGGTAGCCGACCTCAAAGGCAAACCACAACGGTTTTCCGCGGTAGGTTGAATCTTGTCGAGGGGTAGCATGCTCCATGCGAAACGCAGGAAAGCCTAGTTTTTGCCAGTAGGCAGAGACGGGCTCCAATTCGCGAACCACGGGTGCTATGTAGGAGACTTTACCCGGTGCGCCGGCGGGCGGAGCGCCTCCTGGCCAATAGACCAGGCCTAAAACAAACTTGCCCTGTGGCTCGGTGTCGAAGTAGGTGTAGGTGACGCGCTTGCCATCGCGGTCGAGACTCAACTGCTGCAGCACACCGGCCCCAAGGGCGTGCATGCGGCTGATTTCCTTCGTCATTTCGGCTGGAGACGATACTTCGTGGACTATGGAGAAGATTCCATCGCCGTGCTTGCCCAGAAAATCGTTCCAGGCGTTCAGTTGCCCCTCGGCGGGCTGGATCATTTCGACGGTCAGGTTGCCCAGGTGGCCGGTGATCTCCCACGCCCACATCTTCACCGGCTTGCCATGGTCTTGTCCGGTCAGGACGACATCGGGATACTCGTGGATGTCGGTCAAGCCGAGGGGAATCCAACCCTGTTTCGCAAGGTCGACGTTCTGCACCAGCCAAACGACGCGGTTGACTGATTGGTAGCAGGCGGGCATTTCAGCATGGCTTACTCCCGCCAGAGCACATACAAGAACGAGGTAGCTTAGGAGCTTCATTTTGGGGTTTACCTGGCGGCTAAAAAAAAGATTGCCTGATGGGTGGACGCGGTAGATACTTGATGGCGCCATACTAATGAAACGTTCCTAATTAATCAAACCAGGTTGGTTCGGCATGAAGCGGCCACTAGCAATCTTCGCATGGGAATAACTCGGCGAAGAATCCCGAAAATCCTGATCCGAGCAAGACGGTCACTTGGGGACAGCAGAGCTTTGATGAGATGATGGTTTGCTTTTTCAATTTGGCCTTTCCGGCGGACACGCCTAAAAAGGATCTGCTGCCACTCCCTGAAAGTGAGACGGCTTCACGCACCCCATAAGATGATCACGCGAAGAACTTTTCTCAAGAGCACGGCTGCTGGTCTGGTTGCGAACAGCATACCGGCCTATGCATTGGCGCCGTTGACGATCGGCATTGGCACAATTAGTTATCGCGCGCTGTCGTTCGACGACATGATGTCGCAGCTGGAGATTTTGCTGCCCACGAATGGTCCGCACAATCAGCAGATCGAGATGTCGCGGATCGAATATATGATATTGAGCCACCCCAGCGACGAGTTGTTTCGGACGGCGAAGGCGAAGCTGGACAAGGCCGGTATTAAATGTGTTTCCTACTACGCAGCCACGCTCAAGAATGAGCAGGAAGTGGCCCAGGCGGTGGGCTTCGCGAAGTTGCTGGGGGCGCATAACATCACCGGCGATGCGACGGGAAGCGACTTGCTCAAGCATATCGATCGCAGTGTTACCGAGGCTGGGCTGACTTTTTCGATTCACAACCACTTTTTCCCCGGGGTCAAGTTTCCTTATGAGAGCCCGGAAGATGTGTTGAAGGCGCTCGAGGGCCTTTCGGCCAACTGCGGGGCCACGGCGGATACGGGGCACTTCGCATCCTGCGGGTACGATCCGGTGGACGCGGTTCGTAAGCTTGCGCCGCGTTTGAACCTGGTCCATCTGAAGGACGTCAAAGCGGTTGGCCACGGAGATATTGTGCTGCTGGGGAGCGGGATTGCCAAGATCCCGGAAGTCGAAGCAGAGCTGCACCGGCAGAATTTCCGCCACTTGGTAGCGATCGAATACGAGAAGGAAGACGCCGACGTGAGGGACGATATGCGCACCAACGTCGCGTTTGCCTGGAAGTATGGTTTCTCAGGAGCGTAGGATGTCAATTTTTTCTGAGCTGAAGACGAAAGCGATCTGGTGTTTGCTTGCGCTCTTCGTTGCGCCTTTGACCGGGTTGGCCGCAGAGCATCCGATCCTGCCCCTGGGATCTGCGGCGCCGGATTTCTCTCTGCCGGGAGTGGATGGAAAGATTCACAAGCTGAACGACTACGCGTCGAGCAAGGTTCTGGTGGTGGTATTTACCTGTGACCATTGCCCGAATGCACAGATGTACGAGGGCCGGGTCACCCAGCTCTATAACGATTACAAAGACAAGGGGGTGGCGTTGGTCGCGATCAATCCCAACGACCCCAAGGCGATCCGCATCGACGAACTGGATTCTTCCGATGTGAGCGACACGCTGGATGAGATGAAGATCAGGGTGGCGTACAAACATCTTCAATACCCCTATCTTTACGATGGAGAGACCGAAGCTGTTTCCCGCGCCTATGGGCCGCAGGCTTCACCCCACATTTTCATTTTCGATCAGCAGCGTAAGCTGCGGTACGAGGGAGCGATCGACGACAGCTACCGGATCGAGTTCGTCAAGAGGCACTATGCGCTGGATGCGATCACGGCGCTGCTGGCGGATCAGGAAGTGGCGGTGAAGCATACGGGAGCATTCGGCTGCACCACCAAGTGGAGCGATAAAGAGGCCGCGAACGTGGCGTTTATGGAGAAGCTGAATGCGCAGCCTGTATCGCTCGACACGGTATCCGCGGATGCGTTGAAGGCTTTGCGTACCAATGCGGACGGCAATGTGAGGCTGATTCAATTCTGGTCTACACGGTGCAGTGAGTGCCTCAAGGAGTTCGCCGGGATACAGGATATCTACCGCATGTATAGCAATCGCAATTTTGAGCTGGTGGTCGTGGCGATGAACAAGCCGGAGGAAAAGCCCGTTGTGGCACAGTGGTTGGAGAAGACACACGCCACGAGCCGCAACCTGCTGTTTGATTCGGAGCACACGGCGGCATTGCAAAAGGCATTCGACCCCAAGTGGGAAGCTGGGCCAGAGGTTCCCTACACGATTCTGCTCGACGCCGATGGCAATGTTCTGTACCAGACGGATAAGCCGGTTGACCAGCTTAAGCTTCGGCGAACGATTCTTGCCAACCTGCCGTCGGCCTATATCGGGTTAAACAATTACTGGCTGGAAAAATGACGG
Source organism: Acidobacteriaceae bacterium (assembly GCA_049693715.1). Classification (GTDB taxonomy): domain Bacteria; phylum Acidobacteriota; class Terriglobia; order Terriglobales; family Acidobacteriaceae; genus PALSA-350. Next base: position 12,021 of record JBAVQC010000471.1, on the reverse strand, counting down.
ATGCCTCGGCGTATTGCCGTACGGGGATAGCTGTCTTGGTGACGATCCTGGCGCCGCTCGCTTGCGTGGCGCAGTCTGCCGTGGCGACTGTGGCTGTGGGCACCAACCCGATCGCGGTGGAAGCGAACCCGGTCACCCACAAAGTTTATGTGGTGAACCACGGCAGCAACTCGGTCACGATTGTCGACGGGGTCACGCGTGCGACCTCCACCGTTGCTGTGGAAGATCGTCCAGAGGCGGTCGCGATCAACCCGAAAACAAATAAGGCCTACGTAACCAATGCGGGCGCGGATTCGGTATCGGTGATCGATGGTGGAACCGATAAGTTGAGCGCGAGTGTACACGTAGGGAGCTATCCGCAGGCACTGGTGGTGGACGTGGTCAGGAACAAGGTCTACGTGGCAAACAATTTCGGCCATAGTGTGACTGTCATCGACGGCGCGACCAATGCGACGTCGACTGTCCAGGTGGGGCAAGGGCCGCGGGGCATTGCCCTGAATGAGGTAACCAACAAGATCTATACGGTCAACTATGGAAGCGAAAACGTCACTGTCATTGATGGAGCGACCGGGACGACTACGTCGGTGCCGACCGGCAAGCATGCCTGGGCGATCGCGGTGGAACCCAGCACGGACAAGATCTACGCGGTGAATGAAGACAGCGCCAGCGTGACGATTATCAAGGGGGCTACCAATGCCGCGACTACGGTGGGTGTGGGTGCGATTCCATTTGCCGTCGAGGTGAACCCGGTGACCAAAAAGGCATACGTCCTGAGCTACGGCGACGACACGATGTCGGTGATCGACGGTAGGAGCGACGCTGTGACTGAGATCATTCACCTGGGAACGCATCCTCAGGAAATCGCGGTGGATGAGCAGAGTGATCGAATCTACGTGGCCAGCCAGCGTACGGCGAGCGTTACGGTGTTTGACGATAAGACGAATCTTCCGGTTACCAAGGTGGATGTGGGCACGATTCCGTATGCGATCGGGATTGATGCGCCGGCTCATTTGGTTTACGTGACGAACTACAGCAGCAATAATGTGACGGTGATCCGGTAGGAGGGCCTTGAGTAAGAAAAGGCATCCGGATGTGGCCTCAATAGTCAGAGTCATTCAGATTACGGTTGGTGGACAAGATGAGCGTTTACAAGAAGTGGCTCCTTTACGGTTTTCTGCTTACAGCGTGTGTCACTGCGTTTGCGCTCGATACTCCCAGCAAGCCGGTGAAGTTCCGCGTGCTGGCGATTGCTGAAGAGGGAAATAGCCCGCACAACGAGTTCGTCGCGGCCGCCAAGGTTTGGTTGGGGCAGTTGGCAGCGGAGAATAACTTTGCAGTCGACTACATCACGAACACCGACCCGATCAACGATGCGTTCCTGGCGAAGTACCGGTTGTTTATTCAACTCAACTATCCGCCTTACCGTTGGACGCCGGTGGCGGAGAAAGCCTTCGAGCGGTATATCGAGCGCGGGACGGGCGGTTGGATCGGCTTTCACCACGCCATGCTGCTGGGCGACTTTGACGGATATCCGATGTGGACCTGGTGGTCGCAATTTATGGGAGATATTCGGTACACCAGCTACATTGCGCAATTTGCTACAGCCACGGTGAAAGTCGATGACTCCAACCATCCGGCAACCGAGGGTCTGCCGCCCTCGTTCGTTGTACAGAAAGAGGAGTGGTACACGTGGAGCCGGTCAAACCGCAGCAATGTTCATGTTCTGGCAAGTGTTGACGAATCGACCTACGATCCCAAGAGCCTGATCACCATGGGAGGCGACCATCCAGTGGTTTGGACGAACGAGCACGTGAAGGCACGGAACATTTACATTTTTATGGGCCACCATCCGGAGTTATTTCAAAGCAAGGACTTCACACAGCTTTTTCAGAATGCCATTTTTTGGGGTGCCGGCCAGTGAAGAGTCTCTTCGCGCTGGTCTTGTGCTTTGGGATGCTGTCTTTGAGTGGCGGCGCCCAGACCGCACGGCCAAAGGTTTTGATTTTTTATTCTCTGAACGTAGAAACGGACCACGTTCTCTTTGCGCTGGATGCGTTGCGGTATTTTTCGGAGCTCGCCCGGAAGGACAACTTCGCATTGGAAGCGACGACTAATTGGGAAGATCTCAACGATGCGAACTTGAAACCATATCAGTTGGTAGTTTGGCTCAACGAGTTCCCACAAACCCTAGCGGAGCGGGAGGCGTTTGAAAAATATATGACCGGGGGAGGCGCGTGGCTTGGCTTTCACTTTTCCGCTTACAACGACAAGGACACGAAATGGCCATGGTTTATGACGTTCATCGGTGGAGGGGTGTTTGAAGCGAATAGCTGGCCTCCGCTGCCGGCGAAGCTGATGGTCGACGATAAGGCTAGTCCGGTCACGCGGGATTTGCCGGCGACGTTTGTCTCGCCTACCAACGAGTGGTATCGGTGGAAGCCCAGCCCTCGTGCCGATAGCCATATCCATGTGCTGGTGACGCTGGATCCTGCTAATTATCCTCTCGGGATCAAGAGTCTGCTGACGTATGGGGATATTCCGGTGGTGTGGACGAATACTCAGTACAAGATGCTGTACATGAATATGGGACATGGAGACAAGATTTTTGCGAGTCCGGTGCAGAACACGTTGATTGAGAATGGGACGGAATGGCTGCTGGGTAAAGGGCTGCCACGAAATGTTGACTGAGAACCGAAGATCTCTCTCCGCTCCGCTACGCTCTGGTCGAGCGAGTGCATTGCGATGAAAGCCGCACACGCGGTCGTTTCCAGTGCGGCGTGGCAGGAAATCCGGGTTTGCTACCCCGGATTTCCTGTCGAGAGTTGCGGCTTCGATCAACTGCATGTGGTTCTCTTTAGGGAGAACCACATACGTGGTCGCGGTGAGAGCGGTGAAGTAGGAAATCCGGCTCCGGTCGGGATGACAAAGGGCAAGATGGCTTTTCGAACTGGCCATAGGATCGTGGCCAAAAGAGGTGCGACCGCGCTGCTCGCTTTCTTGCTGAGTGCGACCGCGACCGTGGATGGCCAGGCTTGCAAGGACAATCCGTCACCGCACCGTGCAGACTGGTCCGTGTATGGCGGACAGGTTGAGGGCGATCACTACTCGCAGCTTTCGCAGATCAACCGAGCGAACGTACACAGGCTTAAGGAGGCCTGGACGTTTGATTCCGCCGAAGAGGGCGGTCTGGAAACGAATCCGATCATCATCGGGCGCACTCTCTTCGCATATACCGCCTCGCAAAAAGTCATCGCGCTGGACGCCTCGACCGGTAAGCTGCGGTGGAAGTTCGATTCCGGTGTCCACAGCAGTCAGCCAGCGCGCGGACTGGCCTTCTGGAGTGACGGACTGCACAGCCGCATCCTTGCCGGGGTGATGAACTATCTGTATGCACTCGATGCGGACACCGGCAAAGTGATTACCTCTTTTGGCGAAGAGGGAAGAATCGATTTGCGGAAGGGACTGCGTGGAGACTATCTTTCCCAGTCGATTACTCTCACGAGTCCGGGTATCGTTTACCGGGATTTGATCATTGTTGGGGGCCGTAATCCGGAGACGTATCCGTCACCACCCGGTGACATTCGCGCCTTCGATGTTCGTACGGGCATTCTCCGCTGGAGTTTTCACACCATCCCACACCCGGGCGAACCTGGCTACACTACGTGGCCCGCAGATGCGTGGAAAACCGCAGGCTCGGCCAACAACTGGGCTGGTATGGCTCTGGATGAGCAGCGGGGCATCGTTTATGTTCCGACCGGTTCGGCGGTGTTTGATTTTTACGGAGCAGATCGTGTGGGTGACGACCTCTTCGCGGATACACTGCTCGCTCTCGATGCCAAGACGGGAAAGCGGCTTTGGCACTTTCAAGGCGTCCATCATGACATCTGGGATCGCGATTTCCCTTCGCCGCCGGCCCTAGTCACAGTGAGACACAGCGGCAGTTGCGTGGACGCGATAGCACAAACCACCAAGCAGGGCTTTCTCTACCTATTCGACCGGACCAGCGGAAAGCCACTCTTTCCGATCGAGGAACGGCCCTATCCTCGGAGCGATGTGCCGGGGGAAGTAACTTCGCCGACCCAGCCTTCCCCCATTTTGCCGGCGCCGTTTACGCGTCAGATGCTCACCGCAGATTTGCTGACAACGCGCACGCCGGAGGCACACGAGCAGGCAGTGAAGGAGTTTGCCACCTTTCGGAGTGGGGGGCAGTTTGTACCCATTGGTCTTAATCAGGAGACGGTGGTATTTCCCTGCTTTCTTGGGGGCGCGGAATGGGGAGGGCCGGCGGTGGATCGCACGCGTGGTGTGATCTACGTGAACGCAAATGAGATGGCATGTGTTCTGGGCCTGACGGAGAACCATCCGACTGGGAGTACCGGGGCAAGGATTTATCACAATCAATGCAGCCTGTGCCATGGCAAGGATCTTGCTGGTTCGCCGCCGCAGTATCCTTCTCTCGTCGATGTTGGGCAGCGTCTCTCGCCGGAGCAGATTGAAGCCAGGATTTCGCTGGGTGGCGGCCGCATGCCATCCTTTCCTAACCTTCGCGATGCCCATTTACAGGCGCTCATCAGGTTTCTGACCAAACAGGGCGAGACGGGCGCAAAGGATCCTGATGAGGGTGGAATCTACTCTGCCGCCGCAGACGGCACGACCATGAGGTATGAGGTCACCGGATCGCGGGATTTCCTGGACGGAGAAGGCTATCCTGCGATTACTCCGCCGTGGGGAACATTGAATGCGATTGACCTGAACACGGGCCGCTATTTGTGGAAGATTCCATTGGGCGAATATCCGGAGCTTGCCGCAAAGGGCATGAGCAACACCGGTTCAGAGAATTACGGCGGACCGATTGTCACCGCGGGAAACCTGCTCTTCATCGGCGCGACGGCGCACGATAAGAAATTCAGGGCTTTCGACAGCCAAACAGGAAAGCTGCTTTGGGAAACGGTGTTACCCTTCGCAGGCACAGCAACGCCGGCGACCTACATGATCGACGGCAGGCAATACGTAGTGATTGCCAGTGGCGGGACGCAATTCACTAAAGGATCTACGGGCAGCGTGTACATTGCCTTTTCGCTACAGTAGTTGTGCTTAAAGCTGCAAACGCAGCTTTAAGCGGGTCAGGATGGCAGATATTGCAAGGATCACCAGGGTGAATGTCGAAGACTGCACCACCCCTTTCCAGCCATGTCCCCATGGGTTTAGCCACGCCAGGCTACCCAGCGTCACGAAGAAGAGGTCGGGCAGCAGATAGGTGAGCAGGGTGTTGGATCCTGCAGGTTTGACGATGGCGGCCCAGCGGACATGCTTCTGCACATCACAGACCCAATACAGCGCAAGGAAGGCGAGGGTAGCTGCGCCAGCCGAATAAAGACCCCAGGTGGGGGTGGCTCGTATCTTCGAGATCCCGAGGGGTGTGAGCAGCCAGCCGGCCAGAAACAAAGCCGCGGCAAAGGCGAAGGCCCAGAGAGCTTTTTGCCTTGCTGTGGAGGCGAGAGTATCGGTCAAGAAGATTGCCGACGTAACGATGCCGGCCATGGTGAGCAGACAGAAACAGCCTGTGTTCCAGGGCCAGAAGTAGTAGGGCAATGTAGCGCTGAAGGTGATCCAGTGCGCCATGGATGCAGCATTGAGGGCAACGAGCGAAACCAACCAGGCGAGGGGAGCCCAGCGCCAACGGCGGGTGGGGATGTAGAGGATCGACACGGCAAGGTAAGTCCAGCCGATCAGGCCGAGAATTTCCCAGTAGCTAAAGTCAAGCCATGCGGCGTGGCCGTCGATGCCTGTTCGGCGAAAGATAGCGAACATGGCGATTATCAGCAGCAGTCCGGCCGCCCTCATTCCATTGAACAGCGTTCTGTATCTGTCAGAGCGAGGGTACACATTCCAGAAGAGGATGCCTCCGACGAGAACAAGAAGCAGCCAAAAGCCGCCGCTCATTCCAGTGCGCAGGGCGTCTACTTTTTCCCCATTGGCCAGCGCTATGCCCAGGACAACGAGGGCAAACGAACGGGCAATGATGTGACGCCACAAACTGGTGATGCTCCCGTTTTTGGACAAGCGGTGCCGGACTGCGAGCGGCAGAGATATGCCGACAATAAAAAGGAAAAACGGGAAGACCATGTCGACGTAGGTCATGCCGTTCACATTTCCCGGTAGATGATACGTCCACCAGGGAAGGCCTTTGACGCCGGCGAGATCGTTCACGAAGATCATGACCAGGATCGTCAGGCCGCGAAAGATATCGATCGAGGCTACCCTGGATTGGCTGGCCGTGGAGGGGGCTAAGCTTTCTCCGCGTCGAAGTACTGAAGGCGACGCTGCTGTGTTTGTGGTGGCCATGGAATTAGTCCTTCCCACCGGGCTTCGGCGCCAAGCCCCGATTGATGCTGTTGAGGAGCGCATGGTCCGGGGTATCGCTCAAGTAGTCCCAGAACATAATCCCACCGAGATCCTGTTTGAGGACGTATTGGCATTTTGCGGCGATCGATTCGGGGTCCTCATACGACACGAACATGCGGGTGGCCGGGTTGTACAGATAGGGCGCGGAGGCGACGCTATCCCAGTAGCGGACGAAACCGGTACTGAGGAACGTACCCGCAATATCGTGATACGTCGCCCACACGGTGGCTTGTTTGCCCGGCTGGTATAGCCCATGATTGGTGTCGCCGACGCCGGCCCAGGCGCGGCCGTAAAAGGGCACTCCCAGAATCAGTTTGTGGGCGGGAACGCCGGCCTGTTCAAACAGTTTGACCGAAGCGTCGGCGGAAACATGTTTAGGGTCAGCAGGGTTGGTGTAGAGCGGCGCATGGTGCCCGGTGGTGGCGTCGGTTGAGGACTCGTAGTAGTCGTAGCTCATCAGGTTGACTGAGTCCAGATAGCGTTGAACCTGGCTCATTTCTGTATGAGAGATGAACTCGGTCGAGGCCCCGACGGCAATCGAGGTGACCAGATGGCGGCCAAGGCGTTTTCCTTCGATGTCGAACCGGCTTCGCAGCTCTTTCAGGAAGAGGGTGTAGTTCTGCTTATCCCGGGGCCGAAAAACGTTTCCGTTTCCGATGGATCCGGGATACTCCCAATCGACATCCAGGCCGTCCAGTTGGTGGTCGCGCACAAACTTAACCGCGCTGTCGATGAATGTCTTCCGGCTGGCGGGAGTCAGCACCATGTCAGAGAAGGCTCCGGACCAGGTCCACCCACCGACCGAGACGACGATTTCCAGCTTGGGATTCACCTGCTTCAGATTGTGTAAGACCTGAAAATTCTCGCGATCGTGGGCAAAGCCTTCCACGATTTTGCCATTTTCGATGTTTGCGAAAGCATAGTTCACCCTGGTGAGAGAGCCGGCCGCCACCTCGTTTGGTCCGAGGACCGCTTCTTTCACGAAGACATAGGCCACGATTGCTTTTTTGGGAGGAACGCGAGCAAACGAAAGCGGTGCAAATGCCAGACAAAGAAGAACAGCGGAGACGATGCGGAGAGTGATAGTCATGAATTACCAAAGTACGATCGGTTCAGTACGGGCCTGTCAGGGGCTGGGGAGCAAGACCGAGGGGATCGTCTCGAGCGCAATCGCAATCGCCCCCCAAAGCACAGAGGTGTTGCCAAGTTTACCAGGGCCGATTTTTGTAACCGCGAACTCGCTTTCCTGAAGCTGTTTCTGCACGGCGTTGATGAGAGTGGGGTGGCTGCCGACTTCCCCTTCCAGCAGAATGAGGCCAGGGTTCAGGATGAGCGAGAGGTTCACGATGATATCGGCAACGATGCCGGCCCGGTGCTGAACGATCTTTTCGGCGCGGACGTCGCCGGCCTGGGCGAGGTTCAGGACTCCCAGCGCATCCATCTCTTCGCGGTCGTCATTCGTATCCTGAGGCTTCTTTTTTGCCTCGTTCCAGCTGTCAAGGATTCCCGCACTGGTCAACACGGTTTCAAGCTCGCCGAACTCATGCAGGGTGGGGCGGCGGCGCGAGGTGTTGGGCAGGCGAAGGTAGCCGATCTCTCCGGCGGACCACTGGGAACCGTGATAGATCTGGCCGCCGAGCACGATGCCTGCGCCGACATTGGGGCCGATGTGGATCAGGATGAAGCTTTCCTCCGCCTGCGCGGCACCGCAATAGCGCTCGCCCTGCGCAGCGAGGTTGGTGTCGTTCTCAATGATGACCAGGCAGTCGACGATTTTGCTGAGCTTTGTACGCAGGGGAACGGAACGCCAGTTTTCCAGGGTGCTGATCGATAGCACGATGCCCTCATCCACATTGGTGATGGCAGGCACGCCTACTACAACCGCGAGCAATTGCTCACGCTTCTTTCTGTGCTTGCGCAGCAGTCGCCGTACTTCTTCGCCGATGAGGACACAAATGGCGTCGGGGGTTGTTTTCCGCTTAGCCAGAGGAATTTCGAAGAGGTCGAGTTCGCGGCCGTTGAGGTCGGCGAGCAGGAACGAAAGGGTGTCTGCGGTAATCTTCACCGCGAGCACGCACCCGCGCTCCGCCTTGAACGCAATCATGTCGGGAGGCCGGCCACCGTTGGACTCTCCCCCGCCGAGAGGTTTTATCAGGCCAGCGGCCAGCAGATCGCCCACCACGTTGGTGATGGTGGGAGCACTGAGACCTGAGGCGCGCACCAGGTCCGCTTTGGAACAGGAGCCGGTCTCGCGGAGGAGTTTGAGAACCCGAAGCGCGTTTGTATGACGGAGAAGTGAGGGCCTGCCGACCGAAATAGATTCGTTCTTCAATGAAAACCGACTTAGAAAATCCCAGCGACCGCGTGATGGGTGTTGCAGCGAGCGTACCTTTATACCATCTGTGAAAAAGCAGAGGCGCCGGGCTGACGGATGCACTTGCCTACCATTGTAACTAAAGTTAATGAAGTGTGCTACGATTCACAAACTGCATTCGCGCCAGCCAGGAGTGACACCTGATGAGAGCCTTTTTTTTGGGTCTGATCGCCCTTTCCACCCTTAGCACATCGCTGGTTGGCCAAAGTACCATGCCGCACCATCCGCTGGATGCGCTGACTACGCAAGAATACTGGACCATTCACGATGTTTTTGAGCAAAGCGGGCATTTAACAGATAAAACGCTTTTTTCGAGCGTGCTCCTGCACGAGCCCGCTAAAGACCATGTGCTGGCCTGGAAGGCCGGCGATGCCATTCCTCGCGAAGCCGATGTCATTCTCGAGGATGGGGGGAAGACCATCGAGGGGCGGGTGGACATTACGGCGCGCAAGCTGGAGTTTTGGAAGCAGGTGCCTGGGGTGCAGGCGCCGATTACGGAGTCTGAACTTGACACGATGAACGATGTCGTCAAGAAGGATCCACGGGTGATCGCAGCGCTCAAGCGCCACGGGGTGACGGACTTGTCTGGTGTGCGCTGCGAGCCTATCCCCATCACCTGGATGATTTTTCCCGAACAGACAAACGGCCGGATCGGGTTTGGCGACTGCACGGATTCGCACGGGGTTTACCATCCCTGGGGCCGCGCGATTGAAGGGGTCTACATTCTCGCGGATCTCACCACCGAAAAGGTCCTGAAGGTGGTCGACAACGAGCCTGTGCTCATGTCGCAATCAGATATCAACTACGAGGAAGGCGAAGCGACGCCGCGGCCGGGCACGAAGCCATTGCTGGTGACCCAGCCCCTGGGCCCCAGCTACACCATCGATAAGGGCGAAGTGGTGTGGCAGAACTGGCACTTTCGCTTTCGCCTCGATCCTCGTGTGGGCCCGGTCATCAACCTGGTGCGTTACCAGGACGGCGACAGGCTCCGCTCGGTGATGTACGAGGGGTCGCTTTCGGAGATGTATGTGCCTTATATGGATCCCGATGAAGGATGGAATTCGCGTGCCTTTGTGGATGCGGGAGAATTCCTGCTTGGCGGATTGATCAAGCCGGTTGGTCCCGATGACTGTCCGCCCCAGGCGCAGTACTTTACCGGGCTCATACCTTCGGACGCAGGCGCACCAGTGCTCAAGCCACAACTGGCATGCTTGTTTGAACGCCCCGGCGATGGCCCGGCTTGGAGACACCTCGAGGGAGAGGTGATCAGCGGGCGGCCAAGTCGTGAACTGGTGCTGCGTACGGCCGCGGTTGCGGGCAACTACGACTACATGCTCGATTGGGTGTTTCAGCAGGATGGAACGATTCGGGTCGCGGTTGGGGCTACAGGGATTGTCGAGACGAAAGGTGTCAAGGAGCAGATGGCCGCGATGGATGACCGCCCGGGTAAATTGGAGCACGGCACGTTAGTGGCGCCCAATTTGCTGGCGGTGAATCACGATCACTATTTTTCTTACCGGCTGGACCTTGATGTGGATGGGCCGAGCAACAGCTTTATGGTGGACCGCCTGGTACAGGAACCCCTTTCGGGGCATCCGCGGAAGACCATTTGGGCAGCGCAGTCCTCGATTGCTCACACGGAGAAGGAAGGCATTGTCGATCTGGATTTGCGCAATCCGTCGATGTGGCATTTCATTAATCCCTCGCAGCACGATGCTCGGGGATACCCGACGGGGTGGGAGATCATGCCGGGTGCGACGGCGGTTTCCAGTATTTCGAATGATGACCCGGCGCAGCGGGTGGGGGCTTTCTCGGGTCATCAAATGTGGGTTACACCTTATAACCCAGATGAACGATATGCTGCGGGCACCTATGTCACGAATAACGACGGGCTTCGCGGGCTGCCTGAGTGGACAAAGGCGAATCGCTCGATCGAGAACACGGATATTGTCGGGTGGTATACGCTGGGCTTCCATCACGTGGTCCGGGTGGAAGACTGGCCGGTGATGCCTACGCTTTGGCATGATTTTCTGATCCGGCCGGTTAATTTTTTCGATCAGAATCCCACGTTGACGCTGCCGCACGAGCCATAGAGTTGCGGGGTGCGGTGTCGACCTTTGCCAGTCAACGAACGTGATTTTCTGGTCGAATGGCAAAAGCGATCGTGGGGCTGCGCCCGTCTTTTCCGGCCCATGGTCCGAATTTCCTGCACGGGGCTCCACCAACATCTGCGTGTGCGGCTTTCATTAAGGAAAGCCGCATGAAATTCGCCAACGCCAGAAGGCTCAACAGGAAATCCGGATATACGCCCCACCACGGGGGTTCAGGTGACGACCGTTTCGTTATCTGCCGTAGCTACTGTTCCATGACTCCATATTGAAAGCGCGGCGGTAGCCGGCAGCCTCTTCGCTCTACCATGGCCAGTGTTAGCGCTTGCGGGACTAGCAGGGACGTAATGCCCTCCCAGGGTTCTGCGACTGCTTCGATGCGGACGGGAAATAGTTTCTCGGTCGCGGGTTGCTCCTGGCTGGACACCAAAATCACCTTGCCGCCACGACGGTTACATTCCTGGGCGAGCTTGACGCCGAGTTCGGCGGTGTGACCTAAGGCGAAGATGATGGCGACGTGGGTCGCATCCACATCCAGGTTAGGCCCGTGTTTGAAGCCGGCTCCGGTGTGCGCGGCGGCACGTGTACCGCTCATTTCGCGGATGCAGAGCGCGCTCATGAAGGCTCCGCCGTAAGCTGCGCCGCGGCCCACGACTTCTATATTTGCTGCACCGCGGCAGAACATTTCGAGATCGGCGCGTTGGGCGAAGATGGGGTCCAGATGGCTCGAGAAAACCTCGGCGGCATGGCCGGCGTCCTGCTCCCAGGGGCGGCCGACGATTTCAGAGGCCACGATGATGGCGGCGGCGGTCGCGTTGGTGTAGGTCTTGGTGGCATTGCCATACTCCGGCCCGGCCAAAATGGGGAGCTTGCTTTTTGCCAGATGCCAACAGGTGCTCGCGGGGTTGTTACAAATCAGACCAAGCGCCCGGCCTCCCTCGCTTTTGAAGAGCTCAACCAATTCCGCACTCTCACCGGAAGTGGTGAGGAGGATCGAGAGGGCGGCGTCATCCCACACCGAGGTCGCATAGTTTAGCCACTCTCCGGCATCGACCGAGAAGGAAGGCCGCCCGTGCGACTGCAGCAAAACCGAACCACTGATGGAAGAGCAATAAGAGGCACCCATGCCAATAA
>JBAVQC010000470.1:0-3505 GCA_049693715.1 Acidobacteriaceae bacterium | reverse complement strand
GGCCAGACCAAGGATCAGGTAACCGCTGCCTTCGGGCAACCGGCGAGGAGGGCAAAAGTAGGCGTGAAGGAAATCTTCTATTACACGGACAAGAAGGTGACTTTCACCAATGGAAAAGTCAGCGACGTTGAGTAAAACGTTCGCGCATCCGGGATGGAGCGCGGGCCTGGTACAGGAATGAGGACAAGATGACCATGCAACTTCTTCGCAAAGCCATGAGATATGGTTCAGCAGCACTGATGCTTGCCGGGCTGCTCGGTGCAGCCAGCTGGGCTAGCCAAACCACCACGCCCCCACCTAAGAACCCTGCAGCTGCTGCGAAGCCGGCGGCGAAGGTGCCCGCAAAGCCAGCCACGACCACAGGCGGCGCCAAGACACCGACCACTGCCGTCTCGAAGCCGACCACCACCAGCCCACACCCCGTGACTCCCAAGCCCCCGGTCCGTCCGGGCCCCGTGATAAAGCCAGTGGTCCACCCGATCCCTAACCCCAAGCCACCAATCACGTTCCATAACGGTCCTAAGCCGAATGGGAGCACGGACAGCACCCTCCCGAGCGGCAAAGAGATTCGCACGCGACGCGATGGCAGGATAAGCGACGTGCATGACGCCGGGAGAGGCATGGACGTCCATCGCGGACTGAACGGGAACCGGAGGATCTCCGTGGAGCGCCATGACGGCAGCCGCCTTGTTGCAGAGCGGGGCCGCCGGGGATACGTGCAGCGTGGCTATCCTTTCCACGGTCATGACTTTGGGCGGCGGTCTTACTACTACCATGGCCGGGAATATAACCGCTACTATCGCGCCTATCTCTACCGCGGGATGAATCTGAACGTCTATGCTCCGGGCTTTTACTACCGTCCGGGCTTCTACGGTTGGGCTTACAACCCGTGGGCGGCGCCGATCGCTTTCGGATGGGGATGGGGAGGCAGTCCCTGGTATGGCTACTACGGCGGCTACTTTGCGCCCTACCCTGTGTACCCCAGCGCCTCTTTCTGGCTGACGGACTATTTGATTTCTCAGGATCTGCAGACGGCTTACGCGGCGCATCAGGAGGCTGGCGAAGTGGATGGCGCTTCGTCCGCAGCAGGAGGCCCTCCGGAGCTGACGCCTGACGTGAAGCAGCAAATCGCCGGCGAGGTGCGGAACCAGTTGGCGCTGGAGAACCAGGAGGCGGGACAGAACGCGCAGAACCAGGATGTGGACCCTGGTTCCAGCGGGATTGCGCGACTGTTGGCCGACCCCCGCCCGCACGTGTTCGTGGTGGGAGGCACTCTGGATTTGGTCACCAACGGACAGGAGTGCGGGGTCAGTGACGGCGATGCGCTGGTGTTGAGGACTCCGCCTCCTTCCAACGCAACTACCGCGGACCTGGTTGTATTGGCCAGCAAAGGCGGCCACGAGTGCCCGAAATCCAGCACAGTTACGGTTCAGTTGACCGACCTGCAGGAGATGCAGAACCACATGCGAGAGACCATCGACCAGGGCCTCCAGGATCTACAGGCCAAGCAGGGGACAGGTGGATTGCCGCCTGCGCCGCCTTCGGCCCAGGCTCCGCCGACTCAGACGGAGTATGCCTCGATTGCGCCTCCGCCCGATCCGAAGGACGCGGCCGATCTTCAGCAACAAGGGCAGCAGGCCGACCAGGTCGAGAAGGACGTAACCGCCGAGGCAGCGCAGGGCAGCGGAGGAGCCGCAAGCGTTGCTACGGCCGCTCCTGATGCTACGGCTGCGCCTGCTTCCGTTGGGATGGGCCAGACCCCCGACCAGGTGCAGGCGGCTCTGGGTGCGCCGGCAAGTATAGCGAAGCTGGGACCGAAGGTCATCTATTACTACAACGGCATGAAAGTCACTTTCAAAGACGGCAAGGTGAGCGACGTGGAATAACGAAGAACAAGGACTGCAGGAGTAAGGACAAGCCACAGTGCAGGGCGAGACGGCTGCAAAGGTGATGTGCATGAAACCACTCATATCATTACTCATCACGTGTCTTGTCCTGCCGTTGGCCGCATGGGCGGTGGAGCTGCCGATGACGGCCACGGCTGACCAGGCGGCAGCCGTCGAGGGCAACAATGCCTTCGCCGTTGAACTCTACAGCCAGCTGCGAAATCAAAGCGGCAATCTCTTCTTCTCGCCCGAGAGCATCTCGACCGCGCTGGCGATGGCCTATGCGGGGGCAGGTGGCGACACCGCCTCCGAGATGGCGGATACGCTGCATTTCACGCTGCCGCCAGATCGGTTGCATCCGGCGATGGGTGAGTTGCTGAGCAATCTCAACGCCGAGCATGATGGATACCAGCTTCGCGTGGCCGACGCTCTCTGGGCGGAAAAGGACTACACGTTTCTCGATGCTTTCCTAAAGCTGACCAATAGCGATTACGGCGCTGGGTTCAATCAGGTGGATTTCAAAGGCGCGCACGAATCGGCGCGGTTGACCATCAACCAATGGGTCGAGCAGAAAACCGAGAACAAGATCAGGGACTTGATCCCACCAGGTGCGCTCGACCCCACCACCAGGTTGGTGCTCACAAACGCCATCTACTTCAAGGGCGACTGGCAGACGCAATTCGATAAGGCATCAACAAGGGACGAGGATTTCCATCTGTCCCCGGAGCAGACGATCAAGGCGCCTCTGATGCACCGCACGGGCAGTTTCAACTATCTCAACGGCGGAACGTTTCAAGCCCTGGAGATCCCTTATAAGAGCGTGGAATTGTCCATGATCGTCTTCCTGCCCAACGATGTAGGCGGCCTGCCTGCTTTGGAGCGGTCGCTCACCGCGTATAACATGCGGCAATGGCTCGGCCGGTTGCGGCCCGTTTCCAATGTCATTCTAACCTTGCCAAAATTCAAGATGACGCGGCAGTTCGGGCTTGAGAATACGTTGAAAGCGATGGGAATGAAGGAGGCGTTTGATTGGAAAATGGCCGACTTCAGTGGCATGGCTTCGCGCAAAACGATGCTGCATGACGGCAATCTGTATATCAGCGCCGTCTTCCACAAAGCCTATATCGATGTGGACGAAGAGGGAACCGAAGCAGCGGCGGCAACGGCGGTAATTATGCATCATGGACCAACCGGTGCGCCAGTCCGCCATCCTCTTCCCCCGATTATCTTCCGCGCCGATCATCCGTTCATGTTTCTGATCCGCGACAATCGCTCCGGCAGCATCTTGTTCATAGGCCGTGTGGCCAATCCGTCGAAGTGAGATTTAGTGATTCTTGGCAAATGCGCCGCCGCATAAGGCCTGCACCACCGAAGACACCTAAGTTCGACTCTATTCGCGACCGTCGCAGCTTCGCAGGCGAGCAAGCCGCGAGCAAGGTCGTTGCGTTGTGATCAGCAGCAATTCCCCGCAAATTCAACGACTTCGACGGGCGGCATAGTACCTCCGTACCGTCTCTAGTACTTCAGTTACCTCTCCGGCAGTGACTACCGATGGCCTGCGGGCTGTATACCACATATACGATTAAGTGTGATTAAAACCACAACATATAGTGTAAGGC
>JBAVQC010000469.1:0-4984 GCA_049693715.1 Acidobacteriaceae bacterium | reverse complement strand
TGTCACTCATTCCTTTGTCATCCCAAGCCGGTGACCTCGCCTGCGGCGAGGTCATGAAACCAATGAACAAAACGCGGCCCAAATCTGCTGTTGATTCTATGTGGTTTAACATTTTGTACATAGGGAGCGCATCTCTGATACTTGCCCACAATTGGCGTCCCCGCGGTCGCGCTCGGCATCTATCAAGGGGACGTAAGGCCAAGCTGCCAAATCACAGGGAAAACGGAGAACGATGGCCTCGACCACGACTGCCGACGGGTCTGCCGCAAACGCGGCCATGTACGCATGGAAGCCAAAAACAAACCCCTGGCTGATCGCCGCAACGGTGGCCCTCGCCGCCTTTATGGAGGTGCTGGATACCTCCATTGCCAACGTTGCCCTTCCCCACATCGCGGGCAGTCTGGGCGCGAGCGCGGACCAGAGCACGTGGGTGCTGACCTCGTACCTGGTTTCGAATGCAATCGTTCTGCCCATGGGTGCCTGGGCCGCCAGTGTGATCGGGCGGAAGAATTTCTTCATGCTCTGCATCGTTATTTTCACCATTAGTTCCTTCTTGTGCGGCATCGCTCCCACCCTGGCTTTCCTGTTGCTCTTCCGCGTATTTCAAGGAGTCGGCGGTGGTGGTTTGCAGCCCATGGCGCAGGCCATCATGGCTGACTCGTTTGAGCCCTCCAAGCGCGGTCTCGCATTTGCACTCTACGGGTTAGTCGCGGTCTTGGCGCCGTCGATCGGACCCACCCTTGGCGGTTGGATCACAGACAACTATTCCTGGCATTGGATCTTCTACATCAACATCCCCGTAGGTATCCTGACTCTGTTCCTCACCAACCGGCTGGTAGAAGATCCTCCGTACCAGAAGTCTGACCGGAACAATCTTTACCGCATCGATTACATCGGCGTCAGTCTACTGGTGGTTGCCATGGGTGCGCTGCAGATCACCCTGGATAAGGGTGAGGAAAAGAACTGGTTTGGATCGAACTTCATCGTGGCCTTTGCCACCACGTTCATTCTCGCGTTTATTGCTTTGATCATCTGGGAGTTCCACGCCGAGAGGCCGCTGATTGACCTGCGGCTCTTCAAGTTCAAGAACTTCGCCGTGTGTGCCTTCCTTATGTTGTTGACCGGTGGATTGCTCAATGCCACCACTGTCCTGCAGCCGCAGTTCCTGCAACAACAACTTGGCTACACGGCAACCGTCGCCGGGCTGTCCCTTTCGGGCGGCGGATTAGCTCTGCTGGTCGCTATGCCCATGGCGGGACAGGCGGTCAGCCGTTTTCCGGCGCGAAACCTGATTGCGCTGGGCTTTGTGATCTTCGCTTTCGGCTACTTTTACACTGCCAGGCACATCAGCCTGCTCATCAGTTTCGGGTTTGCCTCCAAGTTGCGCGTGGTTCAGATCATCGCCATCCCATTTGTTTTTATTTCCGTGACGACCGCTGCCTATTTCGGAATTCCCCCGGAAAAGAACAACCAGGTCTCGGGCCTCATTAACTTTGTCCGTAACATCGGCGGCAGTATTCTCATCTCGCTCACCAACGCCCTGGTGACCGAGCGTGCGCAATGGCATCAGAGCGTACTTTCGAAGAACACAACGTTGGCGGGCAGCATCTATCAGCAGCAGATTGACTCCTTGCGCAACACCCTGGACGTGACAGCCGGCAAAGCAAACGGTCTGCAGCTGGCGCAAGGGCAGCTATATCAGCAGCTTCAGGCGCAGACGCAGGCCCTGGCGTATGTTGATGTGTACTACGTGCTCGCCTTCGCCGCCGTCCTCATGGTGCCCCTGGCCTTCCTGCTGGATCGCAATCGCCCCGGCGGAGGCGGAACCGTGATGATGGAATAGGAGTTTGGTAGGTACGGGCTTTGGCCCGTACATGAATCCAGCAGCGTTACCAGGCACTGAGGTATGTTTCCATCAGGCCGCGAATTCACTGGGGCTGTAAAAGCCGCCATGCCGCGCAGCACCTGCACCTATTTCACCTCACCCGTGCGCTCATTCTGCAGCCTTTATGAACTCCCGAAAACGGTTCCGCGCCTTCCTCCAAAACCCCTTTTCCTGTGCGCCACAACCCAAGCCATGTTATTCTTAGTCAGACACTTAGAGAGTGGACTCGATTTAACGTAGAGGAGTAACGCGCTGCCGTGTTGGCAACTGCAAAGAAGACCGAGGTTATTACGCGCTTTCGCACCCATGACAGTGACACGGGTAGCCCGGAAGTGCAGATTGCGATTCTCAGCGAACGAATTGGCGAGCTGACTGAGCACTTCAAGCTTCACAAAAAGGATCACGCCTCCAGGCGAGGTCTGTTGATGCTGGTGAGTAAGCGCCGCCGTTTGCTGGACTATCTCAAGACGAATAATTCTGACCGCTACCGGGATGTGATCGGTAAGCTGGGTATCCGCAAGTAAACAAGCGAGAAACTTGTACCCCACAATCAGGCGAAGAGACTGGATCGAGCTGGACGCCGAGACGGCTGGTGCACACGTGATGGCATCGGTTGGCGAGCGCTCGCCGGTTTATCGGCTCATTCCATCTCCGCACGTTGCCCCTCGCGCTGATTCCATCCCGCCCTCTGCACACGCGCCCGCCCTTTGTGCATACACGAAATGAGGATTTTATGAAGCAGGAAGTGACAGTCGAGCTTACCGGTGGTAAGCGATTGACTTTTGAAACAGGCCGCCTGGCCAAGCAGGCCTCTGGTGCTGTCGTCGTGACACAGGGCGACAACATGGTTCTAGCCACCGCAGTGGCCGCGCCGGAACCCAAAGAAGGACTCGATTTTTTTCCCTTGACCGTGGACTACCGCGAGTACACCTACGCAGGTGGCCGCATTCCCGGAGGTTTTATCAAGCGTGAAGGCCGGCCCAGCGAGCGTGAGGTTCTCACCTGCCGCCAGATCGACCGCCCCATCCGTCCCATGTTCCCCAAAAATTTCCGCAACGAGACTCAGGTCATCGCCCTCGTCCTGTCCGCGGACAAAGACAACGATCCCGATGTCGTCGGCATCAATGCCGCCGGAGCGGCCCTGGCGCTCTCTGACATCCCTTTTGGCGGCCCCATCGGTGCGGTGCGCATCGGCCAGGTGAACGGTCAGTTCATCGTCAATCCGTCCTATGACGAGCGCCTCGAGAGCAAGCTGAATATCACCGTCGTTGCTACAAAAGACGGCGTGGTGATGATCGAGAGCGGCGCCGCCGGTGTGAGCGAGGAAACGGTGGTCGATGCCATCGAATTCGGTCACAACGAAGCCAAAAAGATTTGCGCTGCCGTTGACGAGTTGGTTGCCAAGGCAGGGAAGAAGAAGCGCGTCGTCGCCCCCGTCGAGTTTGACCAGGTGTACTTCGCTGCGCTGCAGGCCAAAGCGAGCGACCGCTTGAAGGACGCTCTCGATACCAAAACCCATCCCAAAACGGAAAGCTATGCGCTGGTCAAGCAGATCAAAGACGAGCTGGCCAAAGAACTTCCCGAAGGCGATGCGGAAGCCAAGAAAAAGTTCTCGAAATACTACGAAGTGATGCGCGAGAGGATCTTCCGTGAGCAGGTCACCAAAGACCGCATCCGGCCTGACCGCCGCAGCTTCGATCAGATCCGTGAGATCTCCATTGAGGTCGGTGTACTACCACGCGTCCACGGTTCTGCTCTGTTTACTCGCGGCGAAACCCAGGCATTGGTAAGCGTGACCCTGGGAACCTCTGACGATGTGCAGCGTCTGGAAACCTTCCAGGGCGAACAGCGCAAGCGTTTCATGCTGCACTACAACTTCCCTCCGTTTTCCGTGGGCGAAGTGGGCCGCATGACCGGCGTAGGCCGGCGTGAGATTGGCCACGGCGCACTCGCCGAGCGTGCCATTGCCGCAGTCCTGCCGGGTGAGGACGAGTCTCCTTACACCCTGCGCGTGGTCTCCGACATTCTCGAATCGAACGGTTCCTCGTCGATGGCCAGCGTTTGCGGTGCCAGCCTCGCGCTGATGGAGGCGGGCATTCCTCTCAAGGCAGCCGTTGCCGGTGTCGCCATGGGCCTGGTTAAGGAAGGCGATGATTACGCCATCCTGACGGATATCGCCGGTGCAGAAGACCACTACGGCGACATGGACTTCAAGGTTGCAGGTACTCGAGAGGGTATTACTGCGCTGCAGATGGACATCAAGATCAGCGGCGTGACCGGACAGATCATGCGCGAGGCCCTTGAACAGGCCCGCCGCGGACGGTTATTCCTGCTCGACCAGATGGATGCCGTCCTGGCATCGCCGCGCACGGAGCGTTCGAAGTTTGCTCCTCAGATCCACACCTTGCAGATACCGACCGATAAGATTCGTGATCTGATCGGACCGGGTGGCAAGACGATTCGCGGCATCATCGAAGCCACGGGCGTCAAGATTGATGTCGACGATACCGGTCGCGTGAATGTTGCCTCGAGCGATGAAGAGGGTCTGAAGAAGGCGCTGGCCATGATCAGCGACCTTACCGCCGTGCCGGAAGTAGGGAAGACCTACCTGGGCAAGGTCGTTCGCCTGGCCGAGTTCGGTGCCTTTGTCGAGATCTTCCCCGGCACCGACGGGTTGCTGCACATCAGTGAGATTGCCGAGCATCGCGTGAAAGACGTGAAGGACGAACTGCGCGAAGGCGATCAGGTACTGGTCAAGGTTCTGGGAATCGAGGGCAATCGCATCAAGCTTTCGCGCAAGGCGCTGTTGAAAGAGCAACGCGAAAAGCTCGGCCTTCCAGAGCCATCCCGAGGCGGTTCGGGCGGAGACAATGGCGGCGGCGACGTCCCGGCGCCGCGTCCTCCGCGGCCACAAGCGCAATCCCCGGTAGAACGGCAGCCGGCATCGAATGCGAGCACCATCACCATTGAGGGTGGTGAAGAATTCGATGACGATGAGCCATTCGTCGAGGGTGGCGACGAGCCAAACTTCAACCGTGCAGACGGTACTTCCGCTGCCGGGCCAGCAGAGGCTCGCAGGCCGGCAACACCGGGTGGTGG
>JBAVQC010000468.1:0-4299 GCA_049693715.1 Acidobacteriaceae bacterium | reverse complement strand
CCCGGCGCTCGAGCCAAACAGTCGCGCGAAGCCTGGACGCGCTCCGGCGGGCGCTGGCGCTGGAACCGGAGGCCAGTCCGGGCAGCCTTTCGAGCGCAAATACCATGCCTTATTTACTGGATTGCGTGCGCGCCTATGCTACCCTGGGCGAAATCTGCGACGCTATGCGCGCCGTGTTGGGCACCTATCAAGAGGCCGGCGTTTCCTGACCGGCTGGGTCAGGGCGTTACCAACGCAGGTAACCCAAACCCGGTGGCTATACTACTTCCGGGTCATTGGCCCGCAACTCCCGCTTTCTTTCCGGCATCCGGGCATGTTTAGCTAGCTCAGCTGAAATTTCACGGCTTCCCCCGCACAGAGGCTCCCTATGGACAACCATGAAGGTACGTTCTATTCCTTGCAGCTGCGGCTGGTGGGCGGTGTGTCGGGCGATCCTGCCGGACACAAAGTTGAACTGATTGCCTTGCCGGAAGGGCCGGGAGAACCACGCCGGGCGCACTTTGAGCATTGGGAGCCGTTGTCGCACCGGCTATCCGCGGTGGCCAGCAGCACCCCTTTTCACCTCAAAGTGATGTACCGCACTTTGCATGCGGGGTTAACGGCGTGTTTAATTGACCGGGCGACCGGCCATCGGCAAATCTTCTCTCATCATCAGTTGAAAGACCTGGGGCTGGCTAGCTAAGCTAGTTTCAGATGTTCTTCCTGTAAGGCGGTAGGGATTTCCCAAAACTGCTTTACGCCGGGTTCAGGACCTATTATGGTGGCTCAATTACCCGCGGTGGCCTCACAGGAAGAGTAGATGCCAGACAAGCAGCAGAGAGTGCTGGAATACGAGGCGGCCGGTGCATCCGATCAGGGGCGAACCCGGAAAAGCAACGAGGATTCGTACGGGCTGAAGCTCCGCAACCAGGAGGGCAGTTGCAACTTTGTGGTTTGCGACGGCATGGGTGGCGCGGCTGCGGGTGAAGTCGCCAGCCGCATGGCGGTTGAGGCCATGTTGCGCGCCATGGACCAAAAGGCGCTGACCCCGGAAACCTTCCAGCATGCGGTCGACGCGGCCAACAACTGTGTGCACCGCAGTGCGGAGCAGGATCCCTCCCGTGCCGGCATGGGCACCACGCTGGTGGCCATGGCTACCCGGGGCGACCATGCCTGGATTGCGCACGTGGGCGATAGCCGTGCTTATCGCATGAGAGACGGCGGCCTGGAACGGCTGACCCATGACCATTCGCTGGTGGATGAGCAGGTTCGTTTGGGGCAGTTGACCCAGGCGCAGGCGGAGACATCTCCCATGCGCAATGTCATTACCCGCGCGGTGGGGACCCAGGAAGAGGTCGACGCCGACGTCATCGAGTTTCGAGTCCTGCCGGGCGACTTGTACCTACTGGCTTCCGATGGCTTGATGCGGGAAGTCGATGACGAGCATATCGCGGCGATCCTGCGCGCTTCCGGGGAGCTTGAGAAGACGTGCGCGCTACTGATTGAGGCCGCCAATCAAGCGGGAGGCCGGGATAACATCACCTGCGTGCTAGCGCGGGCGCGGTAAATCATTTCTCCTGTATTCATCACTTTATGAACAAAATCAAGGTAGTGGGTGTAGTGGGCGCCGGGACCATGGGCAATGGCATCGCGCACGTTTTTGCGCGCGCTGGGTTTCAGGTGATGCTGTGCGAGGTGGAACAGCGCTTTCTCGATCGCGGGCTGGAGGCGATTCGCAAGAACCTGGAGCGCGAGGTAGCCAAGAGCAAACTGAGCGCAGGGGACGCGGAAGCCGCCCAGAAATTGATTCGTGGCACCCTGCAGGGCAGTGACCTGGGGATTTGTGATTTTGTGATCGAAGCCGCACCGGAGCGGTTCGAACTCAAGCAGGAACTCTTTTCCACCCTGGACGCGGTGATGAAGCCCGGAGTCATCCTGGCTTCCAACACCTCTTCCATTTCCATCACCCGTCTGGCCGCCCAAACCCGAAGACCCAGCCAAGTCATCGGGATGCACTTCTTCAACCCTGTCCCGGTCATGAAGCTGGTGGAGGTGATTCGCGGCCTGGAAACCAGCGACGAGACGTTTGCCCAGGTGAAAGCGCTGGCCGAAGAGCTGGGCAAGTCGCCGGTCGAGGTAAACGATGCGCCGGGCTTTGTTTCCAACCGGGTGCTGATGCCGCTGCTCAATGAGGCCATGTATGCGGTGATGGAAGGCGTGGCTACGGCGGAAGCGGTGGACCAGGTGTTTCAGTTGGGGATGGCCCACCCTATGGGGCCGCTGAAGCTGGCTGACTTTATTGGCCTCGATGTCTGCCTGGACATCATGCGCGTGATGGTCGAAGGTCTGGGTGATCCCAAATACCGGCCGTGCCCACTGTTGATCCGCATGGTGGACGCGGGCTGGCTGGGCCGCAAGTCGGGGCGCGGCTTTTATCAATATTGAAAACAGGAGTACCCGGCCCGGCACCTCTGCGGGGATGGTCTCTTTTTCAACCTGAAGACGGCGTATGCTTTTCGCATGATGCGCATGACTGTGCTGGCCTCAGGCTCCAAGGGGAACAGCACCATTGTTTCCAGCAGCCGTACGCGCATCCTGGTGGATGCGGGGCTTTCCTGCCGGGAACTGCTGAAACGCATGCAGATGGCGGATGAAGATCCTGCGGCCATCGACGCTCTGCTGATCACTCACGAACATCAGGACCATGTGCAGGGTTTGGCGGTGCTGGCTCGCAAACTGGGCGTGCCGGTGTACTTTACCCAGGCAACCCACCGGGCCTGGATGCGCTGGATTATGCCTCACAAGCGCATGACCTACGCTGCGTGGCTGGCGCTACGGCAGCAGGATCTTGCGCAGCGGCAGGCTGCGGAGGTGGCGGCCGCGAATGGGGCTCCTGAGGTTGAGTGCCCAGACGAGGCTCCTGCCGGCCGGCACGAGGATTCGATCCCTGAATCGATCCCTGACCCGGTCAAAGACCCGTGCAGTCTTCCCGGGGTGGAGTACTTTGCCGCCGGCACCGGTTTCTCCATCGGGGACATAGCCATTACCCCGTTTACTATTCCCCACGACGCTGCTGACCCAGTTGGTTTTGTGTTTGAAGCCGATGGGGTTCGGATGGGAATCGCAACCGACTTGGGATACATGCCTCCGAATGTCAAGATGGCGATCCGAAACTGTGACGTTCTGATGATCGAAAGTAACCACGATCTCGAGATGTTGCGAGATGGACCCTATCCGTGGTCGGTCAAGCAGCGGGTAATGTCCCGGGTGGGACACTTATCGAATGAGGCGGTCTCCGACTTTCTGGAGAAGAATTACGATGGAAATGCTTCTTATGTGATTCTCGCGCATCTATCTGAGTGTAACAACCTGCCCGAACTGGCACGAGTTACAGCAGAAAGGGCGTTGCGTGACCGCATGAGCCTGCTGGCCAACAAGCTGATTCTGGCCCAGCAAGATGCGCCTCTCGAGCCTATTTGCTTATAATCAAGTAAGTTTCGATTTGGCTGGCGTGGTCTCCGGACCGCGAATTCGATGGCCAGCCGATGGTGAAGTTGTTACTATGGTGTTAAGCGGTTAAATATAACAATGCAAACGACGACTTGTACGGATCGAGTGGTAGGCGACATACTTTCCAGCTGGAGGTATGACATTTCAGGGATTACCCCTGAGATGCGCCGGGATTACGAGCAACACCTGGTTGAATGCGCGCATTGCCTTTCGCGCCAGCGGCTGCATCGGACTATCGATGTGGCTTTAATTGGATTGAGCACGGTTTCGATTGCGGCGTTCCTGCTGGGGCTGGCGGTGATTCACCGGGTGCAGCCCTTACACCATTGGGCGCTGGTAAATCTGCATTTGTGGCAGATGTCGATTGTGCTGAGCCTGCAGGCGGCGGCGATTGCGGGTTTGCTGGTTTCGTTGATGACGTGGGTGCTGGTAGCGGTGGCTACTCCGGCTCCGGTTTATATTGCCGAGGTGGCGATGGCCCAGGCGCGAGTGCTGCAGGATCGGATTCCTGAGGAATTGCGCGAGAGGTTGATGCGCAACGTGGCTTGAGTTTCTGAAGGAATTAAAAGAAAAGCCCCTGGAAACAGGGGCTTTTCTTTTGCTCGGATATGGCCACGGTCGAAGCCAATTTTGGCCTGGGCATTGGTTTCCAGTGGAGTGAAACTGCAGATCCCTCGGCTTGCCTCCCTATGTACAAAATGTTAAACCACATAGAATCAACAGCAGATTTGGGCCGCGTTTTGTTCATTGGTTTCATGACCTCGCCGCAGGCGAGGTCACCGGCTTGGGATGACAAAGGAATGAGTGACA
>JBAVQC010000467.1:0-33393 GCA_049693715.1 Acidobacteriaceae bacterium | reverse complement strand
CTCCAGGCTGCACGCTGCGGCCAGCGGCGAGGCGAAGCGTGTCCCGATCCCGCAGCACGTGCTCCACCATCACCACGCAATCGGCCCCGGCGGGTACCGGCGCGCCGGTCATAATTTCAACTGCTTTTCCTGGACTGACCTCGATCACCACCGCGTCACCGGCGCGAATGGACCCAATCACCTCGAGAGGGAAACCGGCGGCAACGTCAGCGGCGCGGCAGGCGAACCCATCGCGCGTGGAGCGGGGAAACGGCGGCTGATCCCGATCGGCCAGAATCGGCTCCGCCAGCACCCTGCCGAGAGTAGCGAGCAGCTCTGCAGACTGGGGCGCATGCCGTGCTCCCAGCCGTTCTGAGTGCTCGCGGACGATCCCGCCGGCCTCCGCATAGCTCACCACCCGGGATGGCGCTCGAGTGTTCAGGAGATGTGCCCCCACAGAAGAAAAGGGACGCCAAAAAGCAGCGTCCCTTCCACCTGATTAACACCGCCAATCGGGATCAGTGGTTTTTGCCCGCGGAGTACTTGGTGTTGACCTTCTCCCCGATTTCCGCCAGGATCGACTTCGCTTCCGGCGCCTGCGCACCGTTGGGGGCCAATTCAAGGTACTTGTTATAAGCCTCCGCGGTACCCGGAGGCGCGACAATCTTCTGCGTCTTGGGGTCTACGGTCGCTTTGGAAATGAGCGCCTGTCCTTTCAAGTAGTAGGCAATTGCCTTGGTCGGGTCTGCGGCAATCGCCTTGTCCGCGGCGGCGATGGTTGCGTCGGTTTGTCCGGTGCGGCTGAGGACAATGGTCTCATTGGTATAGAACATGCCGGCATTCGCCGGTTGCAGCTTGGCTGCAGCGTCATACGACGCTGTGGCGTCCGGGATCTTGTTCGTGTTGGCGTAGACCTCTCCCAGTGCGTTGTCGTCGGCCGCCTGGATTTCAGGATTGGGCTTCTTCGAAGCGGTATCCAGATCCAACGCCTTCTTCAGGGAAGTTGTAGCATCGTCGTACTTCTTCTGCCCGGTCTGCGCTATGCCCAGTTCCAGCCATAAGACCGCAGCGTCCGGCTTGATGGTCGTAGCTTGCTGCATCGCAGTGGCGGCGTCGTCGTACTTCTTGGCCGAATTGGCTGCGCGCGCCTGCTTCAGCAGGTCGTTCAGTTTGCCGACGCTCTGGTTTTCCTTATTAATTGCCGCATTCTTCGCCTTGGCCTCTTCGAGCGCCTTGCGCTGCTCCGGAGCAAGTTTGTTTACGTAGTCCGCACGGCTCAGGTCGAAGTCCTGCAGGGTGTCCGTGCCGGTCACGAACTTCACATTGTCGAAGCGGTCAACTGCCTTTCCCGGGTTCGGGAACAGCGTGATGTAGTAGGTCCCGGGCTTGATGCCCTCGCCCTTATAGTCGCCATTCGCGTCGGTGGTAAAGGTATAGAGGGCTGTCTTGCCGTCCGTGCTAAGAATCACCTGGGCGCTGGCGATGGGAGCGTTGGCAGGATCTTGTACATGCCCGTGAATTTTGGCCGGCGCGTCCTGGGCGCCTGCAAGTGCCGGAATTAGGAAAAGCGCGACGAGCGCGAGCCATAAACTTAGTTTCGAACGCATGATAGTTCTCCTCAAATCGAGCACGACAACGTTAAATGGAAGGCAAAAACAATTCAAGGCCGTGGCCTTCCAGCTATTGATGAAATTAGATGTGCCTTTTGGCCAAACCGTTGAAAAAAGACCTTCAAATCGTGGAAAGCTCCGCTTGCTGCTGCCACCAGCCGTCAAAAACCGCCAGCGCGCGCTGGCACTGCAGGCGATGCCGCTCCCGCTTGTCGCGGACTTGCTTGCGCTCCGTCTCTTCCAGTGGCAGTAGGAGGTCAAACGTAATGTTGGCCGGCTGGAAGTCATCGGCCCGAGCATGAGTGATGTAGTGCACCAGCGAACCCAGGGCGCTGGGACGGGGGACGGCGGCCACGGGTTGCCCATGAGCCGCCAGGGCAGCGTACAAGCCGGCCAGCATACCGGTGGCGATGGATTCGGTATAACCTTCCACCCCCGACAGCTGCCCGGCGATGAAAATCCGGGGATGGTCGCGGAGGGTAAGCGCCTCGGTCAGGACACGGGGAGCATTAACGTAGGTATTGCGATGAATCTGGCCGAAGCGGAGAAATTTGGCATTCTCCAGGCCGGGAATAAGGCGCAGCACGCGCGCCTGCTCCCCAAATTTGAGATGGTTCTGCAGGCCGACCAGGTTATACGAGTCGGCGCGCAGGTTCTCGCAGCGCAATTGCACCACCGCCCACGGCACCTTGCCGGTACGGGGATCACGCAGACCGACCGGTTTCATGGGGCCAAAGCGCAGCGTCTCCCGGCCGCGCCGCGCCAGTTCTTCGATCGGCAGGCAGCCTTCAAAGTATTCGAGCTTTTCCCACTCCTTGCTTTCGACCGCTTCCGCGGCAACCAGGGCATCGTAGAAGCGCTCGTATTCCTGTTTCGACATGGGGCAGTTGATGTAATCGGCGGTCCCTTTGTCGTAGCGAGCGGCAAAGTAGACTCGCTCCATGTCTATCGAATCGGCTTCCACGATAGGGCTGATGGAGTCGTAGAAGGCCAGTTGGCCGCTGCCCGTCAGCCGGGCAAGCTCAGAACAAAGGGGCTCCGAGGTAAGCGGCCCCGTGGCGACGATGGTGAATTGCTCGGGATCGAGCACGGTTACCTCTTCCCGGTGAACCGTGATGCGGCTCTCCTGCTCGATGGCGCGAGCCACTCGTCGTGAGAACTCCACCCGGTCCACGGCCAAGGCGTGTCCGGCGGGCACGGCGCTCGCATCCGCGCAGCTCAGCAGGGCGGACCCGGCACGGCGCATTTCCTGCTTCAGCAACCAGGGTGCGCTGTTTTCACTTTCCGACTTGAGCGAATTGGAGCAGACCAACTCGGCAAAATCGGCCGTTTGGTGCGCCGGCGTAGAGTGCAAGGCGCCGTCTACGATTGAGCGCATTTCGTAAAGGTCGACGTCGCACCCTCGGCGGGCCGCCATCAGCGCTGCTTCGGGGCCGGCCAAGCCGCCCCCGATGACCGAAATCCGGGTTCGGCTCAAGGGACCAGCTCCGGCGCCAGCTTTGCCAGCGAGCCGATGGCTTCGTCGTTCACCCGCATAATCCGCCACTCGTCGAGAAACTTCGCGCCCATACTCCGGTAGAAGTCGATCGCGGTCTGGTTCCATTCCAAAACGTCCCATTGCAGCCGCACGCAGTCTTGTTCCACGGCGCGCGCCGCCACTCTTGCCAGAAGCGCTTTGCCAATGCCATGCCCACGGAAGTGAGGTAGCACGAAAAGGTCCTCCAGGTGGATGCCGGACCGTCCCCGCCACGTGGAGTAGTTGTAGAAGTAGAGCGCAAACCCGGCAGCTTCGCCGTGCTCGTTCTCGGCGATCAGGCACTCGAAGCGCGGGTGTTCGCCAAAGCCATCGCGCAGCAGGTCGGCCTCGGTGGTCTTCACCGCATCGGGCTCGCGCTCGTACGTGGCAAGAGCGCGGATAAGTTCCAGAATCAAAGGGGCGTCGGCAGGTGTAGCAGGGCGGATAGGGTGCATGGTCGGGATTTCCAGTTTACAACGAGACGGCTTTTGCCCTCAGGGGCCCAGTCCAGTGTGGAACGTCCCGATTAATCTCCGTCTTCCTGGGCACGCGCGTGGTGTCTTCGCGCTTTCATGCGGTTGCCGCAGGTCTTCATGTCGCACCAGCGCCGGGTATGATTCTTGCTCACATCAAGGAACAACCAGCGGCAGGTCGGGTCGCCGCAATCCTTGATCAGTTCCGCATCGCTCGAGACCAGCAGATCCGATGCCGCCTGGGCCAGCATCCACAACGGGATCTCCGCTTGCCGCTCCACGCCAGACCAGCTCCACTCCAGGTGCGCCTGCCCAGCCAGTAGCTGGCGATGTTGAGCCGCGGCATGAAACTGCTGTTCTAAAACTCGAAGCTGTCCAGCCGGACGCCTGGTCCCGTCGATCCTGCCGTAGAGCATCTTTGCGAGTGCTTCGCGCAGCTCCGCCGTCGACGCCAGCACCCGCCGCGCTTTTTCTCCACCTACGGTGCGCCCAAGTTTTCTTGCCTGCTCGGGGGTCAATAGCTGCAATTGCGTCGTAAGGCGGAGCAGATCTTTGTACGTAGGAATGAGATCGACGGTCTGCGCCGAAAACCGCATATCCAGGGTGTTGACCAACTCGAGCGCCGGGTGTCCAGCATGCAACTTAAAGGGTTCGGGCCCGCTCATGGTTTTCATTATAACTCTCAAAAATAGTGTTAGCGGTTACCGCAATCGCGTTTAGAATATAACCAGTCATGACGGCGATAACGGTTAGTAAGGAACTGGAAGAGGTCGCTTAGCCGACGATCGTCTCGTCGATATAGCACCAGCGCCAGTCTTCACCCGGTTCTATCGATCGCATGATGGGATGCGCTACCTCGTGGAAGTGCGCCGTCGCATGACGATTCTTTGACGAATCACAGCAGCCTACCTTGCCGCACTCCAGGCACATACGCAGGTGAACCCAGGAGTCTCCGATCTTGAGACATTCCTCACAGCCCCTGGTGTGCGGCTTCACCTTCTTCACATGGTCTTTTAGGTGGGTACACTTGGCTCCGCTCATGCAATCCTCTTTTCAATTCGATGTGGTCACGACCGGCAACTCGATGAAGCTTGCCTGGCCGGGCGAATGATAAACACGCTGCGTGGCTTTTTGGTAGTCTGCCGGCTTCGCCCAAAAGATACTGGGGACGAACGTCTGCGGATTCCGGTCGTACAAAGGGAACCAGCTGGACTGTACCTGCACCATGATCCGATGCCCGGGAAGGAAAACATGATTCACGGGTGGGAGCGAATAGTGGTAGAGCAAGGGTTGGTTGGCCGCAATCGCCTTCGGCTGTTGCAGGCTTTCGCGGTAGCGTCCGCGGAAAATGTCGGCGGCCACCATGAGCTGGTAGCCACCTAAGCTGGGCTGACTGGCGACTTCGGTGGGGTAGACATCGATCAGCTTGACTACCCAGTCGGAATCCGTTCCGCTGGTCGACGCCACCAGGTTGGCGATCGGTTGGCCGCTGATTTTCATCGGCGACGTCAACGTGCCGGAGACAAACACTGAGACGTCCGGACGTCCGGATTGCTCCCGTTGGTCGTCGACCAGCCATTCAGACCAGGTCATGCCAGCGGAGTATCCCATTGGTTGGATCGGCCGCGCACGGTAGGGAACTGGTTTTGCCGGATCGGAGACATACTCATCGAAGGCCGCGTCGCCGGGCTTGGGTGCGGTAAAGCTGAGTTTCCCCCCTGCCTCCAGGTAGAGCGGTTTCGCCTGAATTTCGCATTCGCTCGCGCACCCCGCCGGCCAGGACGGTAAGTGCCGCCAGACATTGGTCCCGGTGTCAAACGCCGATACAGGGGCTACAGCTTCCTTCGGAGTCTCGTCCTTGAGATAGCGATCAAGAAAAGGGCGCAGGATCTCCTGGCGAAAATAAAGCCCCGTGTCGCTGTTGAAATTCAAAGCGCCCAGGGTGCTGGCGTCATCGATCTCCTGCCCGTGATGCCAGGGGCCAAGCACTAGAAATACTTTGTCGTTGCTCGTGTCCTTTGGCTTGAGTGCCTTGTACACAGCCATCGCGCCGTAGATGTCTTCCTGATCCCACAGGCTGTGCACCAGCATGATGGGAACCTTGAGCGGCTGCTCGGCCAGGAGCTTATCCATCGCCTGGTCGCTCCAGAAGGAATCATAAGCGGGATGGGCAAGAACCTTACGCCAGAACCCGACTTGTTCGAGGCCGTGGCGGCGTCCTAGCTCCCCCGCGGATCCTGCCTCCATGAAAGTGTCGTACTCATCGAAATCACTGGACCACCACCTAGCCGAGCCATCGCGAGTCGCCTCCTGGTCGTAGATGTAAGCAAGATTCTGTTCGCGAAAGGCTCCGTTGTGAAACCAGTCATCGCCCATCCAGCCGTCGACCATGGGGTTCATGGGCACGGCAACCTTCAGAGCCGGATGAGGATTGACCAGCGCTGTTAAAGCGAGGAAGCCGTCGTAGGAGATACCGAGGATGCCGACCTTGCCGTTGCTCTCCGGAATATTCTTCACCAGCCAGTCGATGGTGTCGTAGGTGTCGGTCGAGTGGTCGACGGGCGTCGGATTCTGCGGGCCGTGAAAGGGGCGATTCATCACGTAGTCGCCTTCGGAGTTGTACTTGCCCCGCACATCCTGCACCACGCGGATGTATCCACCCTCGACGATCACTTCGGTGGCGTTGTCGTAGCCCTGGAGCGCCGGCCCAAGGTGGGCGCTATGTTTGTTGGCGGTGAGTATGTCCGCGTTGTAAGGAGTGCGGGTAAGCAGTATCGGCGCTCCCTTGGCGCCTTTGGGCACCAGGATGACGGTGTGCAGTCTAACCCCATCGCGCATGGGGATCATCACTTCGCTGCGGATGTAGTCGAAGCCGGCAGGGGGCGTTTCCAGCGTCGCGGGTGTCTCGCTGGGATAGTCGGGGTACTTGGCAGCCGGCTGCGAAGTCTGGGCGAAGGCCACACCGGCAAACAAAAGGGCGCATGAGAAAGCGCGCTGTATCTGGATCAGCAAAGTTCTTTGCATGGTCGTATCAAGTCCCTCTTACGGCGTGAAGTGCGGCGGTTCGAAAACATCCACTGTCTTCCTAAGGGACGAGGGTGGGAGCCGGGTTTCCATTCGGCATCGATTTCACCCTTGGAGCGGATGCGCGATGTTGGTCATCATAGAGTGTTCCCTGGACATTCGCCATCATGGAACGAATAAGCGAAGCTCTGTGTGCTAGCATCTTCCTGATCTTTTCCACCCTTTACGTCATTTGGAGACGCACAATGGGGCTTCTGCGCGCGCTTGTTGCGGCGGCCGGTTTTCTCTGCTCTCTGTCTTCCGCACTTGCCCAATCGCCCATCCGCCTGACCACGGACCTCACTGACCACGCGCGCGGAATCTTGCATGCGCACATGGAAATTCCCGTGCAATCGGGGCCGCTTACCCTCGGTTATCCCAAGTGGATCCCAGGCGAGCATGCTCCTACCGGCGCTCTTAACCAGATCATCACCTTGCGCTTTCGGGCCGGCGGCAAGGCGATTCCATGGCAGCGCGACGACGTCGAGATCTATAACTTTCACCTCGACATCCCGGAGGGTGTTCGCACCCTGGAGGCCGACCTCGACTTCGCATCCACTGATATGGAGGAAGGCTTCGCCGCTACCGTAGCGACCAGTGATCACGCGGCCGTTCTCAATTGGTGGCAGGTTGTTCTCTTTCCAGTGGATCAATCCGCGGATCAGATCGAGTTTCAACCATCGCTACGAATTCCCGCCGGCTGGAAATTCGGGACCTCTCTTCCCATCGCCCATCAGGCAGCGGAAAGCGTGGAGTTTTCTCCCGTTTCGTTACGCGTTCTGGTTGACTCCCCCGTGCTGGCCGCGGAATATTTTCGCGCCATTCCGATCGGCGGCAAACATCCGGTGGAGCTCGACCTCGCCGGCGAGAGCGACCAGGCCATCGCGATCACTGCGGACCAGGTGGCCAGCTTCCGGCGGCTGATCGCCGAGACCGAATCTCTCTTCGGCGGAGCACCTTACCAGACCTACCACCTGCTCTTGTGTTTGAGTGACCCGCTGGCTCACTACACCCTGGAACACTCCCTTTCCAGCGACAATCGCTTCATCGGGGACGCGCTGTATGCCCCCCGCAAATTCGTGACCACAGCTTCGACCATTCCGCATGAGTATGTCCATGCCTGGAACGGCAAAGCCCGAACTCCGGTGGGGCTCGCGACCCTGAATTACCAGCAACCGCTCAAGGGGGATCTGGTCTGGGTATATGAGGGACTCACGGAATATTTAGGCATGGTGCTCACTACGCGTAGTGGCTTCTGGACCCCCGAGGAATTCCGTGAAGCGCTGGCCCTGGACGCAGGGCAGATGGCCACCCATCCTGGCCGGCAGTGGCGCTCTCTCGAAGACACGGCGGTGGGTGCTCAATTGCTTGCCACCGCACCCACGGCGTGGCTCACCGAGCGCCGGTCTACAGACTTTTACCCGGAAGGCGCGCTGATCTGGATGGAGGCGGACACTACCATCCGTCAGCTCTCCGGCGGCCAACGTTCTCTCGATGACTTCTGCAAACTCTTTCTGGCGCCGGCCATGACGGGTGCGCAGAAGACTTATACGCTCGACGAGGTGGTCGCCCTGCTCAACCAGGTGCAGCCCTTTGATTGGAATTCTTTCTTTACCAGCCGGCTTATGGAGACGACGGCAGAGCCCCCCACAGGCGGGATCTCTGCGGCGGGCTGGCGGTTGACATATGTTGCGAACGAAACAGGTATGGTTCGGGACCTGGAGGCGGCCCATAAGACCGATTTGCTCTGGCCTTTGTGGAATCGCGAGGCCACGGTGGATGCCCGCTTCTCGATTGGTCTGTTGCTTTCGGCCGACGGCACGGTGCTGGACGCCAGCCGGGACATGGCCGCGTTTCAGGCCGGCATTGCTCCCGGCATGCGGATTGTTTCCATCAATGGCCGAGCCTTCACTCCCGAGGAGTTACACCGTTCGATCGCGGCGACAACATCGGGGGGCAAGCTGCAGATGATCCGCGAACATAACGGGGTGCACGCAGCCGTGGAAGTCCATTACCAGAATGGCGAGAGGTTTCCAAGCCTGGTTCGCGAACCGAAGGCTAAGGATTTGTTATCCGATATCGTCGCGCCGCACGCAGTGAATTGAATTCAGGCGGGCGGCGCTGGCTGCTAGTAGCGACGCAGGAGCCGCGAGCCTAGTTCACGGTTCGCCCGTTGCAGCTTTTCTTCAAACAGGATGCCGATGGAGAAAGGCCCGATAATGAGGCCCATAATACAAAACCAAGAACCAATCGAGTTCCACATTGTGCTTGCTCCTTGCCCATCCTCGACGAACGGCGATGGCGAATTCATCGAAGATCCCATGAAAAAAAGGGTCGGGGAATAGCAAGAAAGGTGCACTACTTGTCTCTGGCGCGCACTTTGAACCAAATTGGGGACCCGCGAAACCCAAAGGCGGCACGGATCTGGTTTTCCAGGAACCGCTGAAAAGCAAAGTGCAACTTAACCTGCCGATTGGTAAATAGGATGAACGTAGGTGGGGCGACTGCCGCCTGGGTCATATAAAAGATCCGCATTTTGTTGGCGGCGGGCACGGTGGCGCGCTGGAAGTCGATTTTCTCCAGGAATCGGTTCATCTGCCCAGTGGAGACGCGCTTGCGCCGCTCGGCCGCAACCTCCTTTACCAGCTTGAGCACGGTGTGGATGTTCTTGCCTTCGGACGCCGAGATAAACACCACCGGAGCATAGGCCAGGTATTTGAGCACCTTGCGTATTTGCTCTTCGAAAATCTCCTTGTCCGCGGGGGGCTTGCCGTCAGTGCGCCCGGTGGTCACCAGGTCCCATTTGTTGACGACCAGGATCACGGAGCGGCCGCTCTCATGGGCATAGCCGCCGATGGTAGCGTCGTTCGAAGTCACTCCTTCGGTAGCGTCGATGATCAGCAGGGCGACGTCGGCTGCCTCCAGGTGGCGGCGCGCCATCACCACGGAGAGCTTCTCCGCCATCATTCTGGTCTTGCCCTTGCGCCGGATGCCGGCGGTATCGACAAAGCGCAGCAGACCGCCGTCGTATTCCATCACCTCGTCCACCGCGTCGCGCGTGGTTCCCGCAATGGGCGAAACAATCGCCCGCGAAGAACCGGTCAGTACATTCAACAGCGTGCTCTTGCCCACATTGGGCCGGCCGATGATGGCAATCGAGGTTTCGTGCTGCTGGAACTCACCGTGGGTCCGGTGCCGTGACTCGCCTTCCTCGGCCACTTCCGGCTCTGCTTCGACCGGCGCGGTCGCTGGTTCGGACTTGGGAAAAGTGGCGAAGACATGATCGAGAAGATCGCCGATGCCGACTCCGTGTTCGGAGGAGATAGGGAGTATTTCGCGGATACCCAGCCGGCGGTATTCGGCGGTTTGTTCTTCCATTTTTTCTGTGTCGATCTTGTTGACGGCCAGCAGCAGGGGCTTCCCGCCGCGCAGCAGTATGCGCGCGAGGTCATAATCGGGGGCGGCCAGGGCCGTCCGCCCATCGACCACCATTACGATCGAGTCGGCCTCATCCAGCGCCGTGCGTGCCTGGCGAAAAATCTCCGAGGGAATCAACTCCGGGTCGTCGGGCAGAATGCCGCCCGTATCCACCACGCGGGCATGTTGGCCAGACCACTCAATCTCTCCGTATATCCGGTCGCGGGTGATGCCCGGCTCATCGCCCACAATCGAACGCCGCGAGCTGGTGAGACGGTTGAACAATGTGGACTTGCCCACGTTGGGGCGCCCGACGATGGCCAGGACCGGCCATGAGGAGGTGTCAATCGCTACTTCGCGGTGGAACGCGGGCGGCAGAGCGAGTGGATCGGGCAGCTCGGCCTCGATGCGCCCCATCGGCCCCTGGCTCTGCACCGGGCGCTTGCGGATCTTGCCTAAACGTGCCGCTGCACTGGCCTCGGCGGCTCCTTTCGCAGCCACTTTTCGTTTCACCTCAGCCCGCGAGTGCTCGCCCCGGGTAGCAGGTGTGGGACGCCGGGCGGCCTTTGCCACCGCTGCTCGTCTTCCTCCCAGGGAATGCGGCTTGGGCTTTCTGGCTTTGGTTCCTTTCACTGGCTTCATGTCTCTTTCAGTCTTTCATACAACCGGAATCCAACCGTATAGACTTAGAGTTTTAACCGGGCTTTCCCCTTGTCGACCGCTACCATTTCCGCGCAGCCGCTGCCTTCGTTGCACGACTTCTTCGCCCCCGGAGGAATGCTCTCGCATTCCACGCTGCCTTACGAGTTCCGGCGGGGGCAACTCGATATGGCCCGCGCGGTGGAGCGCAGCCTGCAGGAAGGCAAGCACCTGATCGTGGAAGCGGGCACCGGGACCGGCAAAACGCTTGCCTACCTGTTGCCGGCTTTGCGCACCGGGCAGCGCGTCATTATCTCTACCGGCACCAAGAACCTGCAGGAACAGCTGTTCTTCCGTGACGTGCCGTTTCTCGAGTCATTGCTGGGACCGCTGCGCGTCTGCTACATGAAGGGCCGGGCAAACTACCTTTGCCGTAACAAGCTGTACGCCTTGCGCGACCAGCCGATTCTGAACGGCCTGGAAGAGATCGACCAATTCCAGCAGATCGCGACCTGGGAAAAGACCACACAGACCGGGGACCGGGTGGAGATCGATGCGCTGCCCGAGGCGAGCCAGGTTTGGTCCAAGTTGGACGCGCGCAGCGAGGCCTGCCTGGGCCAAAACTGTCCTGATTATGAACGCTGCTTCATCACCGAAATGCGCAGGCGGGCTGTCGAAAGCGATGTGATCATCGTTAACCACCATCTCTTTTTTGCTGACCTGGCCATTAAGCAGCAAGCCAAGGCGGCTCCCGACGCCGGCGTGCTGCCGGAAGCAGCTGCGGTGATCTTCGACGAGGCGCACGAGCTTGAAGATGTGGCCTCCAGCTATTTCGGTATCAGCCTCAGCAATGTCCGCGTCGAAGAGCTGGTGCGGGACCTGGAGACGGTGTTACGCGCCCGGAAGGCCTACTCCACGGCGCTGAAGGGCTGCGGCGACACGCTACGGGAACGCACACGGATGTTCTTTGGCGCGCTACCGCGAGCGGGCGGTTTCCAGGGAGAAGGCCGCATGCCCTTTGAGCACCGGGAACAGTTCCTGGAAGAGCATGGCGATCTTTATCTGGCGGTGACCAACGCGTTGCACCGGATGGAGGGTGAACTGGAGCGGCTGCGCGGAGTGGAGGAGTCGCTGGGCTTGAAGAAGCGCGTCGCCGACATTCGCGAACACCTGCGCTTCTTGCTGGAAGCGGAAAGCGTAAACACCGTCTTCTGGATCGAACGCCGCGGCGGCTCCGCGATGCGTCAGGGAGTCCGCAATACCTACTTGCAAGCCACTCCGATCGATGTCTCCGAGCTGCTTTCCGAGCTGCTCTTTGAGCAATACCCCAGTGTGATTCTTACCTCTGCGACGTTGACCGTGCAAGGCGGCTTTGCCCACCTGAGAAAGCGGCTTGGCTTGCGCGACGCGCGGGAGCTGGTGGTGCCTTCCCATTTTCGCTACGAGGAGCAGGCGCTGCTGTATTTGCCACCCGGGATGCCCGATCCGCGCGAGCCTACCTTTGCCCCGCAGGCAGCGCGCACCATCCAGCGGGTGCTGGATATCACCCGCGGCCGGGCTTTCTGCTTGTTTACCAGCTATCAGCAGATGCGTGATCTCTACGAGCGCCTGCTGCCCGAGCTGGACTATCCCTGCCTGCTGCAGGGCACCGCCCCCCGCAAAGCCCTGCTGGAGGAGTTTCGCAACACGGAAAACGCTGTGCTCTTTGGTACTTCGTCGTTCTGGCAGGGCGTGGATGTGCAGGGAGAGCAATTAAGCTGTGTAATCGTAGACCGGCTGCCATTCTCCGTACCTACTGACCCAGTGGTATCCGCGCGCATGCGAGCGGTCGCTGCGGTGGGAGCCAATCCATTTTTTGACTACCAGGTGCCGGCGGCAGTGATCACGCTCAAACAGGGATTTGGAAGGCTGATCCGTTCGCTCGAAGACCGGGGCGTGCTGGTGCTGCTCGATCCGCGCATCGAGCGGCAGCGGTATGGCAAGGTTTTTCTGGAGAGCCTGCCGCCCTACCGGCTAACGCGGGATATTGGGGAAGTGGAGAACTTTTTCGCAGGTTGAGGGAAACCGCACACGCCACGCTCGGTCGAAAAACATGTCCACGAAGGGTCCGTAGAACTGCAGATCCCTCGGCTTCGCTTTCGGGATGACAAAGGAAAGGGCGGTGGTTCCACGGAGGGCGGTTGCCGGACCGTGTTTTTCATCAGCCAGGAGACGAAACACGCCACAATCCAGCATCCACTCTCTATCAAACCACCGCCCTTTCCTTTGTCATCCCGAAAGCGAAGCCGAGGGATCTGCAGTTCTACGGACCCTTCGTGGACATGTTTTTCCGAGAGAGCGTAGCGCAGTCTAGTCTGTACCCAGCGGAGTAATCACCCAATGAAAGGCGCAATGTCCCGCAACCTGTACCTGATGGCAGCCTCGCTGCTCTTGTTCTCGCTGGTTTCCTGCGCCATGAGCCTGGTGCCCAACCGCCTCCAGCCTGGCCTGCCAGCTAATGGATCTCTGTGGAAGATGATCGGGCTGGCTTTCCTGCTGGCCGCACTTCTCACCGGCTTGGCTGGGATACTGACCGCCATGTTCGAGCAGGTAGAGCGCCGAAGTGAGGAACGCATGCGGCGCGAGCTCCAGGATGACCTCGCCCGCCTGGGCCGCAACAAGGGCCGCAACAAGGGCCGGAAGTGAACCAGCTACAATAAGTTAGGTAGAGGGCAACCCAGGCCATGTACGAAGTAACCGTCGAATCGGGATTTTCCTCGGGACATTACCTGCGCAACTATCGCGGCAAGTGTGAGAACCCCCATGGCCACAATTACAAGGTTCGTCTGACGCTGCGGGGCAGGGAACTGGATGCGGCCGGGCTGCTCCTCGATTTCAAGCTGCTCAAGCAGGTGATGCGTCCGGTGATCGACCGCATCGACCACCAGATGCTCAACGACCTCGAACCCTTCACCGAACTCAACCCATCGGCGGAAAACCTGGCGCGCTACTTTTACGATGAGACCAGGCGCCAGCTCAACGAAATGACCGGAGGCCGGGTCGCCATCAAGGACTGCACCATCTGGGAGACGGACACGAGCACGGCGACCTACTACGAGTGAGCTCGCTCTAGTTCGTGGTCGATCCGCCGTGAAGATACTTATCGAACGGGATCTCGAAGTAGAACAGCTCCTTGCCATCGGCGTTGCGCAGCGTCCGCAGGTTGAGCTTGCCGCCCGCCAGCGGGTTCGCCACGCCGTCCACATCGTAAAAGAGAAACCCGGCGCGTGTGGTGTGCGGCTCAACCGCCACCGCCGAGTACTCAAACTCATGAAAATCCTGTTCAACGTCTTTATTCTTCGTAGAGGACTTGTTCCCGATACGCGGCAGGGGACCGGGCAATTTGTAACCGCCATCCGCGCGCTTGATGCCACCAATGCGGCGCTCCACTTCTTCCGGCACTGCGGCGGGAATTTTGTCGCCGGCGGCAGTGATGAAGTTGATGCGCGCGTCGATCAGAGAGATAGGCTTGTCTCCGTTGTTGGTAACAATGATGCGGATAGGCATAAAACGGTATTGCAGATATTTGAAGCGAAAGATCGAAGCCTTTTCCGGCGTATTGTAGGGTTCTGCGGCAATCGCCACCTGCTCAGCCGGATGCAGGTCAAAGGCCGGGTAGCTGGTCGCCACACCCGCGGGCGGGGGTGCATGCTCAGCGGCTACGGCCCGGGACAACAACACCGGACACGAGAGCAGCACAGCGAAGAGCCCTGGAGCAAAAACAGATCGGCGAAGCATTCCCGGGTTCGATTATGAGCTTCCCTGCTATTGCGAGTAAAGTGTCGCGAGTAGAAAGGGCTAGCCGACCGTGACGCTCATCCTCTACACCTTCGCGTTGTTCGTGGCGCTGGTGCTCGGCCTGCCCTACTGGCTGCTGGCCATGGCGACCAATGGAAAGTACCGTGAAGGGCTCAGCGAGCGCCTTGGCTGGGTTCCCGGCCGGCTCCGGGAAGGCGACGCGCGAAAGACCATCTGGGTACATGCCGTCTCCGTGGGCGAGGTACTGGCGGCCAGCCGGCTGGTGAACGAACTCAGCGCCTGTGCCCCGCAGTACCGCGTGCTGTTATCGACGACCACCCGGACCGGACAAAGGTTAGCCCGGGAACGCACCGGCGCCAACCACGCGTTTTACTTCCCGCTGGATTTTCCCTGGACCGTACGCCGCTATCTGCGGGCGCTGGATCCAGTGCTGCTGGTGCTGGTGGAAACCGAACTGTGGCCGAATCTGCTGACGGCGTGCCGTCATGCCTCTATTCCCGTGGCCGTAGTCAACGGGCGCATTTCCGATCGCTCGTTGCCGCGTTATATGCGACTGCGCAGGCTGTGGAAGGGAATACTCTCGGGAGTCTCGATCTTTCTGGCGCAAAGCCAGGAAGACGTGAAGCGATTAAAAGCGATTGGCGCCCCTGCGGGCCGCGTTTCCTTCGCTGGGAACTTGAAGTTCGACGTACGCAGCGCGGAGCCTGCCCCCATCACCACCACTCTGCGCGAAAAACTCCCCACGGGAACCCGGGTGCTGGTGTGCGGCAGCACGCTCGAGGGCGAAGAAGAGATCCTGCTCGATGCTTTTCGTCAGTTGCTCAAAACCATCCCGGACTGCGTGATGATCCTTGCGCCGCGCCATCCGGAGCGCTTTGGGCGCGTGGTCCAGCTTATGAAGAACCGCAATGAGACGTGCTTGCGGCGTTCCAACTGGATGAAGCGTCCGGTAAAGATAAAGCCCGGCACCGTGATCCTGCTGGACTCTATCGGCGAACTGGCGTCGGTGTATGCGCTGGCCTCGGTTGCGTTTGTCGGTGGGAGCCTGGTTCCGGCAGGCGGCCACAATCCGCTGGAGCCGGCGCAGTTCGCCGTACCTGTGGTGATGGGCAACCACTATGCCAATTTCCGCGCCATCATCGACACCTTGCTCCAGGCTGAGGCGCTGAAACTCGCCACAACGGAGACTCTGGTGCCGATGCTGGAGAATCTGCTCACCGACCAGGAGGCGGCCAATGCGCTCGGGGTGCGCGCGCTCGAAGTATTCCACCATGAATCGGGCGCTACCGGCCGCGCCGTGACCGCCCTGCTTGGCTTGTTGCCCACCGCATGACCCCGCCCTTGCTGGCCCCGCTGTCGTGGGTATATGGATCGGTCGTTCGAGCGAGAAATGCACGCTTTGAGCGCACGCCTCCACTGCGGCTGCGCTGGCCGGTGGTGAGCATCGGCAATCTCTCCGTGGGCGGTGCGGGCAAGACTCCCCTGGTGATCTGCCTGGCGCGGCTGCTGCAGCGGGAGGGCTACGGTCCCGATGTCCTGTCTCGCGGTTACGGGCGATCGCTGCCAACGGTAGAGCGCGTGGACCCTGCCGGGAGCGCGGACCGATTTGGGGATGAGCCCCTGCTCATCGCCCGTTCCACCGGAGTCCCGGTATACGTGGGGGCCAGCCGTTACCAGGCGGGCCTCCTGGCGGAAAGCGAACCCGGCGGAGGTGGACGGGGCGTCCATCTGCTGGATGATGGATTTCAGCACCGCCAACTGGCGCGGGACCTGGACATCGTGGTGATGCACCGCACCGACTTGCAGCAACGGCTGTTGCCGGCGGGAAGGTTGCGTGAGCCGTTGGCGTCGCTGCGCCGTGCCGGGGTTGTCGTGCTTCGCCAGGAAGATGCAGAGCTCGAGTCCGCCTTCCAGGTTCATACCCGGCCGGAATGCCGCTTCTGGCGGGTGCGCCGGATACTTGCTCTGCCCAGCCCTCCGCAGCGCGCGGTAGCTTTCTGCGCCGTGGCCCGTCCGGCCGAGTTTTTTGCCGGCCTGGCAGCGGCTGGAGCTGGCGTGGCGGAGCAGATGCGCTTTCGCGATCACCATCCCTACACCCGGGCAGATATCGACCGGTTGGCGGAGCTCGGCCGGCGTGTCGGGTGCGACGCGTTTGTGACTACCGGCAAGGATGAGGTGAAGCTGGATGCGGCCATGCGCTTGCGTCTGAATACGGTTGCGCCGCTGCGGACAGCGGTGCTTACGGTCGAAATCGCAGACGAGAAGGCGGCCCTCGACGATATGAGAAAATCACTCATTGTCACCGCACCATGAGCAGATGCGCGTCCTGATTATGCGGCTGGGCGCGATGGGGGACATTCTGCATGCCCTGCCCGCGGTGGCTGCTCTCCGGCAGGCCCACCCGGACTGGTATCTGGGTTGGGCAGTGGAGCCCCGCTGGAGCCCTCTTCTCCGTGCGGACGACGGCCAGATGCCCTTAGTGAATCGCCTCCACCTGGTAAAGGCAAAAGATTGGGCTCGTTCCCCGTTGCAAACAGGAACGCTGAGGGAGGTCGGTGCACTGCGTCGCTCTCTGCGCGCCGAACGCTACGAACTGTGCATCGATCTGCAGGGGGCTGTTCGTTCGGCTCTCGCCGGACGGTTGGCGGGGGCGCCGCGGATGATCGGAGAAGACCAGCCCCGCGAATGGGCCGCGCGCTGGCTCTTTGCCGAACGGGTACGCACCCACGGTGTGCACGTGATCGAGCAGGCGGTGGAGGTCTGTGCGGCGGCTGCGGGGGAACGGCTGTCCCCGGTTCTTCCTCCGCTTCCGGTGAACCGCGAGGCGGAGCTGTGGGCCGATGGAGTGCTGCGCGATGTGGGTCATCAGCTGGTGGTTCTGCTAAGCCCGGGTGCCGGCTGGGGCGCAAAGCGCTGGCCTGCAGAGCGATACGGAGCGGTAGCAAGGGATCTGCATAAGCAGGGTTGCCTGGTTCTGGTGAATGCCGGTCCTGAGGAGCGGGCAATCGCGGCCCAGGTAGTGCTCGTCAGCGGGGGTGTTGCCCAGGCGCCGGAGTTTACCCTGGAGCGGCTCATTGCGCTTACCCGGCGGGTCTGCCTGGTCATTGCCGGAGACACCGGACCGCTGCACCTGGCCTGTGCACTCGGCAAACCGGTCGTCGGCATCTACGGCCCCACCGACCCCGCGCGCAACGGTCCCTTTGGTGTGCCTTTTCGCGTCCTCCGCCACCCCGAAAGCAAGCGCGACCACACCCGTCGCGCGGAGCCGGAAGCTGGCCTGTTGACCATTACACCGCAGCAGGTGGTGGACGCGGCGAACGAACTGTTGGCGGGAAAACAATGAGGCTCGTCGCCCTCGGGCTCGCGGTGTGCACTCCTCCATGCTGACCCGCTGGAGCAAAATAGCGCGGCGCATTCGCGTGCCCGCAGGCTTTCTCTTCGCCGCTTTCTATCTCTGGAGAGCCCGCCCGAGCGCTTTCTCGCTTGCCTTGAGCCTCCTACTCGTAATCCCTGGCCTGCTCCTGCGTGCCTACGCCTCAGGCTATGTGAAGAAGAACGCCGAGCTGACCATGACCGGCCCCTACGCCTACACTCGCAATCCTCTCTACCTCGGCTCCATGATGATGGCCTTCGGCTTCGCCGCCGCCTCGCGCAGCCTGTGGATCACCCTGCTCCTGGCGTTCCTTTTCGTCCTCATCTATGCGCCCACCATCTACAGCGAAGAAGAATTCCTCCGCGTCACTTTCCCCACTTTCGCGAGCTATGCCCGACGCGTACCCCGCCTCCTACCCCGCCTCACGCCAGCGAAATTCCCAGGAGACGGTAGCTTCTCCGGTACTCTCTACCGTCAGCACCGCGAGTACAATTCACTTTTGGGTGCCTGTGCCGTTTACGCTGTGCTGGTTGCTACTCTGTGGCTCCGCCATTGATCCAATTGGAGTGAGTGAACGGTGATACGGTATCCGAAACTCGTGGTGCGGGTGGCCTGTTTCTGGGCGCTGGCCGGGCTCGCTCAATCCCCTCCGCCCCCGCTCCTACCGCCAGCCGCAAATTTCTCCTTCCCTGCCAAACAGACTCTCAACTATGCCGTAGATTGGCGCGTGTTCCCCGCCGGTCAGGCCACTTTCCACCTGGAGCAGGCGGGAACCATGCAGCACGTGACTGCCACCGGCGAGTCGATCGGCGCCGTCAACCTGCTCTTCCGCGTCAACGACCGTTTTGAGTCTTACTTCAATCGCACCACCGGCTGTTCCTCCAGCTTTGCCAAGCAACTACAGGAGGGGCGGCGGCAGGTCACCAGCACCCTGCGATTTATGGAGGGCAAGCAGGTGCTGCAAGAGAAGAATCTGGTGTCCGGAACCAGCAAATCCCAG
Source organism: Acidobacteriaceae bacterium (assembly GCA_049693715.1). Lineage (GTDB taxonomy): Bacteria > Acidobacteriota > Terriglobia > Terriglobales > Acidobacteriaceae > PALSA-350. The sequence goes on along the minus strand of JBAVQC010000467.1, from coordinate 14,525 downwards.
GAGGCGGCGATTCCGCCCTGCGTCACTGACCTGATGTCCGCTATCTTTTACGGCGGTTCGCAAACGCTGCAGCCGGGAGCCAGCTTTCACATGCCGGTGGCCGACGCCATGCGCGTCGTGGACGTGACCATGAAGGCTGAGGCCCGGGAACAGATCATGACCCTCGCCGGAACCTTTCAGACCATTCGGGTGCAGCCGACCGCGGACGCGGGCGTGGTTAAGAATCGAGGCAATATCTGGATCTGGTACACCGATGACGAACGTCACATGCCGGTACAGATGCGCGCCAGGCTCTTCTGGGGGACCATCACTATGCGCCTGGTCAGCACCTCGTCCAAGTAGCCTGCTACTGAATGCGGTAGCGCTCCCGCATTAACCGCTGCAGCCTGGGTTTGTAGATGATGTTGTAAGCCAGCTCTTTATCGGGAAACATAGCCAGCGCGGCTCTTTTGCTGTCGGCTACCAGTTCCGCGGCCTGATCCACTGTCAGGCTGCCGTCCTGGCTGATCACGGACATCACCATATCCATCATCATCTGCAAGCGGCGGATCTTGCGCTGCTCCTCCATCTTTTCCTGGGGGGACTGGGGAGTAGGTGGCGAATTGAGCGTGTGGCGGGAAGATTCCTCGTTGCGATCGGACTCGCTTGACCCCATTTTTTAAAGCCCTTCCTCCGAGTTTATTCTCCTTGCTTTGTTGCGAATCCTATACCCGAACCGGCAGCAGGGAAATACAAAAAAGGTTTGGTTACCTTGCCGCCAATGGCTGGGCGCTCACTGACCGTCCATCCAAATAGAAGGACGTGGCTCCCAGAGCGTCGGTGCGGAAGGTCCGGACATGATCGTCCTGCAGACGGTGCAGAATTTCCAATTTGGGATGGCCATACGGATTTCGGTGGGCGACCGAGATGACGGCATAGGTGGGCGCCACCGCGGCCAGGAAGCGGGGTGTGGTCGACGTCTTGCTGCCGTGATGGCCGATCTTCAGCAGGTCGGCGTGGAGCTCCTCAGCCAGCATTTGCCGTTCAGTGGCCGCCTGGGCATCGCCTTCGAGCAGCACGGAGGTCTTCCCGTAGGCCACGTGGAGCACCAGAGAATCGTCATTGCTGGCGGCCGCCCCTGCCACGTAATCGATGGCCGGGGCCAGCACATTCACCTGCGCGCCGCCAAAGGCAAAGCTGCTGCCGGCGGCCATCGCTTCCACTGGAATGTCGAGCCGGGTGGCTTCGGACAGGAGTGCCTCGTAGGCCGGGATCTCAGGATTGGTCCCCACCCACAGCACCCGGGGGCGAAAGTTGCGCAGGATCGAAACCATTCCCCCCATGTGATCGCTGTGTGCGTGAGAGAGAGCCACGGCGTCGAGACGGCGGATATTGCGCGACCACAATACAGGGGAGACCACATCTTCCCCGATTTCAAAGTTGCCGCTGGGCCCCTGGGAGTCGCCGCCGGTAGGACCGCCCGCGTCGACCAGCAGGGTTTTTCCCTCGGGGGAGATCAGCAGCAGCGAATCTCCCTGGCCCACGTCGATGGCCGTCACCTCGAGCACGCCTGGATGGTAGGCCAACGCGCGGGGATAAAAGACGCACGCCGCGGAACAGGCCAATGCGGCAATGGGAAAGGCGACGGGGAAGCGGCTATTGCGCGCTGCCCAAACCGCCAGGCCGATGAGCAGAATGCCGGCAACGATAGCCGGGGCGCCGGGATCGGAGATGCGGATATCGCCCGCGGCCATCCCGCTAAAGAGACGGACGATCCCGTTGATGGCGTGGAGCAGCGCCGCAGTGACCGTGCCGGGCACGATGGACAGCGAGGGCCAGACCAACAAGGTAGCAAAGGTGAGTAGGGCGGAAGGCAACGCCAGGCCGATGAGCGGCACCACCAGCAGGTTTACCGGCAAGCCGAGCGCGGTCACGCGATGGAAATAAATTGCCATGGGCAGAGACATAGCCAGTTCGATGAGCGCCGAGACCAGCAGCAGTTCGCAGATGCGCAGAAGAAGCCGAACGAAAGCTGGGGGCAGGGTTTGGGCCATCCGGCTGCCGAGGAACGGTTGCAGATGGCCGGCGATCAGCCTCAGGGTAACGCGAAACTGGGCCAGCAGGGGCGGAAGCTCAGGATCGATCGCGATCAGGCCCAGGTTCTGCGTCGCTTGAAGGTAAGGCCCGAAGGTGTGCTCGACGATGGGGACCGCGACTCCGCCGACGATCAACACCGAAAGCAAAGTCATCTGGAAGCTGGCTCCCGAAAGCGAACTGGGGTCCAACGCAAGCAGGCAGAGCGCGGCAAAGCCGATGGCGTTCAGACTATTGCGTTCCCGGAAAAGCAAACGCGCCAGGAGGTACAGGGTCACCATCCAGAAAGATCGCTGCACCGGTTCGCCAAAGCCGGCCAATAAGGCGTAGGCGAAGGCGCAGGCAATCGTCACCGTCGTAGACCAGATGCGAGGCAGGCGAAGCCACGCCGCCAGGGCGAAAATGCACCCGGCGAAAATCGCCAGGTGCATGCCCGAGACCACGAGCAGATGAAACGAGCCGGTACGTTCGAAGCCGAGACGGGCCTGGTGATCGAGATAAGTGCGATCGCCCAGAATCATGGCGCTCAGCATGCCTGCGTCGGATTCGCTCAGCAGTAACCATCGCGGCAAGTGCGAGGCGTCTGATGAGGCGGCGAACGCGATCAGGCGCTGGCTGCCGGCCTGCTGCACCGAATGCAGCCAGCAATGAAAACCGCCGTGCCCGCTGGTTGGTGTGACCGTGAGTGCCGACGCTTTGAGTGAGCCCACGACCCCTATGCCCTGCTGCCGCAGCCACGCGGTAGCATCCCACACTCCGGGGTCAAGATAGCGCTCGGGCAAATGCATCGCCATCGTAGTCTCGATCTGATCTCCGCAGCGGATGGCGGGGAATGGTTGATTCGCGGGTGCGTAGACGGTTGCGCGCAGTCCGCCGGACACCGGCCGGCCATCCGCGGAGGCCACCCTTACATCGAAACTCTCGCTCTGTTCTTCCCGCACAGCGGTGCCGAACGGCGATGTGGATTGAGTGATGCGGATGGGCGTGGTGCGCGTGACTACACCATGGACAGCCGCGGCCTCACCGGCTTCTGCTATGACGCTCAATTGTGTTTGTGGATCAGGAGCCGGTTCGATTTCGCTGAGCAGCAGACCCAACGTCAGCCAGACGCCCGTCAACGGGAGCAATGCGACCCGTGGGGCCTTCCTGGTAGCCGCCAGGCAGAGCAGAGCAGACAGCAGGATGGCCGCAATGAGTGTGGCGGGAGCAACCCACTGGTAACCGGCAAGCACAATTCCAGCGCAAAGCCAAACGGCCGCATAAAGCGCAGGCGCAGTGGCAAAAGAGAGCCGGTCGAGGCCGCGTCTTCTCGCCACAGGTACTCCCGTCACGGAAAAGCATCATCGGACCGGCGCAAGGGCGCGGTCGACGCACGAACAGTCCCGAAGGGACGGCTGAACTTAGCCCAGGACGCAGTCCTGGGTAGGCTTCAACACGATGAACAGTCCCGAAGGGACGGCTGAACACATGTCTCACCCGTCCAGCCGTCCCTTCGGGACTACTCAGGTGGGTCTGGGTTTACGCAGGACTGCGTCCTGGGCTAAGGTCAGCCGTCCCTTCGGGACTGGTCTCATTTGATTTGGTGGCTCAGGATGCTAATCATTCCACAGTTTTTCGTGGAGCAACACATTAATTCCGCTTGAGGTGCGTGACGGTCTCCATGTGGAAGGTTTGTGGGAAAAGGTCGACCAGATTCATCGTCTCCACGTAATAACCTGACTGTAACAGTGACTGTAAATCTCGAGCGAGCGTAGCCGGATCGCACGAAACATAAACCACCTCCGCGGCCGAAACCCTCGCCAGGTGCGCACAAACCTCCTTACCCAAGCCGGCGCGAGGTGGGTCGACCAAAATCAATTCCGGTTTCTCCCGGCCCTGCGCCTTACTGCGGAGAAAGTCCAGCGTGCTGGACCGGACGACCCGGCATCGCCTGTTTCCTAAATTTTTCTTTAGGTCGTCGGCCGAAAACCCTTCCGATTCAACAGCGACTACATCTTCATATGCGAGCGCTTGTGCAAAAAGTCCCACGCCCGAGTACAGATCCCAGGCTAGCCTGCCCGATCGATCTCCGATCGCCAACTGCAACAGTTCCTGCAGCAGAAAACGATTCACCTGAAAGAAGCTGCCAAGGCTTACCTGGTACGGAATACCGGACACCATGTACGTGAGCGATCGCTGTCCCCAGTGCATGAGGGAAGAGCTTTGCTGCGCCCACTGCCCAACTCCGGTGAGCACAGGAATCTCCACCTGCAGCCGCTCGGCAAATGCTTCCAGCCGGGGTTCGCGCAGGCGTCGTGGTTTCTCAGACCACAGAGACACCAGCAGTTGGTCCTGTTCACCGTTGGTGAAAAATTCCACTTCATCACACAGGCTCGCAAGAGCGGTCTCTTTCGCAATGCGCTCCACCGCCGCAATCGCCTGTTCGAGAAGCGGAGCGGCAATGGGGCAGTGGGTTACCGGCAGGAGAGTGTGCGAACCTCGCTGCCGATAGCTGAGGGCATCTCGCATCACATGCAGACGGATGCGATTGCGATAACCCCAAACCGGCCCAGCCACACTCCCAACTTCGCGGGGCACAGGAAGATGTGCCCTGGTCAGCGTTTCCTTCAGAATGTCGAGCTTCATCTGCAACTGCAAGGCAGCGCTTGCATGCTGGTACTGGCAGCCGCCGCAGCGGGGAACATAAGCGCACCCGGGCACAACTCGCTCTGCAGACGGCTCGATGACAGCACCCAGCGCGCCGGTGGCGAAGCTGCGCTTGTCCGCGGCAATCGTGGCCTCCACCAGTTCGCCCGGCAGCGTTCCCGGAACAAACACCGTCTTGCCTTCGGGAACGCGTGCCAGTCCGTCGCCGCCGTAAACAGCTTTTTCGATGCGCAGCTTCATGCCTGGCTCATATAGAAAAGGCTGAGCCGCGGCAGGTTGAACTTTTCCAACAGCCGCTTGTGCAGAAACTGCTGCTCCACCTGGCGGATCTGCATGGCCGGCATGCGGCTGCGATAAGGAGCCAGTTCGGCCGCAGCCTGTTGACGCAGCGCGAGCAACTCGGCCTCCGGCGTGCTAGTGAGGAGGATCGCAAACAGCTTTTCTTCCAACACCGTGAGCGATTGCTCCAGTTCCTGGAGTTGGGGCAGTTTCATCCTTGCATCTCCTGCAAGCTCCTGGAGACGATCGGCGATCTCGCCCATTCCACCTTCTGCGTGGCGCAGTTGCAGAGCCGCCCCTTCCAGGTGGGCAGCGATCCGTTCCTGTTCGAAGCCTTGCTCTTCCGTGCTCGGCCGGGCGGGCGTGGCGCCGACGGCGGCCTCCTGCATCGCGTCCATGGCGGAGATCACCTCCTGGGCGCAATAAGCCAACCCGTTCACCCGCCGCACGCGGGCTTTGTTCTTGCGCGCGTCGTATTTGTCAAAAGCCGCGTCTATGCCTTGCAGCACGGCTGCCAGCGGGATCCCCGCCTCGCGCCAGGTTTCAATCAGCGCCCAGTCGATCGTCGAAAGCAGAAGCAGCGACCCGCGGCGACGCTGGAAATGCTCTTCAATCTCAGTAAAGTAGTTGAAGTAATTTTGCACGACAGCGTCAGGCGTGCTTTCCCGCTGCTTCGCCGTGGCTATGTTTTACCTTGGCCGCGCGGTTGCGTTCGTAGATCAGGCGCAGGCCATCGAGCGTTAGCATGTCATCGATGACTTTGATGAACCGGGAATCGTCGACGATGAGCCGGGCCAGGCCGCCGGTGGCAATAATCCTGGGAGGGCCAGGCGCCTCGCCGGATGCCGGCCCCGGGCCCTTGGTCTCGTGCAAAATACGTTCCAGGATGCCGTCCACAAGCCCGATGTATCCGTAGTACAACCCGCTCTGCATGTGGGCGATGGTATTTGTGCCGACCACCTTGGCAGGCTTCTTCACATCTACGCGGGACAGCCTGGCAGCGCGGGAGAAAAGAGCCTCGGCGGAAATCGCCAGGCCTGGCGCAATCACTCCGCCCACGTACTCACCCTTGGCGGTGATCACGTCAAACGTAGTGGCCGTGCCGAAGTCGACCACCACGCACGGACCACCGTATTTCGCGAACGCCGCAACACCATTGGCCAGGCGGTCCGCACCTAATTCAGCGGGGTTATCCACCAGGATAGGCATCCCCGTCTTGATGCCGGGTTCCACCAGCATGGGCTTCACGTTGAAGTAGCGCTCGCATACGTGGCGCAGAGTCGTTTCCAGGGGAGGGACGACCGAGGCTATGATGATGGCCGAGACTTCGCTTGCTTCAATCTTCTTCATGGCGAAGAGGCTGAGCAGGAGCACGCCGTATTCATCCACCGTTTGCGCTTTGAGCGTGCTGATGCGCCAGTGGGTGATCAACTCATCGGGGGCGAGGCGGTAAAGGCCAAGGACGGTGTTGGTATTGCCTACGTCAAGGGTGAGCAGCATAGAATTTTCCGTCATTGATCCCGGACGCCGCCGGAGTGTACGGTGCGAAGGCCTTCCGCGGTGCGCACGCGAAGAAATCCGCGCGCGTCCAGGCCTGCGGTGACGCCGGAGTACCCTGAGCCTTCATCCACATGCACCTGCCGGCCACGAATCCAGGTAGAAGCGCGTTCCAGGCGGCTTAGGATGTTCGCGGCCGCGCCGGCTGTGTCCGCACTCAGTGCTTGCGCTTCCCGGTACAGCGATTGTAGCAAAGCAAGCAGCAGATCCTGACGCGCCCAGGAGCGTCCGGTTTCGCTACGCAGGGAGGAGGCGATGAGGCTTAATGGGTCGGGGAAGCTCTCCTGGTGCACGTTAATGCCAATGCCAACCGCTGCGTGGCGTACCCGCGTGACCTCAGCATTCAACTCGGTGAGAATGCCGCAAAACTTTTTCTTACCAAAAAGCAAATCGTTGGGCCACCGGATATCCGCTTCGAGCGACGTGACCTGACGCACCGCCTCGCGCACCGCGAGACCCGCGGCCAGGGAAAGCCACAGAATGTCGGCGGGTGCGACCCGCGGCCGCAACAGGACGGTGACGTAGAGCCCGGCTCCCCGAGCCGACTGCCATCCATGTGCTCCCCGGCCACGTCCTGCGGTTTGTTCGTCCGCCAGGTAAACCATACCCTCCGGAGCACCCTCGTCGGCTTCCCGCATAGCGAGCACGTTCGTGGAGTGAATGGAAGGGAAGTAGCGAATGTTGCCGGCAAAGGGCGTGCCGGCTAGCGCAGTATCCAACGCGGACAGTTCGTAGTCGTCTTCTAGGAAAGGATCAGGCAATAAGTAGTCCTTGAACATTTCGCTTGTACTTGCAGAAAAACCCCGTGGCACCACGAACCTTGACGTTCTTTTGCCGGTCGAGTCGAAAACCTGCCGGTGTGGCGCTGTGGCATCCCACATCTCGCGAAAAACGAGCGAGATGTGGGGCACCCGTCGATTCGTTGCAATGAGAGAGTTAGAAAATGTCCGTTGTTACCCGCATGCTCAAGTCCACGGCTACCGTGGACTGCGTCAACGCGCCGACGGAAATATGATCAACGCCGGCAAGCGCGTATTTCCGAATATTCTCGAGCGTGATCCCACCCGATGCTTCCAGTGGAATCGTAAGGCCTCGTGCGCGCACAATCCCCACGGCTTTCTTGGTCTCAGCCGGACTCATATTATCCAAAAGCAGCGACTCCGCTCCCGCAGTCAGAGCCTGCTCCAACTCAATCAAACTCCGTACCTCGCACGTAATGGTCTGGCCAGGGGTTCGTCCCGCAAAAGCACGGGCAATGACCTTGGGAATTCCGCCACCCAGAGCAATATGGTTGCTCTTGACCAGAATTCCGTCGGAAAGATCGAAGCGATGGCTCTCGCCCCCACCGCAACGCACTGCATACTTGTCGAGTACGCGAAGACCGGGAGCCGTCTTACGCGTGTCGAGAACTTTCGCCTTCGTGCCCGCCACTGCATCCACATACTCCCGGGTAGCAGTGGAGATGCCACTCATCCGCTGCATCAGATTCAGAATCACGCGTTCACATGCAAGAATGGTGCGCGCATTGCTCCGAATCACAGCCACTGCCTGACCCTTCTTGACCCGTACCCCGTCGAACATCTCCGGGTGATTGATCACCTCAAACCGGCCGGTATTCTTCTTATCCAGACGGATAAAAATTTCCAGAAAGCGGGGGATACATCCCAACCCGGAAATCACGCAATCCTGCCTCGCCAGAACCGTGCCCGAAGCCCGCAATCCGGGCTCGATGGTGATGGCCGTGGTGACATCGTTGGTCGCCCGGTCTTCGACCAGGGCTTGTTCCAGGGTGGCCTCAACCCGCCTGCTCTTCCAATCCATTGGCCCCTCTTATTTGCAGTTGAGACTGTCCAGCGCCGCGCGGTTCTTGGGAATCAGCACGCTCAGCTCCGCCGCGCGGCGGCGCAATCCTTCTACCACGTTTGCCGGAGCCTTCGCCAGGAAGCTCTCATTCGATAGCTGGCGATCGGCATTGGATATCTCTTTCTCAAACCGGACCAGTTCCTTCCGCAGGCGCTCACACTCCACCGCAACATCGATCGTACGCTCATAAATCACGGCCACATCAAATCCCGGAGCGGAGCGCACACCTGTGCCTTCGGGCATGCTATCGACAAATTCAATCCCCGATACCTTCGCCAGGCGGCCGATGATGTCGGCGTTCTGTTCGATACCGGCCCGCTCCTCAGCGGCGACGCGAAGCAGGATAGGCACCGTCGCCTTCTCTTCCACCCCCAGTTGCCGGCGCATATCGCGGACCGCGGCGATCAATTCCTGCAACTGCTTCATCTGCCGTTCGGCCGCGGGATCGATTAAATCGATCCGCGCCTGGGGAAAGCGCGTGAGCGCGATCGATCTGGCCGGAGGGTGATTCTCGTAAAGCGCGTGCCAGATCTCCTCGCTGATAAAAGGCATAAACGGAGACAGCAGGCGCAGGGCAGAGTCGAACACCGACAGAAGGGTGGCGAGCGCCAAACCCATCGGCTCGGGCGCAGCGGTGAAGTCCAGACGCAGCTTGACGACTTCCAGATACCAATCGCAAAAATCGCCCCAGAAGAAGCTGTAGAGGGTGTTGGCGGCCTCGTGAAAGCGGTATTCGCTCAAGGCCTCGTTCACCTCGCCGGCGGTGCGATTTAGGCGGGATACGATCCACCGAGCTTCGATGGGGGCATCCGTTCCCGGCTCCGCAGGAAGCTGACGTAAATCGACGACGATTCCAGCGGCCCTTTCCATCTGCATGAAGATGAACCGCGCGGCATTCCAGATTTTATTGGCGAAGGCGCGATAGCCGTCGGTGCGGTCTTCGCTGAAAGCGATGTCGGTACCGGGCGCGGCCATCGCTGCCAGCGTGAAGCGCACGGCATCGGTTCCGAAGCGCTCTACCACCTGGATCGGATCGATCACGTTGCCCTTGGTCTTCGACATCTTCTGTCGGTCAGCATCGCGCACCAGAGCGTGGATGTAGACCTCACGAAAAGGCACCGCGTCCTTCAGCGTGCGCGGGGTGCCGTCGGCCATCGGTTCCTCAAGCATGAAGTGACAGCCCAGCATGATCATGCGCGCGACCCAGAAGAACAGGATGTCGAAGCCGGTGACCAGCAGCCGCGTGGGATAGAAAGCGTCGAGATCCGGCGTGTGTTCCGGCCACCCAAGCGAGGAGCAGGGCAACAGGCCAGATGAGAACCAGGTGTCCAGAACATCCTTCTCCTGCTCGATGCGATGGCTGGCGCAGTGCGCGCACACTTCGGGCGTGGCGCGGGCCACGGTAATTTTGCCGCAAGCAGCGCAGTGCCACGCCGGAATGCGATGCCCCCACCACAGTTGCCGCGAGATGCACCAGTCGTGGATATTGCGCATCCACTCGAAGTACGTCTTCGAGTATTGTTCGGGCGTAAAGCGGATGAAGCCCTCTTCCACCGCTGCAATGGCTTTGTCGGCCAGCGGTTGAATGCGGATAAACCACTGCGTCGACAGCAGAGGCTCCACCACCGTTTTGCAGCGGTCGCATTTGCCGATGGAGTTCACGTGCTCGCGCACCCCTGCCAGCAAACCCTGATGTTCAAGATCCTCCAGAATGCGCTGCCGGGCCTTATAGCGATCCAGACCGGCGTAAGCGCCGGCGGCGGCACTCATGTGCGCCGTCTCGTCCATCACGCTGATGGAAGGCAGACCCTGCCGTTGGCCCAGAGCGAAGTCGTTAGGGTCGTGCGCCGGTGTCACCTTGACTGCTCCGGTCCCGAAGTCGCGGCTCACCCAGTTGTCAGTCACCACGGGGATTTCCCGTCCAGTCAGCGGCAGGCGGAGCATCTTGCCGTGCAGGTGTGCGTAGCGCTCATCGTCGGGATGAACAGCCACGGCTACGTCACCCAGCATGGTCTCCGGCCGGGTAGTGGCGACGGTGACAAAACCGTCCTCTCCCACGACGGGGTAACGGATCTCCCACAGCTTGCCCTGCTGCTCCTCGTGGATCACTTCCAGGTCGGAGATAGCGGTCTGGCACCGAGGGCACCAGTTGACGATATAAGCCCCGCGATAGATGAGCCCCTGCTCATACAGCCGCACGAAGGCCTCGCGCACGGCCAGCGAGCGGGGACCGTCCATAGTGAAATACTCGCGCGACCAGTCGACGCTGGTCCCCAGGCGCCGCATCTGGTCGAGGATGGCCGCTCCGTAGTGCTGCTTCCACTGCCAGACCCGTTCGACAAAGGCTTCGCGGCCTAACTGCTGGCGCGTCTTGTGCTCTTCGGCCAGCTGGCGCTCCACCATCAACTGGGTCGCTATGCCGGCGTGGTCGGTGCCCGGAATCCAAAGGGCCAGGTCCCCGCACATGCGCCGCCACCGGGTGAGGATGTCCATCTCGGTGTGTTCCAGCATGTGCCCCATGTGCAGCCGCCCGGTAACGTTGGGTGGCGGCAGCAGCAGGGTAAAGACGGGACGGTCAGACGTAATCGTAGCGTCTGCAGCGAGTGGCTGGTCAAACAGCGCCTCTTCGACCCAGTAGGCCGCCCATCGGGCTTCGATCGCGGCCGGGTCATAGGCTTTTGGGAGATCACGGGGCATGGGGGGCGTCTTCTTTCAACACCTCGGCATCATCCTGAACGTGCTAAAAGCGGAGAATGCTCTAGAACGGGTTGAGTTTGTCGAGGCCCTTCTTTTTCTTGTGCTTGCTGGAAGACTCGTCGCTTGAGTCGAACTTGGGTGCGGGCGCCTTCTTCTTTTTGCCATTGGCAGCATTGGCGCCGGTATCGGTGCCGGTTTGCACCTGCGCAGCGTTATGCACGTCGTTGGTTTGTGGCGGAGCGTCGGCCGGTCTTTCAACCGGAGGCAACGGCTTGTTGTCGGTCGGACCGACCGTTGCCAATCCACCAGGGTTCTGTGCACCCGGAACGCCGGCAGCCGCAGCGGCCGCAGCCGCGCCCTCGGGAGTTACAACCGGCCCCACCGGCACGCCGGAAGTGGGCGGGGACGAGTTCGCCGGAGCCTGCCCAGAGCTATTCTGGCCGGTGCTAATAATTTCGGCGCCAATCGCCGGTCCGCCACTGCTGGCTGCCGGTGCTGCGGTATTCGCGCCCTGCACGCTTTCCAGCTGCAGTGTCGAGCCAGCGGCCTGGGTCGGAGCGGCAGCCGCGTCACCCGTAGCCGCAGCGGGCACAGCGCCGGCCGCAGGAACCACCGGTGGCAGCGGCTGATTGTTGAGCGCCGCCGTGAAAAGGGCCGTGTCTCGTTTGTGAACCTCGGGCGCCGTCACCTGCGGAGGATCGGTCAGGGTAGGTTCGCCAATACGGGCAGCGTTCACCGTGACCGGGCCACGCTTGACGAGCAGGAGGGCGCGGTCTTTGAACGTGATCCCGGTACGGCTCTGCTCTTCGGCTTCACTCTCGGCGAGTTCTTCCTTGGTGGGCTCCGGCATCGGGCGATTGAGCGCGATCAGGCGCTCACGCGCATCTTCCACATGGGCCGTCATGGGGTAGTGCGTGATCACGCGGGAGTAGGCGTCCGCGGCCTGGTCATCGTAGGCCTTTATGAGTTCCTGCTTGGCCTTGGGATTGATCTGCCGCAGGCCCTGGACGTAGCGGGCCTCGGCGGCATAAGCGTCACCCAGCCCGATAAGCGCCATGTCGCTGTGGCTATAGAGCGGGTAAGTGTCGGTAACCGTCTGCAGGCGGGCAATGGTTGCCGCCCAGTTTTCGTGGGTGGAGTAAAAACTCCCGACCTGATACTGCCGCTCGGCCAGGACTTCCTGCACTTCGCGCAGCCGCTGCTTGGCTCGCGGCACAAACGTCGAATCGGGGAACTGCTGGATCATGTTCCGGTATTCCTGCTCCGCTTGCTGGGTATTCTTGGGATCGCGGTCAGGTTTTTCCATCTGCATGTAGTAAATGTCGGCGACCTTCATCTGCGCTTCGGCCGCTTCCGGCGTATTGGGGAAGAAGGTGATGAAGTCCTTGTATTCACCCTCTGCCTGGGTCATGGCGGCGGTGCCCCCCTCTTTGAACCAGCTATCGCCCACCAGCAACTTGGCGCGCATCTGGTATTCCGATTCCGGGTAGGTGTTCAGAAGGGTCTGCAAATCCAAACGGGCCACGTCAAACTTGCCCTTTTTCATGGCAATGAGGGACTTATCGAAGAGCTCTTTATCCGGCTGTTTGGACGCATGGCCGGCAAGAGGATTATCGGGGGTCGGCTTGGTCGCCGGTTTGGAAGGCTTGAAGATGCCGAACTGAGCGCATGCGGGGAGAGCGCAAAGAAGACACAGGGTAGAGAGCCGGGATAGGAAACGCTGCATAGCACCTCATGGGCAGGAACTCGGCCGGGAGCCAGAATCGTGACCGGAAGTGGTGCCCCGCCACTGCCGTCCGCATTACTTACTTACTTAATGTTAAATGGCGGCGGCCTGCCTGGAATGGAAATTTTGCCCATTGCGGCTCAGTTCGGCCTCCTGCGCCATTTTGAGCAGCGCCCGGGCCTCCTTTTCCGGGTGCCCCGAATCGAAAACGGCGCTCCCCGCGACCAGCAAATCCGCCCCCGCCTCGACCACCGAGGCGATCGTGTCGTGGGCCACGCCTCCATCGACCTCGATCCTGAAGTTGAGCCCAAGTTCCGCCCTGATTTCCGCCAGCCGCCGGATCTTATCGAGGGAAAAAGTAATGAACTTTTGACCCCCAAAACCCGGGTTAACACTCATCACGAGCACGTGATGGACCATAGGCAGGATTTCGACCAGAAAATCCACCCGGGTCGCCGGATTGATGACCACGGCAGGTTTCATGTCATGTTGCCCGATCAACTGCAGGGTGCGGTGCAGGTGCCGGCACGCTTCATAGTGCACGGAGATCCAGTCCGCCCCGGCTTGGGCAAATTCCTCGATGAAATCGTCAGGATTCTCAATCATCAGGTGGCAATCGAGCGGCAGGCTGGTGACCTTGCGCAGGGACTTGACCACGGGAGGCCCCATCGTCAGGTTGGGGACGAAGTGGCCGTCCATGATGTCGATATGAATGACAGAGCCGCCGCCGCGCTCGGCAGCCTCAATTTCCAAGGCCAGCTTCGAGAAATCGGCAGAGAGGATGGATGGCACTAATTCAACCATAATGACCCCTCGATTCTCCCCAGTGTACAGGACGTTGAACCCCGGGACTAACGTCCTGGACGCAAGGGCCGGGCGGGGTTTAAAAGGCACACCAGTCTCGAATTGCCGCGATGGCGGAGAATCCTCTTTCGCTTACTGCGTCGTCAAGGTTATCGCGTCCTCAAGGTGAACCGCGTCCTCAAGGTGAACCGCGTCCTCAAGGCCCGGAGGGCCGGCCGCCAAACGTCAGCCCAGCCCGGGAGGGCTGGGTTATCTATTCCCGTGAACCCGAGCGCCGTAGGCGCGGCACCATGCATGTTATCCTTCGCGAAACCTCGCTACGCATATGAGCCATTCTTATTGCAAAAATTATGTTCACGCGGTCTACAGCACCAAGGACAGAAGCAATTTAATCCCAGCAGAATTTGAGAAACGTCTCTGTTCGTATATTGCGGCGGTCGCGGTCGGGCACAAGATCCCGCTTCTCGCTGCTGGAGGAATGGCGAACCACACCCACCTTCTCTTCCTGCTGCCGGCAACAATATCATTGGCATCTGCGATCAATACCTTCAAAACAAACTCCTCGCGATTCCTGCACGAAGGTGGCCTGGTTTTCCAGTGGCAGAACGGATATGGGGCGTTCAGCGTGAGTATTTCGCAACTCGATCAGGTCACGACCTACATTCGCAGCCAGCGCGAACACCACCAGAAAATGACATTCGAAGAGGAGTTCCTGGCGCTACTGCGAAAGGCGGGCGTGTCCTACGATCCCACCCACGTGTTTGGATGAGAGGAGTGTCGCGCCTACAGCGCTCGGGTTCATGGGGATAAATAACCCAGCCCTCCCGGGCTGGGCTGACGTTTGCAAGCTGATCTGAGCGCCGTAGGCGCGGCACTCAAC
>JBAVQC010000466.1:0-10746 GCA_049693715.1 Acidobacteriaceae bacterium | reverse complement strand
ATACTGGGCCTCCGGGACGAGGGCTTTCACCGCAGCGAACGCGGCCTCATCCGCGCGCGTCGCGAGCACATCGCCGCCCATCGCCGCCATGCGAAAGAAAATTTCCCCTACCTGCTCAGCGGTCTTGCCGCCCGCGTAAATGACCTCGGGCAACCCCGTCCGGAGCCGACGATGGTGGTCGATCTTGGCGAAGCCTGCTTCCTCGTAGGGCAGGTTGGCGAGGCGCTCCATCGCCTCTTCCGGCCGCAGGCCTCCGTCACGCACCCGCTGCAGCATCTCGAGAATGGTTTCCGTGGTCATGATCGCGATCCAGCTTCCACCTGGCGAATGCGCCAGGCAGCCAGTGCCGCCTGCATGACCGTCTTCAGCGGCACATCGAAGGCCGCGGCTGCGCGGCGGCAGTCCTCAAACTCGGGGGCGGCATTCCACTCCTCGCCCAGTCCGGAGCCGGTCTTGATGTGGATCACGCCAAAGTCGGTTTCTACTGGAGTGAGTTCACGGGCCAGGATCACGCGATTTTCCTCCCGCACCCGGATGCCCAGGGTAGTGGTCTCGCGAAAAATCAACTGCTGCAGCCGATCGGCATCGCCGGGCTTGCACAGTATCGTTAATAAAGTTCCCAAACGACCCTTCTTCATGGTCACCGGTGCGCTCATGACATCGAGGGCGCCGCGCTCCAGCGCCAACTGAGCGGTATGAGCCAAAATCTGCGGGCTCAAGTCGTCCACGGCACACTCGAGCACCGTGACCTTTTCTCCGATTTGGGGCGACGGCTGGGCAATCTCACCGATACTCACCCGCAAAACATTGGGAAAGCGTTCCGGATTGCGGGTGCCCGCTCCGTAACCGATCGCCTGGGTGCGCATCATGGGAGCCGATTCGAACCGGCAATCCAATGCACGCAGCAAAGCCGCCCCGGTGGGGGTGACCAGTTCTGCCTGCACGTGCGCGGAATAAGTCGGCAGGTTCTTGAGCAACTCCGCCGTGGCCGGGGCGGGTACGGGGAAGCGTCCGTGGGCGCAGTTCACAAAGCCGCTGCCGACGTTCACCGGGGAACAATACCAGGCGTCCAAATCGAGCGCATCCGCCGCCGCCGCGGAGCAGGCGATGTCCACGATGGCATCGATCCCGCCCACTTCATGAAAGTGAACCTTCTCTATTGGAACGCCATGGATGCGGCCCTCCGCCTCGGCCAGCAAGCCAAAGGCGCGGAGGCTGAGGTCGCGGGCGCGGGCGGTCAGGTTCGCATGCATGAGGAGGGTGCGAATCTCCGGCAGGCTGCGGCCGTGCTCGTGCTCATGATGATGGGTGGCGTGCTCGTGTTTATGGTCATGGTGATGGTTGTGCTCGTGCTCGATCGGCCCGGAGGGCTGGACCGGCTCATGCAACCGGCCATCGACCATCACATCGATCTTGGTCGACTGAATACCGCTCCGGCTTACCCGGGTGACTTCGAGTTCAGCGCCCAAGCCGAGCGAAGCCGCCGTTTGCTGCAGCAGATCGATGGGTGCGCCGGCGTCCACCAGCGCGCCCATGAACATGTCGCCACTGATACCCGCAAAGCATTCGAGGTAGCCGACGCGATTGCTCTCAGTCATACCAAACTCGTTCACCTGGGCCCGCTGTTTTGAAAGCCGGTCAGGACTTCAATGGGAAGTACCTCGTTCATCGAGCCGGAGCGGTAACCCTCGCAATCCAGGGAGACATAGCGGAATCCTGCCGCCCGCACGACGGCGGCCATGGCTTTCATTCTCCCCATCTGCAGGACGCCTGCCATCTCTTCCTCTGCTATCTCGATGCGCGCAATCGAGCCGTGATGCCGCACCCGGAACCTCTTCAGGCCCAGGCCGCGCAGCGAATCCTCTGCCTGTTCGATCATGCGCAGCGCCTCCGGGGTCACCCGTCGGCCGTACTCCATACGCGAGGAGAGGCACGCCGAAGCAGGTTTATCCCAAACCCTCAGTTGTGCGCGCTGGGACAGCGCACGGACGTCGGCCTTGCTCAGTCCGGCCTCGGCTAAGGGAGCCGCCACCCGATGCTGCGCCGCCGCCTTGTGGCCGGGGCGGAAGTCCTGCCCGTCATCGAGGTTCAGGCCATAGGCGAGAGCTTCAAAGCCGGTGCGCTCAAGCTCCTGCTCCAACATGCTGAAGAGTTCGTCCTTGCAGTGAAAACAGCGATCGGGCCCATTCACGGCGTACTCTTCCCTTTCCAGTTCATGGGTCTCAATGGCGCGCAAAGGAATGCCGTGCTCGCGAGCGAACTCGCGAGCGTCGCTCAATTGTGACCGGGCCAGACTGGCGGAGTCGGCAATGACTGCCAACATTTGCGGTCCCAGCACAGCATGGGCCGCGTAAGCCAGGTAAGCGGAGTCCACTCCACCGGAATAGGCCACGATTACACTTTTGAGCGAGCTTAATCTCGCATGAAGGGCGAGTTCTTTTTCCTCGAGGGTGACGGCGTGCGCGAGGTTGGTTTCCGGGCCGCTGTTATGGTTCATGAATGAGTACGCTCCCCGGCAATGCGGACAATCCACGGAGTTAGGATGATCGAATCCAAGTAAACTGAATAAGCGATGTCGTTTTTCGCTTTAAAGACCACTCCAAGCGCCACTGACCGGATCGGGCGGCGTCGTCTGCTTTTCTCAGATACGTTATCCCTGGCCACCCTGTTCGCGATCACAGCCCTGTTGGCCGTCCTGACCAATTATCTTTACCAATCTTACGCCTCCCACCAGGTTGCCCTAGCCGCCCGATGGCTGCAACGGGGCGACCAGGCTTTGCGGGATAACAAGCCGCAGGCGGCGGTTGACGCCCTCAGCTCGGCCCTCGCTTATGCGCCCAATGACCGCAGCACAGCCATCAAGCTGGCCGAGGCGCTCGCATCCGCAGGCCGGATTCAGGAAGCCACGGTTTACTTCAACGCGCTGCTGGAATCGCAGCAGGGCAGCGGCGTCATCAACCTGCAACTTGCCCGGCTGGCTGCCCGGCAAGGAAACGAAAGCCAGGCGATTGAGGATTTCCAGAGAGCCATTTACGGCAACTGGGAGGGCGACGGGTATGTGCGCCGGCGAGAGGTTCGCTTTGAGCTCATCAACTACCTCATTGCCCACCATCTGCTAAACCAGGCTCGAAGCGAGTTACTGGTGGCTTCGGGAAATGCTCCCGCAGACGACATTAGCGTCCAATTAGAGATTGCCCGCAACATGGAGCTGGCGCAGGACCCCAGCGACGCCTTTCACGTGTACCGGACGATCCTGCACCATCACCCTTCGTTGCGAGAGGCTCTGGAGGGAGCCGGGCGCACGGCTTTCCAGTTGGGGCGGTACCTGGAGACGAAGCTCTATCTTACCCGCGCCCTGGAGCTCCCGGCGACCGAAGCAGACGCCGACGAAAGCGCGGTTGCCGCTTTGCAGCAAAGCCGCGATCAGCTCAGCGAGGCATCGCGGATATTGGCGGTCTATCCGTCGTCGCGTTTAAAGCCGGGGGAACGGGACGCCCGCATTCTTACCGCCCGCAAGCTTGCCATGGCGCGGCTGACGACGTGTGTGACCGCAAAGGCTGCGGCGCCGGCTACCCCAGCCGCGGCGCCTGCGCCCAAGGTCTCTTCCAACCCGCTACAAAGCCTGGCCTCCCGTTTCACCCGGCAGCCATCCAATCCTCAAGGAAAGCCGGCGGCTGCTGCTCCCGCGGTCGACCCGTTGCAAGCTTTGTTGGAGCGTTGGCATAAGTTGCCCTCCAAGGTCACTCGGGCCCAGCTCGCGAAGGATCCTGAACTGGCGGAAACGCAAATTCAACTTGTCTACGACACTGAGCTGGTCACCCAGCAAGTTTGCGGAGCTCCCACGGGAGACGACGCTTTGCTGTTGAAGATTGCCCAGGCGCCCAATCAAGTGGAGGAAGAATGAGCACGGCTACGGAAACTCCTGGGGTCAACCCGATTCCCGGCGTGGTTCCGGGAGCCGACCCGGTAGAGGTTGCAGCGGAGAGGCGTTACCGGCCGAACCCGGCGGAAGTGCAGAGGTTGGCGCCCAACCGGGATGAGCGCCTTTTCCTCGTTCTCTCGATCTTTATCGGCGTCATCTCCGGCCTGATGGTGGTCTGTTTCCGTGTCGCTATCAACTGGATCCAGGTGCTGACCTTGGGATCCTCGCCCCACCCGGGGCAGTACCGGCTGTTTTTTGTCCCCATGGGCGTTGGTCTGCTGGTCGCGGTGCTGGTGCAGCTGGTCTTTCCCGGGGCCCGCGGCAGCGGCATCAACCAGACCAAGGCAGCGCTTTACATCTACAACGGTTACATATCTTTTCGAACGGTTTTGGGGAAATTCATCACTGCGGCCCTGGCTATCGGGGGTGGGTTCTCGCTGGGGCCCGAGGACCCCTCGCTGCAAATCGGGGCGGGGGTGGCCTCGATGGTCAGCCGCCGGCTGAATCTCTCGCGGGAGCGGCTGCGCATGTTTGCGCCCATTGGGGCCGCGGCAGGCCTGGCAGCGGCGTTCAACGCTCCGATCTCGGCGATTCTTTTCGTAGTGGAAGAGGTCATTGGACGGTGGAGCGCAGCGGTTCTGGGTTCGATCGTGCTGTCGGCAATTTCCAGTGTGGTGGTCGCCCGCTGGTTCTGGGGCGCGGAGCCAATGTTTCGCATCCCCGTGGTCACGCTCAAGGGCCCTCAGGAACTTCTTGCTTATACGGTTCTCGGCTTCGCGGGAGGTGTCGCGTCGGTTCTCTTTTCCAAGGCGCTCGGATACTCCCGGCCTCGTCTTCGCAGTCTTCCCCGCTGGACCTTCTATATCCAGTCGCCCATTGCGGGATTGATTGTGGGGGCCATCGCGTTTTTTGGGTTCCCGCAGGTGATGGGGCCCGGGTACAGCGTGATCGACCAGGCCATGCACGGCCAATTCACCTGGAAGTTTCTTCTGGCGTTAGCCTTGCTCAAGATTGTGGCCACGACGATCTCGTTCTCCAGCGGCACCCCGGGCGGAATGTTTGCCCCCACGCTCTTCATTGGCGCGATGCTGGGGGCCTCAATTGGCACTTTCGAGAAGATCTTCTTCCCCGCCTTTCCGATCTCCGTGGGTTCCTATGCGCTGGTGGGGATGGGGGTGCTGTTTGCGGCGTTCTTACGGGTCCCGTTGACGTCGGTGTTCATGGTGCTCGAGGTTAGTGGCAACTACTCCATTGTGCTTCCGGTCATTCTGGCAAATACCATCGCGTACCTGGTGTCGCGGAGTTTGCAGCCATATCCGATTTTTGAAACATTTACGCATCAGGATGGACTCGATCTGCCTTCCATGGAGGAACAACGGGAGGAGAGCGTTTTGCATTTGGAGGATGCCTTGCGCCCGGTGAACCTGCCGGTATTCCCTGGTACGGCGACGCTGGAGGAGGTTTCTAAACAGCTGGGAATCGCCGACGCCCCCATGTTGCTGGTGAAGCTCCGGGATGGTTCCTGGTACTCCATGAATCGCAGCGAATTCACGTCGCTGGCAGCGGCGCAAGCGCCGGATACGCTGCTGGAGCGCGCGATCAAGCCCGATCGGACGCCGCTGCTCTTTCCGGACATGCCGTTGGATAGCGCGATCCCGTACCTGGCGCGTTGGCCAGTCCTGCCCATTCAGAATCGGGCCAGCAAGGGAATCTTAGAGGGTGCTGTGACCCTTGAGGATGTGCTCGGCCGTTACCAGCAAGAGTGACGCCGGCGCCAGAACCGGCTCTCGGGATGACAAAGGGTGGGGTCTTCATTTGATATCTGTTGCACGGGCCCCTGGTGTCAAAAGCTGGATCAGCCGCTTCCCCCTGGCTACCATCGCACTGCTCACACCGGCAGTGCTTCTGGTCCATGGGTACCATCCGCTGGCCGATGACGGCGCCGTCTATGTGACTGGAATCAAAAAGCTGGCGAATCCCAGCCTCTATCAATCAGACGCGATATTCGCCACATCGCCCGCACGTCTCTCGATCTTCGCCCACGTTCTAGCTCCGCTGCTTCACTGGAGTTCCTTGCCGGTGTTGCTGTTCGTTTGCCATCTGACCTCGATCTTTCTCTTCCTTCTGGGCGCCCGGCAGTTAGCTACGCGCATTTACTCCGACCGCCGCAGCTCCTGGGGAGCGGTGTTGCTTGCCGCCTGCTGCTTCACTCTTCCGGTCGCCGGCACTTCGCTTTCCATCATGGATCCCTACGCCACGGCGCGTTCTTTTTCCACCCCGCTCGGTCTTTTCGCGCTGGCAGCGGTGCTCGACGAAAACTGGGTGGGCTCCATCCTCTGGCTGGGTTTCGCTGCGCTGCTCCATCCTTTAATGGCTGGTTACACGGCTATCGGCATGCTTACCCTGGCGCTTGCCCAGCGAAGGATGTGGCGTCCCCTCGGCCTGATGTTCGCAATAGGATGGCTACTGTCCGCGGTCATCTTCCTCGCTACGCATCCTGCAGACCCCGGCCTTGCCTATAACCGCGCGGCCCTCAGCCGTTCCTACTTCTTCCTCTCCAGCTGGCATTGGTACGAGTATCCGGGTCTGGTGATACCGCTACTGCTGCTGGGGGTCGCCGGCTTTCGCAGCCGCCTGCCATGGGCCGCCCGCGCGCTCGCGATTTCCGCAACCTTGCCAGGAGCCTGGGCACTACTCACGTCCCTCTGTTTTGTGCATCGGGGCGGAAGCCTTCTGCTGGCGCGGCTGCAGCTCCTGCGCAGTTTCCACCTGGTGTACATTGCCGGCGTGCTGCTGGCCGGAGGAATGTTGGGAAGATGTTCGCGACAGCATCTGCGTGCGGTGGCCGTGCTCTGCCTTCTGGCATCAAGCTCTCTCTTTGCCGGACAGAGGCTCACGTATCCGGAATCCAACCATGTGGAATGGCCGGGGACGAAGCCACGCAATCTGTGGCTGGAAGCGTTCCTCTGGATACGCGACAACACACCCAGCGACGCGATCTTTGCGCTCGATAACGATTACATTGAGAGCCCCGGGGAAGATGCTCAGGGGTTTCGTGCGACCGCGGAGAGAAGCACAGTCGCCGATTGGTTTAAAGACGGGGGAATCGCCAGCAATTTTCCCCAAGCGGCTGCTTTGTGGTGGCAAGGGTCGACGGCCACCGGGCAGCTCAACCAGGCCAGCGACGAGCAGCGGTTGGCCCGGCTTCAGCCGCTCGGGGTCTCCTGGATCGTACTGCCTGTGGGGGCGAAAACCGGCTTCCCATGTTTCTTTACCAACGCACGCGTGCGGGTTTGCCGGCTTACCGGAGCTTTGCTTCATGGCGCGGATAGCGCAAAATAATATCCGGGGAAAAGCGCGGAGAGGCCGTTTATGTTGACGCTGTATCAGAGGCTTATTTTCGGGTACGTTCTGCTTCTCGCCCTTCTGCTTGCCGTCGGTTTGCACGACTCCTTGTCCCTTCACCAGGCAGCCGCTCTGGATCACCACGCAAGCCTCTCCGCAGCAATGGAGGCGCGCGCTGCGCTTGCCCGCCGCGCCACGATGACTACCGTGGTCTGCGTCGTGAGCGGGATCGCGGTCACGATCGGCTTTCTGGTTTCCATCATCCGGCCGATTCGCCGTACCGCCGCCGCGGCGCGCCGCATTGGCCAGGGCGAATTACAGCAGCGGATCGAATGGCGTACCCGGGATGACCTGGGCACGATTGCCACCGAACTCAACCGGATGGCGGTGCGGCTGCGCGACTTGCGCGATACGGAATATGGGCGCAAACAGATGGATCAACAGCTTTCCGATGCCGTGGTGCAGTCAATCTTCGAACCGGTGATCGTCACCGACGCGACGGGCCATGTGTTGAAACTCAATCAGGCCGCGAACGACGTATTAGGTGAAGCGGCCGCGGATCGCATGGCCCTGACCAACACACCGGGAGGCGAGAGGATTTTGCGCGCGGTGCGCGACGCCGTCTCGATGCGTCAGTCCATCGCCAGCGAGGATGAAGCGGCCATGCTGCCCATGAAGCTGGGAGAGGGACAGCGCAGCTATCGTCTGCGCACCACCCCCATGCGGGATGCCGATGGCAAATTGCTGGGAGCCGTCAGCGTGCTTGAGGACATCACGGAAATGCAGGACATCGATCGGTTCAAGACGCGCTTCCTGAGTGTGGCATCGCGGAAATTGCGCCAGCCGCTGGAGCAGCTCCGCTTGAGCCTGTACACGCTCAGTCAGGGTTTCGCGGGCGAACTGGGGCCGTTGCAGGCTGATGTGTTGCATGGAGCCGAGGAGGACGCGGAGCGGCTCAATGACCTCATGTCCGATCTGATCGAGGTCTCCGAAATCGATACCGGACGGCGCGAACTCCGTATGGATCGATTCCGCCCGGTTAATATTCTCCGCGATGCCTGCTCCCGGGTACGCGAGGAAGTGCGGGCCAAGAATATCGATGTGCAGATCGATGCGTTCGCCGATCTCTCTTATGTGAATGGAGATCGCCGCGCCCTGCGCAGCATCATGGACAACCTGATGAGCAACGCTGTCCGTTACACTCCGGAGAACGGCACCATCGTGTTACAGGCAAAGGAGCAGAAGGAGACGGTGCATTTCTCCGTGCGTGACTCAGGCCGGGGTATCGAAACCGAGCGGCTGGCAAACATCTTCGGGCGGTTTAACGCGGCGCACGACCAGGGGACCGGTCTGGGTCTCTCCCTGGTGCGCCGGCTGGTTGAATTGCTTGGTGGACAAGTGTCCGTCGAGAGCAGGCTCGGCCATGGAGCAACCTTCACTTTTACCCTCCCCGTCGCCACCGCGGTCGCGACACGGCATCCGATAGAGATTGGTTAAAGTGTAATCATCTGATGCTTTCATCTTCACAAGGGACATGACAGAACTCTCGACCGACATCACACCCGCCGCTCCAGAACTGGCGAAGCTGCGCATCTATATCGGCGCGGCGCCTGGCGTGGGCAAGACTTTCCAGATGCTCGAGGATGCCCACCTGATGAGGAAGCAGGGCATCGACGTGGTGATCGGGTTGATCGAGTCGCACCGGCGCAAGGATACGCAAGACCAGATCAAGGATCTGGAGCTCATACCCCGGCGGGCTATTCCTTATCGATCCGTGGTTCTGGAAGAGATGGATCTCGATGCCATCCTTGCCCGGCATCCTCAATTTTGTATTGTCGATGAGCTGGCGCATACCAATGTGCCGGGATCGAAGAACCGCAAGCGCTATGAAGACGTGCTGGAGTTGTTGGACGCGGGCGTCAACGTGATGACCGCGGTCAACATTCAGCATCTGGAAACGCTGAACGATTCGGTTTCCCGTTCCGCGGATACGCAGATTCGGGAAACGATTCCGGATAGCTTTTTGAAGCGGGCGGATGAGGTTGTGAATGTGGACGTCACCGTGGACGAACTGCGTTCCCGGCTCAAGCAGGGCAAGATATACGCTGCGGAAAAGATCGAGCAGTCGCTGGCCAATTTTTTCCGCAAGGGCAACCTGAGTATGTTGCGCGAGCTCGCGCTGCGCACGACTGCCGAAGAGGTCGGATCGCAGGCAGCGGAGTACCGCCGCAGCCAGGGTTTAGAACAGGCTCCTATTCCGGAGAAGGTGATGGTCTGCCTTTCCCCTCGTCCCGGTGCTGAACGGCTGCTGCGTGTGGGCTCTCGCATTGCCGGCCGGCTGGCTACGAATTGGTATGCGGTGCGCGTGGAATCACCGGATGACGATGCCCGGCATGGGGACCCGGAAGAGTATCAACGCATGGAGGAGTATCAGCGTCTAGCCCGGGAGCTGGGGGCGCAGGTGGTGGTATTGAAAGATAAGAACGTCGCGGACGCGTTGATTGAATTTGCGCAGCAGGAGAGCATCTCGCATGTGGTGTTCGGGCAATCGGTTCGGTCCCGGTTCGATATTCTGCTGCACGGCTCGGTGATCAACCGCTTTTTGGCGGAGATTCGCGACGCCACGGTGCAAGTGGTCCCCATCGGCAAGGGCAAGCGCTGAAACCCTTAACGGCATTCCGGGGCGCTGTCACGATAGAGTGAGTTGCGGGGATAGGCTACCGCTAATTGATGCAGCAGGTCGCAGCCCTGAGTGTTGTTCTTGTCGCGCAGGGCAGCGACTGCCAGCAGGAGCTGGGCGAAGGGCTTTAAGAGATTTCCGTGGGCGGCGGTTTGCTCGAGCTCGCGCAGGCCTTGCTCTTTGTTGGGGTCGATGCCTCCTAAACTCAGCACCCAGCGCACCGGGGCCGGCTTGATGCCGGTGAGGTAGTTTTCTACGCCGAGCGCCAGCATGGCATCGTATTGGTCCGGTTTTTGCTTCAGTAACTGTTGCGCAAGGATGCGGCCTTGCTTTATGTAGTGCAATGCGGCGAAATCCCGCTTTTCAATCAAGGAGACGTAATCCGAGCGCAAGCCTAATGCCAGGACCTGGGCAAAGAGCGCGTTGGTATCCTCGGGATTTTGCTTGAGCGCTGCGTCTGCCAGCTGTTCGCCACGGCTTAGGGCGCCGTTGAACTCATCGCGAACTTTTGGGTCAGGAGCCAGTTTGGCCCGGTCTTCAAAAGTCTTGTCGTTGGTAAAGAGCTGGCTCTCGAGGATGCCGAGGCGGGCGAACTCGCCGAACAGATATCCAGCCGCTTCCGAGACCGGACCCAGGGGATCGTTCGGATACAACCGTTCCCAGGCAGAAAAATCCTGGTGAGCCTGGTCAAATTCCAGGTTGTACATGCTTTGAAAGCCGCGCTCAATCTCTGTAGGAGCGGGGGCGTTGGCCATGCATGGGGCGCACACCAGCAGCAGGCAGATGGCAGCGAACCATT
>JBAVQC010000465.1:0-7859 GCA_049693715.1 Acidobacteriaceae bacterium | reverse complement strand
TGGCATTGCCCACGCTGGGACCGATGAGCGCGAGCGGCGGCTCGCCAATGCCGCCCGGAGGACGACCGCCTTCGACCAGGTAAGTCTCGAGCCGCGGGGAATCCGGCATGCGCAGCAGTTCGTAACTATTGAAGTTTTGTTGCTGAATCATGCCGTCCTTGACCGTAATGCGCTCCTTGAGCGTGGCGCTTAGGCCCATGAGAACAGCACCCTCGATCTGCGCCCGGATGCCGTTCATGTTGATCACCAGGCCCGGGTCGACGGCCGTGACCACGCGGTCGACGCGTATGTTGCCGTCCTTGACCGTGACTTCCGCAACCTGAGCGAGATAAGTGGTCTTGGAAAAAAAGCAGGAAATACCGCGGCCACGATTGGGACCGAGCGGCTTACCCCACCCGGCCTTCTCTGCGGCGACGTCGAGCATGCGGATCATCCGCGTGGGATCGGCCGGCGTTCCATCGTAGTTGGATCTGGGCGCGACGGGGTGGGCACCGGCCTTCTCCAGCAGGCGCCGCCGAAAAAGGTAGGGATCCTTTCCCGCAAGATGAGCGAGTTCGTCAATGAAACATTCAACCGAAAAGACGTTGAAAGAAACTTCGACCCCACGCCACGCTCCTCGGGTCGCGCCGCTCTCGACAGGCACGTAGGACATGCGGAAGTGTTGAGCGGGATAGGGCTGGTCGACGGCCCCGCCCAACTCGTAGGCCTGTGCCTGTTTTGGGTCTTGTTGGCCAATGATGGTCGTGTCGGCCATGCGATCGGTCCACGAAACAAGATTCCCTTCCCCATCGATGCCCGCGCGGAGACGATGCATGCAGGCTGGGCGGTAACGATCATGGGTGAAGTCGTCTTCACGCGTCCAAACCAGTTGCACAGGCCGCTGGATACGACGAGCGATCTCGAGCGCCTGATGATTAAAAGGTACGCTGAAGCGTCGGCCCAGGCCTCCACCCATAAAGGTGACGTGGACGGTCACGTCGCGCTTGTCGATGCCCAGGATTTTGGCGGCGCTCTCCTGGGTTCCTGCGCCGGTCTGGGTCGGGGACCATATTTCGCAACGGCCATCCTCAAGCCTGACGGTAATGTTCATAGGCTCCATCGTGGCATGGGCGAGGAAAGGAAACTCATACACACTCTCGATGCGGTGAGCGGCGGGGACCGTGTCTGGGTTGAGGGTCGTGTTGGTGGAGTTCCAGTACTCCTGAGCGTCGAGGCCCGCGCGTAGCTGCGCGGTGAGGGACTCGGTAGACTCGTCGTGGTACTGCCCGGGCTTCCATTCGATGCTCAGCGCGTTACGGCCCTGGATGGCAGCCCACGTGTTGCCG
This sequence comes from Acidobacteriaceae bacterium, assembly GCA_049693715.1. GTDB lineage: Bacteria > Acidobacteriota > Terriglobia > Terriglobales > Acidobacteriaceae > PALSA-350. Next base: position 6,534 of record JBAVQC010000465.1, on the reverse strand, counting down.
GCGACGACGGCCACCTCGCGGGTGTTCTTGTTGGCCGTATTGGGATCGGTGGGGATATAGAAGACATCGAGGACGCCAGGGATGGCTCTGGCTCTGCTTGCGTTGAAGTGGAGCAGGTCGCCGCGAAAGTAGGGACACTGGGCAACGACCGCGTAGACCATGCCGGGAAGGCGAACGTCGAGCCCAAACCGGGCTACTCCCTTCACCTTATCGGGGATATCGAGGTGAGGAATCGAGCGGCCGAGAAGAGTGAAGTCTTTGGGGTCCTTCAACGGCACGGTGTTTGGGTCAGGAAGTGGAAGCCGGCGCGCGTCTTTGACCAGATCGGCATAAGCGAGGACACGGCCCGTGGGCGTATGCATGACTTGGCTGTCACGTGCGCGGCATTCGGCGCCGGCGACGTTCCAACGGCGCGCGGCGGCTGCGATCATGGTCTCGCGGACCTGTGCACCCGCCCGGCGAAGAGGTTTGTAACCCTCCCAGACCGATCCGCTCCCGCCAGTGCCGTCGGCATTGTCGGCTTGAATGACGGTGATGCGGGAGAAGTTAACCTCAGCCTCTTCGGCGAGGATCATGGGTAATGCAGTAAAGACTCCCTGGCCCATCTCGGATTTGTTCAGAACCAGCTGGATCTGTCCGTCGGGATCGATGCGGATCCAGGCGTTAAAGGGGTCCAGGGAGGCATCGGCGGAGGGCTGGTGAAGACGGCCGCGAAGAGTGAGGCCTACGACCACGGCTCCGCCCGCGGCCGCCGACGTTGCGAGGAAGGTGCGGCGCGAAAGGGTGGGCCTGCTTTTGACCGGTGCAGGGCTGGGTTTCGTGCTCACGCGTGGGTCTCCCGGGCAGCGCGGTGGATAGCGTTGCGAATGCGGAAGTAGGTGGCGCAACGACAGAGGTTGCCGGCCATGGCTTGGTCGATGTCGGCGTCGGTGGGGTGAGCTTTCTGCGCCAGCAGCGCAGCGGCAGACATGATCTGTCCCGGTTGGCAGTAACCGCATTGCGGAACCTGTTCGGCGATCCACGCTTCCTGAACCGGATGCGAACCATGTTGGGCAAGACCTTCGATGGTGACGATCCGCTTGCCTGCCGCGGTTGCAACGGGTGTCTGGCAGGAGCGGATAGCTGCGTCGTCGATGTGGACAGTGCAGGCTCCACAGAGCCCGATGCCGCAGCCATATTTTGTGCCTGTCATGTTGAGCAAATCACGGAGCACCCAGAGAAGGGGCATCGCAGGATCGGCATCCACGATTTGTTTGCTGCCGTTAATCTCGAGTGCTAACCGAGCCATGGTTGACTCCCAGGGTTGATTCAAGGTTCAGGCGCCGGGAGAGTCTTCACCAGCAATTTGCAGGAAAACGAGATGCACATGCAGGGAAGGCCCGCGATCGTGCAGTGAATCAATCGTTGCCCGACGGCCGGGGGAGCTCAGACTTCGTAGATATCGACCGGTCCCGAACGGCCGCGCAAATTCACAGAGCCGAGAGCCCGTGCCTCGATCTCGTCCTTGACCAACTGATATGTGGCGCCGCTGATGATGATCTGCTCCGGTTGCGCCACGCCGGATTCGAGCCTCGAGGCGGTGTTGACCACATCCCCCAGCACGGTAAACTCCCGGCGCTTTGGAGAGCCTATATCACCCACGAGAGCGCATCCGCTGTTGATCGCGATACGCACGCGTAGTTCGGGCTGGCCGCGTTTGGCGTTGAAACCGGCAAGCGCCTTCCGCATATCGAGGGCCGCCCGGACGCATCGCACCGCATGGTCTTGCTGCGGTAGCGCTGCGCCAAACGTAGCCAGAATCGCATCGCCTATAAACTTGTCAAGTGTCCCTTCATGGGCGAAGATGACATCGATCATGGCTTCAAAAAATTGGTTCAGCAACTTAGCTACTTCAGGCGGAGTCATCTGCTCGGAGATTGTCGTAAAACCGACGATGTCGGCGAAGAGCACGGAAATCTGCCGCTCTTGCGCAATGAAGCCGGCGCCAGTCTCGTTTTCTCCCTCCAGGATGCGCTCGATCACGCGGGGTGAGTGATAGCGCTGCAAGCGTTCGCGGTGGCGCCTCTCTTGCAGCAGCCGCGCCGCAAGCCTGGCATGTTCGATAGCCACTGCGGCGTAATTGGAAAGGGTCGTGAACAGGTTCAGGTCCGCGACGCTGAACCTGCTGCTCTCCGGATTGTCGACGTACAGGATGCCGATAACTTCGGTGTCGTGCCACAGCGGAGCGCACATGCATGAGCGGACGTTTTGCAGCGGAATGCTCTCGGACGCTTCAAATCGCGAATCCAGTTGTGCGTCTGAGGCGAGGAGTGCCACGCGATCTCTAAATACGGTTCCTGCAATGGTCCGGCTGATGGTAGCTCCATGGGAGGGTGTCCCGTCGCGGCAGCGCGCGACTCGTGGTACCAATTCGCCGCTTTGCTCATCCACGAGCATCAGGAACGCACGATCGGCATGAGTCATTTCGAACGTCAGCGCGACAATGCGATCAAGTATTTGGGAAAGAGAGGTAGAACGCACGAGTTCGCAGCTGACATCCGACAACAAGGCGACGAGACGAGTGCTATCGATTTCACGCCCTGTCGAAATGCTTCCCGGGGAACGTGGCGCGGTAAACCTGGCAATAGGCAGGGTGACGGTTGCATTCTTAAAGGTATGCATTCCCGACAGCGCCACCTGCTCCGGAGCCGGCTCGCGCACGGTGAATGGCAACTGCCCGAGCGACACAACATCGCCTTCCTGGAGTTCGGCCCGGGTTATGAATTCCCCGTTCTTACGCGTGCCTGCGCTGCTACCCAGATCTTCGACGAAGCAACGGCCCGCTCGGACATCAAAGCGCGCATGGCGCCGGGACGCGCTCGGATCCTTTATAACCAGATTGCAAACCCGTGACCGGCCTGCCAGCGTTTCGCCCTCGGGAAGAAGAAAGACTTGGGTCTCGCTGCCGTCACTGTAAGTCAGCTTAAATATCGACGTTTTTGCATGCCCCTCGTTGGCGTGTTGGGCAGGCAGCATTGGATCATCGGTCTTCTTGACTTCTTGTGACTCGCCGAGCAACCGGCTAAATTCGTCGGACTTCTCCGAACTCACAGGAACTCCTATGACCGGCACGATTACCCACGATTTCGATGGAAGCGTGAGTGCCACCGAAACGAACGTCCAAAGTCGGCAGGCTCAGTTTACACTCAGGCGGCTATCGGGTTAGGCCCCGCTCCCTGCTGCGTGACATTCATGTGACGAAGCGCTGACAGTCCTATGACACACTGCGGCCCACTCAGCGGTGTACTGGTCGTGGTGGGTGATCGCTCTCGACTCGGTCAGACGCAATCAAGCAGATCCGTGAGTAAGTGGGAGTTTCTTTATGAGCAAATTGAGCGGTCTGAAGAGAGACTGGGAGTCGCTTGCGCAAAGGGATGCACTGGCCGCCATTCTTACCGACGAGACCAAATCCGGCGGTAAGTGGGATGTTACACAATTCATGGCAACCGGAGATGCGGAGATCGAGGCCGTTCTTCAGCATCTGGCAGCCATCGGATTGCAACCGGACCCAGGTGGCGCCGTTTTGGACTTCGGGTGTGGCGTGGGACGGCTAACCCAGGCTTTAGCCCGGCGCTTCCCGTCGTGTGTTGGCATTGATATCTCGCAGGAGATGATTATGCGGGCTAACGCGCTGAATCAGTACCGGCATTGCCGGTATATGGTGAGCGCGGCGCCGCAGCTGCCCCTGGCAGACAAGAGCTGCTCCTTCCTGTACAGCAATCTCGTCCTGCAGCACGTGGCCCGGCCTTTTGCCGTGAACTACCTGCGCGAGTTCACCCGGGTGCTCGCTCCCGGTGGGGTGCTGGTCTTTGGGGTGCAGGACTCCTTTGCCACTCCGGACCTTGCTTCCTCATTGACACGCTTGCGCCACATTCTGCACCCGCGCTCGCGTGTACGATCGTGGTTCAAGCGGTCTGGCGGCGACATGCAGATGCACTGTCTGCCCGAGCGCGTTGTCCGGCAGGCGCTGGGGACTGCGATCATCGCCGATATGCGCTATACCAACACCGCCGCGAAAGACTTCAATGGGAAGCTCGTCTATCTTCAGCAACCACCGCGGTCGGGCTACGTGGGCCGGCAATACTGCGTCACCAAACCGGCCTGAGCCTCGCTCGGGCCGACGATGCCGACCAGTCACTCAGCGATCGAAATGCTCGCCCAGTTGGCGATGTACGTGCGGCGCACTTTGCGCTTCAAGGCGGAATTGACGGCTCGGCGCTTCAATCGGCTTTGCACGGGTTAGAGGAGTTTCTCAGCGCCTTCACAAGATCCGAATAGCTCATGGGCTTCGACAGAAAGGCCCAGTCCCGGCTGCGGATTTCGTTTAGCGTTTCTTGCTCGGGATTTCCTCCGGACATGAGTATCACCCGCAATTCCGGTTTATCCGCGGTGAATCTCTTGGCCAGCAGCAAGCCTGTCGTTTCCGGCAAATGGTAGTCCGATAGGAGCAACTCCACCTGGCCATGAACAGAAAAGGCTAGCTCAGCGTCAGGTGCGTTGCCGGCCGAGACAACTGCGTGACCCAGGCTCTCCAGGAGGCCCGTGAGAACCCCGAGTACCAACGCATCGTCATCGACCAAGAGAACTTGCAATGGGCGCATCTTTCACACCGGGCACCGCTTGCCGGTCGGGAAGCCGTTGTTAGCGAGATGAAATCAACAAAGTCTCTGCTGTTTCCCGCGGCCATCCAGGTGCAAACGCAATCTATCAAACATCAGGTTAGTGATGATGCCGCCCTAACCGTTACAGATTCGGTCTGCCGTTTCTGATACCCCCCAGGTCTTTTTCTGGGGCTGGGCATCTTATTTTTTGAAGCCGGGCGGGGATGCGGGACGCAAAATAGTGCAGAGGTGTACTCGTGACTGAATCTTCTGATCTTCGAATGTCGAGAATACCCCTGAATCACGGGGGGGCCAAATGCCCGCACTCGGCTTTGGTACCCTGATTCCCGATCCGGCCGTGACGATCACTGCGACCAGAGGCGCTCTGGAGGCCGGATTTCGACACTTCGATTGCGCGGAACGATACCGGAACGAGCGCGAGGTAGGCGAGGCGCTGCAAGCTGGACTCGCCGCTGGAGGAATCGAGCGCGAAGACATCTTTGTGACCACAAAGTTGTGGAACTCCAATCACCGGCCAGAGCGCGTGGAGCCAGCTTTCGAGGCGAGTCTGGACAGACTCAGACTCAAGTATCTGGATCTCTATCTCATTCACACTCCATTTGCATTTCAACCCGGGGACGAGCAGGATCCGCGGGATCCGAACGGCAATGTTCTTTACGACCACGGGTTGACTTTGCTCGACACCTGGAGGGCCATGGAAAGTCTCGTGGACCATGGCAAGTGCCGGGCCATCGGACTGTCGGACCTCGGCTTGAACGAACTGTTGCCCATCTATGAATCGGCGAGAATCAAGCCAGCCGTGGTTCAAGTCGAAGCACATCCTTATCTGCCGGAAACTGAGCTTTTGGAGTTCTGCAAAGAGAACGGCATTGTGTTCTTGGCTTTTGCGCCATTGGGTCACGGAATAAGGCCGGGGCCGCTCGAAGATCCAGTCATTACGGCGATCGCCACGCGAGTCGGAAAAACGCCGGCACAAGTGCTTTTGGCTTGGGCGGTGCAGCGGGGCACGGCTTTGCTCACCACGCCCAGGAGTGCGGCCCGCGCGAGAGAGAATTTCAACATCTCCGCCCTTCCGGAAGACGCGCTTGACGAAATCAATCGAATTCAGACCAGACAGCGGCTGAATGAAGTGGTGAAAACCGGCAGCCCCGGTTTCATTCCACAAGGTAAATGAACATGAACCCAAACAGCATGACCTGGTTCCCGCACTCCGCGCCACTCGCGTGGACCCTCTTGCGCTCCTCCGCGACGAATAGCCACATACTGCGCTGATCACGACTATCTGCAAGGCGTGTGAACACCTCTCCACAATCTTGTGACTCTTTTCACGCCTGCGCTAGCGGCGATTGCCTTCACTTTTCTCGTTGTTGATGATTGCGGAGCTTCATTGGCTCTCTTCCATCACAACACCTGCGCACAAAACATTTCCAGGAAGCGTCCGTAGAACTGCAGATCCCTCGGCTTCCCCGGATTTCCTGTCGAGAGTTGCGGCTTCGGTCAGCTGCGTGTGGTTCTCTTTGGAGAGAACCACATCCGTGATCGCCGGTGAGAGCAGTGAAGCAGGAAATCCGGGTACGCTCCCAATGACAAAGATGCGAGTTGGCCAAGGTTGAGTGCCGCGCCCACGGCGCTCAGATCAGCTTGCGATTGATACCCAGCCCTTCCGGGCTGGGCTGATGTTTGGACGGCCGGCCCTCCGGGCCTCGCATCGATGGCGACTTGCGCTGTCATTCCTCTCTTAACTTGCCCCAGGCAAGTCGCTAGGCTCGGGATGACAAAAAGGAGAGGGTCGTTGTAAGGAGAGGACGGTTGCTAAAGGGTCTCCCGCCTCAACAACCGCTCTGTCCGTTGGCAACGGTCCTCTCCTCACAAC
>JBAVQC010000464.1:0-15029 GCA_049693715.1 Acidobacteriaceae bacterium | reverse complement strand
GCCACGCGCGCACCGATTCCCCGATACGCAGAATCTCCGGCGGATCCTCATTCACGACATATCCATTCACGCCGACAATGATCTTCTCCCCCTTTTCGACCGCCCGTTGGTAGTCGTAGCTGGCGTCCGCGATCTCTCGCTGCGGATAGCCCCGTTCAATGGCCCGCACCATCCCGCCCATGCCGTCCAGTTTGTCGAAGTAGCCAAAAGCGCCCTGCTCCATATCCAGGGTCACCCGCTCCACAAAATACGACCCGCCCAACGGGTCGACCGTATTGGCCACCCCTGATTCGAAGGCCAGGATCTGCTGCGTGCGCAGGGCGATCCGGGCCGCATCTTCGGTCGGCAATGCCAGGGCCTCGTCAAACCCGTCGGTATGCAGGCTCTGCGTGCCCCCCAGCACCGCGGCCAGCGCCTGGATCGCCACCCGGGCAATGTTGTTCTTTGGCTGCTGCGCGGTGAGCGAGACGCCCGCGGTCTGCGCATGAAACCGCAAGCGATGGGAGCGCACATCCTGGGCGCCAAATCGCTCGGTCATCAGCCGGTACCAGATCTTGCGTGCGGCGCGGAACTTCCCGATCTCTTCAAAAAAGTCGTTATGGGCATTGAAGAAGAAGCTCAGCCGGGGAGCGAAATCATCGATGTGCAGCCCCCGGCGGAGGGCCCACTCCACGTACTCCACCCCGTCGTAGAGGGTGAAGGCCAGCTCCTGTAGCGCCGTCGAACCCGCTTCGCGAATGTGATAGCCGCTGATCGAGATGGGGTTGAAGCGGGGAGTGAACAACGATCCGAACTCGATGGTGTCGATCACCAGCCGCATCGAGGGCGCGGGAGGAAAAATGAATTCCTTTTGCGCGATGTATTCCTTCAGGATGTCGTTCTGCAGTGTGCCCGCAACCTTGGTCCAATCGCCGCCCTGTTTCTCGACCGTCACCAGGTACATTGCCCAGAGCACGTTGGCGGGCGAGTTGATCGTCATGGATACGCTGGTCGCTTCGAGGTCAATTCCGGAGAACAGGGTCTCCATATCTTCGAGCGAATCGATAGCCACTCCGCACTTGCCTACCTCGCCCTCGCTCTCCGCAGCGTCCGAGTCATACCCCATCAAAGTAGGCAAGTCGAACGCGACCGAGAGCCCCCCTCCGCCATTCGCCAGCAGGTAGCGGTACCGTGCATTGGTCTCCTCCGGCGCAGCAAATCCGGAGAACTGCCGCATGGTCCAAAGTTTGCCGCGATATCCGGTGGCATGGATTCCGCGCGTATAAGGAGGCTCGCCAGGAGCCCCCGCGGACCAATCCGGCGGCAGATCCGCAGCGGTGTAGAGCCGGCGCACCGGAACACCCGAAATCGTGGTAAAGCGCGCCTCATCTTCCTCTCTGTTTGCCACACCGGCACCTCGACTGACCAGCATAGGCGTGCCCCTCCTACCCGGGCAAGCCAACTACCGCCCGCGCGTCATCTCCCACGCCTTGGCGTACTTCCAGCTCACATAAACCGAGTGGTACAAATGCAACAACAACCCTTCTCGTCCATCCAAAAAACCCAAACGAAAAAAATAGTTATAAACAAACGTGGCCACCGGATTCACCACCACATCCACCACAAAAGCCCAGGCGAACCCGCTCCCTTTGCCTTCCCGAACCGCATGCTCCGCGCCGAGCGTGGAATACCGGTCCATATGCGCTATGTACGCCTCGAGGCTGGGATAAGCATCATGCACCATATCCCCCTTCAATCTCCCAGCCTTCCCCGGAAAATGCAGCGTCTCATGCACCGGCCGGGCCTCGAACTCCGCCGCGCCGCGGCGAAACAATCTGAGCTTGAGATCGGGATAAAACCCGCCATACCGGATAAACCGCCCCAGAAAAAGATTCCGCCGCGGCAGCGCATACCCATCGAACGGAGGATCGCGCTCCAGCAACTCCCATATCTCCTTGGCCAACTCGTCGCTTAATGCCTCATCCGCATCCAGCGAAAGAAGCCATTCCCCGGAACATTTTTCCAGCGCGGAGTTCTTCTGCGCCGCGAACCCCTTCCACTCTTCCACGTAGAACCGTGACCGGTAGCTGCGAGCAATCTCCTCCGTGCGATCGTCCGAACCGGAGTCGACCACCACAATCTCATCCGCCCACGCCACACTGCCCAGCGTGCGCTCGAGGTTGGCTTCTTCATTGCGCGTGATAATGGCGACGGAGAGCGTTTTACGCATTCCTGTTTTTTATTGCAGATGTTCCAGGATCACCCGGTCGACCACCTGGGCCAGTGTTTCCCCGGTCTTCGGCAGGACAAAGCTCTTCGCCGTCTCCGACCAATCCAGCTTGAAGCTGGTGGAAAGCGCGGAAATCCATACCTGGCGTGGCGGCGTATTGGGAGTGATCACAAATTTCCCCGGTGGATCGTCAAACAAAATATTCAGTATGCCGTTTTGTTCTTCCACTTCAAATCCGCCTTCTTCCTCTCGCTCGATAAGGCTCTTCTTGAGCGCCTCGATCGCAGCATCGCAGTGGCGGCGGAATGTACTCTCGTCTAGCATGAGTTGAGTGTAACAAGGCGCATGACGAGATCCCTTCTGCCCCTGGCCGGGCTACTGCTGCTCTGTGCCGCGTCCACACTCCGGGCGCAAAGCCCCACGGAGTCTGCCCACGACCTGGTAAAGGACGTGGTCTATAACGAGCTCCAGGAACGCCGCCAGGTCAGCTTGTGGCAATACCGGGTCGACAAGCGCGCTGGCAACCAGAACATCATCGAGCAGGAAGTCGAGACCGTCGCCGGGCCTGTGTCCCGGGTGCTGGCGCGCCAGGGCAAGCCACTCGATGCCGCGGCACAGAAAAAAGAAACCGACCGCCTGAACAATCTCCTGCGCAATCCATCCGAGCAAGCTCGCATGAAGCAGGACCATGAGGTGGAGGAACAGCGCCTGGAGCGCCTGATGAGCGCTATGCCCAACGCCTTTCTCTACACCTACGACGGCACCGACGACGGCAACCTGCGGCTTTCCTTCCAGCCCAACCCTGCTTACAATCCGCCCACTTTCGAGACCCGCGTCTATCACGCCCTGTCGGGACAGATATGGATTCAGCCGCAACAAAAGCGGCTGGTGAAAATTGATGCCCATATCCTGAACGAGATCGACTTCGGCTACGGCCTGCTGGGCCGCATCGAGAAAGGCGGCCACTTCCAGATTGCGCGCGAGCGGGTGGCGGAGAACCGATGGAAGACAACCATGTTGAACGTCCACATTTCCGGGCGCGTCGTGTTCTTCAAATCCATCAACCGCGACCAGGACCTAAAGCGCTCGGCCTTCAGGCCGATGCCCTCGAACACGAGCGTGAAGGATGCCGTCACTTTAGTGAACGCAACGCCTAGCCCTTAACCGCCGCCCGAATCCTGGGTAGACCGGAGACGCTCGCTTGCAACTCGGGTTGCTGCTGCAATATGTCCAACAGCTTGCGGGTGATCTTGTCATCTACTTCGGAAACCTGCCGCAGCGCCACCGGGTAGCGCACCAGATACTCCAGGCCAGCGTCGCCGTATTGCAGTTGGCCATGGGGTTCCGGCACCTTCATCTGGAAGTCGATGCGGCGTTCGGTCGCGCCCAACTGCCGTTGCAACTCGCTCCCATAGCCGGCGTGCACGGCGTTCACCGCGTCGAGTACTTGCGTTTCCACCAGGTCGATTTTGCCCGCCGGGTTCAAGGTCACCGCTACCTCATGCCAGGCGTACTCGGCGCCCGGCAGTTGTTTGAACAGCGGCGTGGTTGCCTGAAAAAGAACGGCGTTGGAAAAAACTACGATCCGGCCGGTAGGAAACAAATCTACCCCGGTTCCCGCATGTTCCATCAGGTACAAACGGACCAGTCCTACATCGATCACGTCTCCCGTGACTCCGGCTACGCTGATGCGATCTCCCACCCGGATGCCCCATCGCCCCACCAGGAAGAAATAGGCGGCAACAGAAAGCAGTATGGTTTGCAGGCCAACCGCGATGCCGGCGGTAATAAAGCCGGCAAAGGTAGCCAGCGAACTGAATTCGCTGACGAACCCGAGAATCAGCACGATCCCCATGCAAAAGCCCATGACGATCCGCCGGAGCGCTAGAAACTGGCGCCGCCGGCGCAAATCGGTGACGTACCGAAAGGTGATCCTGCGCCAAATTTCCGAAAGCAGCAGAATGACCCCCATCGCGAGGGCAATGGCCAGCACGCGCAGAATAATCGATCGCAGGATGCCGTTCGATTCATGAACCAGCGACTGTCTCCATTCCAGGAAATTGGAGTTGGCCTGTCCAAGCAGGATGATCTCCTGGCTCAAGGGGAGCGATGCGCTCGCGATTTGCTTGAACCGCTCAGCCAGCGCCTCGAACTGCTTCCGCTGTTGATCAGCCTGCAAGGGCTGGCTTGGCTGGGTTTGCGGCTGATTGGAGGTTTGGTTGGCTTGGTGTGCCAACTGCTCACCCTGTTGAATCGTGGCCCTCAGCGTGGCTACCAGCGGGGCGCGGAGGTTCGTGGCCGCATCGCGCACCCGCGCCGTCTCCTGCGCCATCAGGCTTAGCTGGCGCATTCCCTGGAGTTGGTCGTAGAGCGCGACCACCTCGCCAATCAATCCAGTAGAACTGGGTCCGGAGAGGCTGGCAGGCGGCGGTTTGGCAACCGTCTTGGTGGCGCCCGGGTTAGCCAGTTCAGGCACAGAATGGCGGAGCTCTGTGATGCTGCCCTCCAACCCGCCTCGGCCGCTTTCGCCATTGTTGCTGACGAACTGGGCCATCTGATCAAGGGCCTGGCGGGTGGCGTTGCGCAGCTCCAATTCTCCCTGTGCGCTCTCTTTCTGCGCCATCAGCTGCTGCCGCCGGGCTCGGGAGGAACGCGCTATTTGCTGATCCAGATCGCTCATCTGCCCTTGGAGTGCGCTGATGTGGGCATTCACGTCGCTCAACATTTTTGCCACGTTCTGTTGTGAGGATGATCCGGCAGCATTGGAAGAGCTGGCCGGACTGGCCGCAGGGATCAGTGTCGCCTCCGCTTCCGCCGATTGGAAGGCGACCTGTGCGGCCTCAGCGGCCAGATTTTGGGCATTTATCTGGTACACGGCGTCGCTAGGCAAACCCACGGTGGGAACCCGGCTGATGGCTCCGCGGTACCAGTTGATGACCGCATTCAAATGATCGAGGACGGCATCGCTGCGCAAATCCGCCGGCGTTTGTGCCCCCAGGCTTGAAAGCGCGGCGCCCGCAGTGATGAGGATCGCAATCTTCCACAAGATGAAAATGCGTCGTTTAGGGCGTTTAGATTCGAGCTTATGGCTCCATCCCATTGTTCTGTCCATCCACCTTTCGCTTTTGCATTTCGAGCTCGTCCATTGATCGGGTGCAGAGCAGTGCGCCCGGGCTGACCAGGCTGCGGGACTCAACGAGGGTTTTTCCGCAGCCTGTGGCGCCACTCTCTTAGTTTGTTAAGATGAGATTTGGTCACCCGGCGACAAATGCTCAAGCTGTCTGGCATGGCAGTTACTTCCGCGACGGTGAGCGGCATTGCTCCGCAAGCTGCTCCCGCTGACCACACCATCGACATCGCCCCTTACGAACTTGAGGTTGCTCCGCGTCGAACCATCAAGACACTCGCCTACAACCGCCAGGTACCCGGCCCGTTGCTTCGTCTGAAGGAAGGCCATCCTGTCACCATCGATGTTAGCAACCAGACCAGCAATAGCGAAGTGGTCCATTGGCATGGCCTCGTTCTGCCGTCGGAGGTGGACGGCGCCATGGAAGAGGGTACTCCGCTGATCCCCGGCGGAGGTTACGCGCGCTACACGTTTACGCCGCGCCCTTCCGGCTTCCGCTGGTATCACACCCATACCTTTGCCGGCAGAGATCTGCACAAGGGCCAGTACACGGGTGAGCACGGATTTCTGTTCATAGAACCTCGGGACAATCCCGGCCGCTACGACCGGGAGATCTTCCTTGCGTTGCATGACTGGGACGGCGAACTGGAATCGAGCGGTGACGGTGCGATGGATCCGGTATACGGCGTATCCACCATCAATGGCCGCGTTCTGGGCTTCGGCGAACCGCTGCGAGCAAAGTCTGGCGAACGGGTGCTGTTCCACATTCTTAATTCGAGCCCCAGCGAAGTTCACTGGATCGCCTTTTCCGGTCATCAATTCAACATAACTGCGCTCGATGGCAACCCGGTTCCTCGACCGCAAATGGTGCCGATGCTTCGACTCGCCCCCGCAGAGCGAGTCACCGCCGTGGTGGAGATGAATCATCCCGGAGTCTGGGTCCTGGGTGAAGCGCGCAAGCACATCATGGCGGCCGGAATGGGCATTGCCGTGGAGTACGCCGGCAGCTCCGGCAAGCCCCGCTGGGATCAACCCGAAGACCTTCTGTGGGACTATCTGCTCTTTGCCGCCGCAGGTCCAGATCCGGGTCGGGGGCCTGCCGGACAGCCGGGTGTGGTGCGAATCCCGATGGTCTTCGAATCCAAGTTCGCCGGGCACGGCGCCATGGATCGCTGGACCATCAATGGCAAGTCTTACCCGGACACCGTCGGCCCCACGCTGACAGCGGGCCAACGCTATCGCCTGGCGTTCATCAATCGCAGCACCAACAACCATCCTGTTCATCTGCACCGCCACACCTTTGAACTCCGCCGGTTACCTGGCCATCCCGAAACTCAGGGCATACTAAAAGACACCATCCTTGTGGATGCGGGTAGCCAGGTGGAGGTGGAGTTCACGGCCGACGATCCCGGTCCGACGCTCTTCCACTGCCACCAGCAAAACCACATGGATGCAGGTTTCATGATGCTGTTTCAGTATGCGTAATTGGGTATGCATGTTCGCGACTCTTGCCGCGTTCTGGAGTGCGCTGCCCCTGCTTGCACAGGGCAATTACGAGATTCAGGTGTACGGCGCAGCCACGGTGGAGCCAAAGAGCACCATGGTTGAGCTCCATTCCAACTTCACGGCGGATGGGCAGAAGTACCAGATCGAGGGTGTATATCCCACCCACCATCAATTGCACGAGACGCTCGAGATTACGCAGGGTCTGACCAACTGGGCGGAAGTAGGCTTCTATGTCTTCACCAGCGAGCAGAACGGACACGGCGTGCAGTGGGTGGGCGACCACATCCGGCCGCGGGTACGCGTACCGGATTCATGGCACTGGCCGGTGGGTGTGAGTCTATCCACCGAGGTCGGATACCAGCGGGCCGTGTATTCGCCCGATACCTGGACATGGGAGATACGGCCAATCATCGACAAGTACCAGGGGAGATGGTATTGGGCAGTGAATCCCGCCCTGGAGCGGACCTGGCACGGCCCTGGCGTCAGCCAAGGCGTAGGCTTCTCCCCAGGGGCAAAACTAAGCTATGACTTTAGCAGCCAGGTCAGTGGCGGTATCGAATACTACGCAGACTACGGCCGCCTGGGTGCATTCGATTCTCTCCATAACCAACAGCAGCAAATCTTCGTGGTCACCGACCTCAACGTCTCGCCCAAATGGGAAATCAACATCGGAGTAGGCATAGGCCCAACCGCCGGCACCGACCACTGGATCATCAAAGCCATTCTCGGCCGCCACTTCGACTGGAAGAAACACTCGCTGCTGGACTGACTCCTGGACTGACTCTTGGACTGACTCTTGGACAGCCCTGGGTGAGCGCCGCTCGTGGAGGCTACCATCGATACATGCACGTAACCCACAACCTGGAGTTTGCTGATCCGATCGAGTTGTTCGGCCAATGGCTCGCTGAAGCGGAACGAAGCGAACCAAACGATGCCAACGCCGCGGCGCTGGCGACCTCAACTCCGGACGGTTTTCCCAGCGTCCGCATGGTCCTGGTGAAGCGTGCGGAAGCGCGCGGCTTCTGTTTTTTCACCAATGTGGAGAGCGAGAAGGGAAATCAGCTGCACGCGAATCCCCGGGCCGCCCTCTGTTTCCACTGGAAGTCGTTACGCCGCCAGGTACGCGTGGAGGGCCGGGTCACCGCGATGCCGGCGGCCGATGTAGACGAGTACTTTCATAGCCGATCCCGCAACAGTCAGATTGGGGCAGCCGTCTCGCGGCAGAGCCGCCCGCTGGCTAGCCGCGACGAATTGGAAGCCCATTTCCAGAAATTCGCCGCCGAGCATCCGGGAGAGATACCGCGCCCGCCCTACTGGTGCGGCTTCTGTGTGCACCCGGAACAGATCGAGTTCTGGGTAAGCGGAGACAACCGTCTACACGACCGCTTCTTGTTTACCCGCGATGCCGGAGCATGGAAAACAACCCGGCTGTACCCTTAGGTACCAGGACGGGGCAAGGTGGGAATTGCAAATGAGTTCGATTCGCCCCCCGGCGACCGGGCAGAATCCAGCCGTCGAGGGAAAAGGAAAGCCACTCGATGGACGGGCTTTTATCTACCCGGTCGAAGTGTGGCAGCTCAGAAAGGAATATCGTCGTCCGTAATTTCCGTACCGGCAAATTCCTCATGGTGCACCGGCGCCCGTTGATCGAACGAAGACGTATTCGAGCGCGTTCCGCCGCCACCACCGTCTCCCTCGCCGCGGCCTGACAACAAGACAATGTCGTTGACGATAATTTCGGTGCGGTACTTTTTCTGCCCCGACGCTTGATCATCCCAGGACCGGGTCTGAATGCGGCCCTCAACGTAGAGCTTGGCGCCCTTCTTCACATAATCGCGGATAATCTCCGCCACTCGTTGATACGCGGTCAGGTTATGCCACTCGGTGCGATCCTGCCACTCGCCGGCCTTGTCCTTGAAGCGATCGGAAGTGGCCAGAGTAAGATTCGCGACCGGCAAACCGCTCGGTAAAAACTTAACTTCCGGGTCTTTGCCGACGTTGCCCAGGAGGATGACTTTGTTAACGCTCTTTGGCATGATGTTCCTTCTCTTTTAGGTAAGGCAGAAGCATAGCAGAACTTTCTGCCGGGTTGTTCCCACCGTGAACCGGCATGGCCGGTTCCGTCGTAAAGGGAAATCTCCAGTTAACTTTTCTTCATATCGCGGGCGTGCGCCAGGCGGCGATTGCGCAGCCACTTGGCGGCTCCCAGCAGCGTGAGCATACTGCCAAACGGCAGACACATCATGGCGACCAACAACGAAAGCCAGCCGGAATTGGTATGCGGCCCGTGTATCCCTATCCCACCGAATGCAGTCGCAGTCAACAGCGCCGCCAGGCCGCCAACCACCAATATCCAGATACCCGCGCGCAAGAGTTGGACCGTGCCGTCATCCGGCATTTTCTTGACCAGCCGTAGCCTCGCCTCCTGCATCACCAGGGGTGCTGCGTTCAACGCCACGCTGCCAGCATGGCGTACACCACTACCCCGGTGACGGAGACGTAAAGCCAAATGGGAAGCGTGAAGCGCGCAATCCTGCGATGCGGCCGCAAGCGGCCACTGAGGGAGAAAAAGAAAGTGGTCAGCACCATCGGCAATGCCACTACCGAAAGAACAACGTGGCTGGCCAGGATGCTCAGATATACCGTCTTCACCGTCCCAAAACCGGGAAAATGCGTCTCTCCATGCAGCGCATGGTTGGTGATGTAGCTGACCAGAAAGAGAGACGAAAAGACAAACGCTGTCACCATAGACACGCGATGGGCAGGAATATTCCTCTGGCGAATAAAGTAAAACCCAGCCAGCAGCGCGACCGTGCACAATCCGTTAAGCAGCGCATTGAGTGCCGGTAAAAAGCGCAGCCGCGAGACCGAAGCATCCAGCGGATGATGCAGGTAAAGCAGCCAAAGCAGAAAGCAGACCGCAGCCGCACTCACGCCTATGATCATCGCTATCGGGAGCGCAACCGACGGCCGCTGGTTGGTTTCCGCTACTAACATCTTCTCTTTCCTTTCCGGCTACGCGGCCGGCCGGTTGGTCCGCCGGTTCACAATCGCCCACGATGCGGCAAACGTCAGCAGGCAAACCACCGCCGTGACCGCCAGGTTGACGGGCAAGGAAAACGCTGTGGGCGCATCGGGAAACAGAGCCCCACGCAGCGCTTCCACGCCGTAGGTCAAAGGGTTCAGCATCATGCAGAAGCGCATCCACCCTGCGGCCCCGCTCAGCGGGAACAGAGCGCCCGAAAGCAGCCACAGCGGAATCAACAACATGTTCACGATGGCGTGAAAGGCCTGGGTCGAATCCATCGGCCAGGCAATGGCAAAGCCCAGCGCCGTCAGCTCAAAGCTGATCATCACCACCGCCAGTATGCTCAGGCCGATCGCCGCCGGCGTCAGGTGCACCCCGACCAAAGGTGCAAACACCAGGAAGATGATTCCCTGAACGGCAGCCAGCGTGGCGCCGCCCAGCACTTTGCCGAGAACTATCGACGACCGGCTCACCGGAGCCGCCAGCACGGAAAGCAAAAAGCCCTCATTGCGATCCTGAATCAGCGACATCATGCTGAAAATCGCGGTAAAGAGCACAATCATGGCTACGGATCCGGGAAAGAAGTACCCCAGGTAATGGGCCCCGGATCCCGTACTAAAACTATGTGCGAAGCCTGCGCCCAGCACCACCCAGAAGATCAGCGGCGAGGCAATCACTCCGGCCACCCGGGCCTTCTGGCGATAGAAACGAACAATCTCCCGCTGCCACAGGCTATAAGCCGGCAGCCAGATCCCCGGCGATACGGCCTGGCGCGTGCGCGGCGCGGTAGCGGCTATGGTTGCCATGATGTCTCCTTCTCCTCGGCATCGGTCCAGAAGCGATGCCCGGTGCGTTGAATGAATACGTCCTCGAGCGATGGACGAGCCACGGAGATGCCGTCCACTTCCCCGGGAAAAGCCTCGACGACCGCTGTCACCAGGCGATGCCCCTCCGGGCGTTCCAGGCGGACGGTGCTGCCCATGACGTTCGGCTGTACTCCAAAACGGGCGCCCATGCGTTCCGCCAGTGAGCGCGCAGCCTCCGGGCCGGCAGTCTCAAACAACACCACGTCGCCGCCGATGGCCGACTTCAACTGCGCCGGCGAACCCAACGCCACCAGGCTGCCCTGGTTGAGGATGGCCAGGCGATCGCAATGTTCCGCCTCCTCCATCAGGTGAGTGGTCACCAGGATAGAGACACCTTCGTGATCGCGCAGCGTGCGCAGATATTGCCACATGTCTCGGCGCGCCCCGGGATCCAGGCCCGTGGACGGCTCATCCAGCAGAAGCACTGCCGGTGAGTGGATGAGGCCCTTGGCCAGCTCAACCCGCCGCTGCATACCGCCGGAAAGGGTTTCCACATAATCTTTTGCGCGGTCGCTGAGCCCCACCCGGCGCAGCACTTCTTCGCTGCGGGTCTTGAGCGTCCCGCCCCGCAAACCGTATAGGTGTCCCTGGTGTTTCAGATTCTCGGCCACCGTCAACTTGAGGTCCAGGCTCCTTGCCTGAAACACGATGCCGGTTTGCTGCCGCGCCCGGTTCGGTTCGCGCGCCACATCGAACCCCCGGATCCGGGCCACTCCGCCACTCGGCACCATCAAGGTCGAGAGGATGCGAAACAACGTGGTCTTGCCGCTGCCATTGGGGCCGAGCAACCCGAAAATCTCTGCCGGTTGCACGGCAAAGCTCAGGTTGTCGAGCGCCAGGCGATCACCGTAGTTATGCGAGAGCCGATCCAATTCAATCGGCATCACCTCGCCAGGATCACCGGAACGGATGTTCGCTGCCAGATGTTCGCTCAGGGTAGCCATGCGCTTATCTCCTCCCGGTTGCGTTCAGCATCATCACCGTGAGCAGCAGCGGCAGGTGGATAACACTGGCCCGCAGCAGATCGCGCGCATACTTCCGCGATTCTGCGGTGGTGATCGCCCGGGTAATGCGGGCAAAGCGAATCGTGTAGGCGAGGTAAACCAAACCCAGCACCACCGCGGTGACCAGGTAGAACCGCCCGGTCAGGTGGAGGTAAAACGGTACAACGCTGACCGGGATCATCAGCAGCGCATAAATGAGCGCTTCGCAAGCCGTGGACCAGCCATCGGGCTGCACTACCGGCAGCATGCGAATCCCGGCTTTGGCATAGTCTTCGCGGTAAAGCCAGGCGATGGCCATGAAGTGGGGAAACTGCCATACGAAAAGAATGGCAAACAGGGCTACGGCCGGCCACTCAATCACCCCCCGCGCGGCGGTCCAGCCCAGCAGCGGAGGCATGGCCCCCGGAAATGCCCCAATGAAAGTAGCCTGTGTGGTGTAGCGCTTGAGCGGGGTGTAAATCGCGACATAGCTGAACCCCGTCAGCAGGGTCAGCATCACTGTCACCGGGTTGGTGTACCAGGCCAGCACCACGGCTCCGGCGGCAAAACACACCAGGCCCAGCACCAGGCCGTAAAGCGGTCCCACGCGGCCGGTAGCCAGGGGGCGTTGCGCAGTCCGGGTCATTTTCGCGTCGGTCCTGCGTTCGATCACCTGGTTCAGCACGCTCGCGCCGCAGGAGACCAGCGTAATGCCAAAAAGTGCCTGGACCAGGCCCCAATGAATGCTGGTGATGCCCGAACGCATCGATCCCAGGTAAAAGCCGGCCCAAGCGGTGAGCACCACCATCGAGGTCACCCGGACCTTGAACAGCTCCTGGTGATCCGCCCAAAGGGAGTGTCGAACCGGCGCCGCGGACACCGCGAGCCCGGGCACATCTCCAGCCGGGACTCGGTCAACGACATGGGCGGCTGGGGTCATGGGAGCGAAATCCTGGGTTGCGGCTGGTTAGAATTCATCGACGCGGCTCCCTTCATGATAGCAAGCACGCGCCGGAGCCAGACGCGCCATCAATTTAAGCGTCTCTTATGGTGCGCCTTCCAGAGTTGGCCGTTCCGGCTCATCATGTTGCACCAGGTATTCCTGGATCAGCACCGAAATCAGGACCGCCGTGGGCACCGCGATCATGGCTCCGACGACTCCGGCCAGCTTTGATCCCATCAGCAACGCAACCAGAACTCCCAGCGCGGAAAGATCAACGCTGCTCTTCATGATGCGCGGGGTCAGGTAAGAGGTCTCAACCTGGGCGTAAATAGCGTAGAAAATCGCCACCCCCGCCACCTTTTCCCAGGAATCGGTGGCCGCCGCGAGCAACACCAGGGCCATCGAGACCATGGCGCCGACGATGGGGATAATGTTCAAAACTCCCATCAACACTGCCAAGGCGTAGGCATAACGGATTTTGAGCAGAACGAACACGATGAGGCTGCACAGGCCGAGGATGAGCATGAGTCCGCCCTGCCCCACCAGCCATTTGCCCATCCGCGCATCGGCCCGGAGCAGCGTTCGATCCAGCCGTTCCCGGGCGTGCCCGGGAAAAAAGGAAAGCACCCAGTGGTAGGCCTCGTCGCCTTCCAGCATGAAGTACACGGTGAGAAACAGGACGGCGCCCAGGTCGGCCAGCTTACCGGCCCAGCCGCTGAGAGAGAGGAACAAATACTCCGCGAAATTGGACGCAAATCCCTGCAGTTTGCTGTTGATGCCGGAGAGATTCAAGTGAGAGACGAAGGGAACCCTATGCAGCTGATCGAGCAACTGCGGACCGCGCGTGGGCAGTTCCGCAACCAGGGCTTGCACGTCGCGTAACACGGGCGGCAAAGCGAAGGCGAAAAACAGGGTCGCCGCCGCCGCCAGGCTCAGCAACAGGAGGAAGATCGCGAGTCCTCGGCCGGGATGCCACTTTCCGACGTGGAGGCGGGTAATCGCTCGGATAATCGGGGAGAGGACGACGCCGAAGAGAGCACTTACGTAAAGCAACATCAGGATCTCCCGCATCAGGTATGCGGTCGCCAGAGCCAAAGCGATGGCAAAGGCAAAAACGACATTGCCGCGGGCTGAACGGGTTCGCGCCGTCTCCACGCGCTCTACGCCCCCGTCACTCACCATGCGGCACCTGCCTCGTTCTTCTTTCAATCAGCCATTGCAGGGAAACGTCCGCCAAAAGTCGATCGGCCACTTCCCGTGGCGCCAGGCCTGTCGTCGTGACCGTGACGTGGGCTGCGCGGTAGTGCGGCAGGCGCAGGGTATGACGTGCCGCCAGGGCTTCCGGCGCCGCCAGCAAAGGGCGGACTTTCCCTTCTACCGCGCAGCGCGCGAGCAGGTCAGGCAATTCGGCGTCCAGAAAAACCAGGCAATTGCCGGGCGAATGGATCAACAGAGATCGTGTCGAGTCGTCTTCCACCGTGCCCCCGCCGAGTGCCAGCACAACTTCTTGGTCATGGCTCAACTGCTGTACTGCTTGCCGTTCCAGCCGGCGAAACTCCGCCTCGCCATCATCGCGGAAGATCTCCGCAACGGTACGCTGACTGTTGGCCTCGATGACCTGGTCCAGATCGAGGAACCGCCAGCCCAGATCCCGGGCCAGAATCGCGCCAACGGTGGACTTTCCGGCGCCCATGAAACCCGTCAGAATCAAGCGGGAAACCCGCTGCCTCTCTTCTTGCGCCGGCTTGCTCATGCCACCAGCGGATTATAGAGCCCTGAGGGTGAATACCAAACCTGCCCATCTCGCGCGGGCACGAGGAGCTTTTGCAAAAATGTGCGAATTAAGCGAACTAAGCCGGGGCTGGGTGGCGGGTGAGGGCTGCCTGCCGCGGATTCGGAATAGGCCGTGTTTGGTATGGTCACGTGCGTATAGATGCAGATTGAGTGCATTTCCACTCGCGCAGGGCAAAGGAAAATTTCACAGTTGCCCACATCTCTCGAAAAACGGGCGTGATGCCCCGCAAGATTGAGCGGAAGTCCGGGGGTAAGGGCTCCCAGGATTCGCGGTTGGGACAGAGACGGCCTATTTAGCCCCTACGTGAGAACGCGAAAATAAATCGCAGAACTGAAACAGGCCCGTAGGGCCGGTGCCAAACATCAGCCCAGCCCGGAAGGGCTGGGAGACGGATCCGAAGATTATGAGCGCCGGAGGCGCGGCACTCCATTCATCTGCCAGTGCCGCTGGAAGTCCGGGGGTAAGGGCTCCCAGGATTCGCGGTTGGGACAGAGACGGTCTATTTAACCCTTACGTGAGAACGCGAAAACGAATCGCAGAACTGAAACAGGCCCGTAGGGCCGGGGCCAAAC
>JBAVQC010000463.1:0-21218 GCA_049693715.1 Acidobacteriaceae bacterium | reverse complement strand
GAGCGTCGAATACGATTTTGGTTCTCAGTTCGTTCTGCTTTAGGAGTCCGCACCGCCTGAAGATACCCCGATTGAATTCAGCGTCATCTCGTTACTAAGGAAGAAACACAATGGAACAAGGTACAGTGAAATGGTTCAACGATGCCAAGGGGTTCGGCTTTTTGAGCCGTGCAAATGGTGAGGATGTTTTCGTGCACCACACAGCAATTCAAGCAAACGGCTTCCGCACTCTTCAAGAAGGCCAGGCGGTTCAGTTCAACGTAACCAAAGGCCCTAAGGGTTGGCAGGCAGAGAACGTTCAGGTTCTGTAATTTTTAGCCAGCAAGAAACCAATTAGCTATCTGAAGGAAAAGGCGGCTTTCCGTCGCCTTTTCTTTCAGTTTCCCCCCTGCGCTTCTCCTCCCCGTACTTGCCTGCAAATCTCAATCTCCATATAAAATCGCCTTCAAGGAGAAATCATGTTCAGAGCGTCCGTCCTCTTGTTGCTTATGTCTTGCGGGTTAGTGCTGGGTTGTGAAACCGGCAGCACGGCGCAAAATGTCAGTTCAACCGGCTGGAAAGGCCAGAAGGTCGGCAAAAGCTCGAACACGGTCGGGCCGGTTACCAGCTCCACCACAGGGACTCCGGGAAACATACAGGAGCCGCAGCCAAAACCCCCCAACGAGGAACCCAAAGCCACCCAGAACATGGCCAGCGATTAGTTTCTGTGTCGCCGGCTGCTAGACTCAAATGCGAACTCATATCTTTGAACTGGGGTGCTCATGGCTGAGGGTGAAGTAACCATCACGGTGCGACCAAACGGACCATTTCGCGTAGAAGGTCCGATCAAGTTAGTTAACACTGACGGTAATCCAATCGATCTTACGGGCAAGCCCGCCGTTTCTCTCTGCCGCTGCGGCGCATCGACCAACAAGCCATTCTGCGACGGAACCCACTCCAAAATAGGCTTCCAGGCCGCAGCCGCGGTCGTCCCGGAGTCTGCCGAAAAGATCTAAAAAAGCCGTTCAGCGTCCTCCCCGCGTAAGCGCTACAATCCTCAAAAAAGTTACGCGTGGAGGACCGCCATAAGTTCTGCTCATTCAACCGTGATCAGTATGCGTCTTCCCGTAGCCAGCGCTGGGACGACTGAAAAGGGGTATCGAGGCCTGATCCTGGCCGGGTCCTGGATTCGGGGAGCGGGTCCCTTCTTTCTCACGATTCCTCGTTACCAAGAGGCAACTTAGGTCTTCTCCAAAACCGCTGTAGCAGCGACAAATCCAACATGCTCCGGGCAAAGTCGCCCAGGTTGTCATCCAATAATCGCAGGCTCTCCCGCAACACATAAACCGCGGTAACCAGATCTCCCGCCACCAGTGCGATCGCGGCGCCGCGCAGGCCGAGCGCCGGCACGTGCATCAACACCCACGCGAGCGCCAACGCCAGGCAAGTGGCGGTCAGCATCGCCCGCGCCATCCTTTGGTGCTGGTTGATAGCCATCGGCACCACCGAACTGGTAAACCAAAACGCCGAAACCACCATTTGCAACAGCATGATGTTCAGCAGCACCGGGTCCGTCGGGACCTTGCCCACGGTCCAGATCTTCCAAATCCAATCGCCCAGAAATGCGACCCCCAGGGTGATGCTCAGGCACAGTAACAGCGAAATCTGGCACGCACGCCGGTGCAGCATTCGCGCCACATCCATGGCGCCTATACCGAAGGCCGCAGACATCTCCGGCCAAATCGAGTTGTTGATCAGATTCATCCCCTGGGCGGCACTGCGAGAGATAGTGCGCGCCGTATTGAAGGTCACCACTGCAATAGGACCCATCACATAGCCAATCACCACCAGGATTCCCTGCAGGTTCAGGGCATTCACCAACGGGAAACTCATGAAGGAAATCGCCGGTCCGGTGAGACGGCTAATGACCGCCCACCGCGCGTGCCGGATACCGAACCGGATCCAGGGCACCTCGCGCTTGAGCAGAATCCACAAGGCAAACACACCCACAGCATTTACCGCCACATACAACACCGCGACGGGAACCGGCCCCAGGTGGAGTCCCACGCCGACCATGGTGCTCAGGAAGGCCGCCAGCACCACCACGCTCTTGGCCATCGTCCCCAGTGGATATTTGCCCACGCAACGAAAAGCCGCCTGAAACAGGGTCTCCTGCATGCCCAACAGAACCGCCAGCCCGAGCAGCAAAACAATCAGCCTGGCGTCTCCTCCGCTGATGGCATGCATATGCAGCCACGCGCCTAACGGAAGTAACCACACAGTGGCAATCAGCAGCAGCCCCAGCAGGCTGGTAATGACCGTAGTGAGCACCCATACGCTTTGAAAAACCACCAGGGCCTGGTCGAAATCCTGCGCCGCCGCCAGCATGGTCATCTCGTTGCCGGCCACGCTGCCGAAGCCCACGTCGCTAAGGCCGAGATAACTGGGGATGGTATTCAGCAGGATCCACTCGCCGTACAGGTGGACTCCCCAGTGACTGAGGAAAATGGGAACAGAAAAAATCTGGGTGAGTGTCGTGGAGAGCCGGCTGAAGGTGTTGGCGCCGAAACCTGCAATCAGTCTGCGTTTAAGACTGCGTGTACTCATGGGGGACCGGCGGTAGAACTATCGTACATGGCTTACCGGGCCCTTGCTTGAGGATGCGGCTACCAACCATGTACCCTTAAGCTCTATGAAAGCACTGCTCCTTTCGCAATATAACCAGCTTGACCTTGCCGATCTTCCAGCACCTGAGGCTGGTCCGGACGAGATCCTGGTGCGTGTGGCCGCCTGTGGTATCTGCGGCAGCGACGTTCACGGTTACGACGGCACCTCCGGTAGGCGAATTCCACCCATAGTCATGGGACATGAAGCAGCCGGAGTGGTAGCCTCGACTGGCCCTGGTGTAAGCAAATTCAAAGCCGGCGATCGAGTGACCTTCGACTCCACGGTTTATTGCGGTGAGTGCGAATTCTGCCGTCAGGGTGAGATCAACCTCTGCAACAACCGCCAGGTAGTCGGGGTTTCGTGCGGAGACTACCGCCGCGCAGGCGCCTTCGCGGAGTACGTGGTGGTGCCCCAACGCATCGCCTACCATCTGCCGGAAGCGCTCGAGTTTCAAGAGGCAGCCATGCTCGAAGCCGTCTCGGTGGCGCTGCACGCCGTGCGCGTCTCGGAAATGAAGGGTGGTGAGACGGCACTCGTCATCGGCGCGGGCATGATTGGTCTGCTGACGCTCCAGGCGGCGAAAGCCGCGGGAGCCCCCAAAGTGCTGGTGGCGGATATCGATCGCACCCGCCTGGAAACGGCCAAAAGTATCGGCGCCGACGAAACACTGCTGCTTTCCGGCAACGACCTGGTGAAGGAAATCCTCCGCCAGACCGAGGGTCGAGGCGTGGACGTGGTCCTCGAAGCCGTAGGTCGACAGGAAACCATCGCTGCCTCGATAGCCAGCGTCCGCAAGGGAGGAACCGTCACGCTCATCGGAAATATTTCTCCCGAGGTCAAGATTCCCTTGCAGGCAGTCGTCTCCCGCCAGATTCGTCTTCAGGGCTCATGTGCTTCTTCCGGTGAGTATCCTCAGGCGATGGAATTGCTGGCCAACGGAAAGATCAAGGTAAAGTCATTGATCACCGCGGTCGCTCCACTGAAGGACGGTCCCCGCTGGTTCGAGCGGCTGCACGCAGGCGAGCCAAATCTCATGAAGGTGGTGCTCGATCCCAGTGCGTAAATCAAAGGCGCAGTATCTGCAAGCTGCGGTATTGGCATGGCTCACACTGGGCGCTGCGCATCAGGCGAAAGCTGCGAGCCATGATTTGCAGGTCTACTTCATCGACGTCGACGGCGGTCAATCGACGCTCTTTGTCACGCCGGCAGGAAAGTCGCTGCTGATCGATACCGGATGGGCAGGGAACAACGGACTGGACGCTGGCCGCATTGCCGCCGCAGCCAAAGATGCGGGTGTAAGCAAGATCGATTATCTGCTGCTGACCCACTATCACGCCGACCACGTTGGCGGTCTCCCTGAGCTCCTGGCGCGCATGCCGGTAGGCACGTTCATCGATCACGGCCCCGACAGCCCCACCGATTCCACCACCAAGAAAGCCTATCCGGCTTATCAGGCGCTGCTGGCGAACGGTCACTACGGCCACATAACGCCCAAGCCTGGAGATGCTTTACCGATACCGGGGATCAAGGCGGTCGTGATCAGCTCCAACGGCGAGCTGCTCAACCACGCCCTGCCCGGCGCTGGACAGCCCAACGCCTACTGCAAGGACTCCGAGACCAGGCCGGAAGACCAGACCGATAATGCTCGCTCCCTGGGCACTCTATTCACTTTTGGCAAGACCAGGATTCTGGATCTGGGCGATCTCACCTGGGACAAGGAAATGCAGTTTATGTGCCCGGCAAATAGGCTGGGCAAGGTAGACATCCTGGTGGTCTCGCATCATGGAGTATTCCAGAGTTCGAGCCCCGCGCTGGTGGATGCGATCGCGCCGCGCATTGCCATCATGAACAATGGGGCGAAGAAGGGCGGCTCCACCCCGACCTTTGAGACCCTGGCAAAAGCGCCTGGCCTCGAGACGCTTTGGCAACTTCATTTCTCCGACGAAGCCGGAAGCCACAACACCGCGGCGCAGTACATCGCGAATCCCACCGGGCCGGATGTAGCCAACTACCTGAAGTTGACGGTCAGTCCCAACGGAAGCTTTAAGGTATTCAACTCGCGCACCGGCGAAACCAAAGACTACCCTGCTCGCTGAGGTTGGGCGGGTATTCTTTCCAGCCGGCCCAACAAAAAGATGTAGGCCGAAATGCCAATCGACAAGTAAATGCCCGCCACGCCAAACGCCCATCCGAAGGAGTGACGCGCGGTCACCAAGTAGCCTGTCAGTATAGGCGCCACAATGCCTGAGACCTGGCTGGAAAAATTCTGAATACCGGCCAGCGTGCCCACGCTCCCTCGCGGGCCAATCAGAGAGGGCACAGACCAGCCGACGGCCGACGCAGCGGAAAGTCCGGCGAGCGAAATACTGATCCAGATCAACGCGCTGGTAGCCGTCTGCGAGTAGGCTGCCCCGACAATGCCAAGGCCCATGGACGTGCCGCCGATCAGCACTGTGCGCTGCACCCGGCTGGCATTCCATCCCCGTTCCAGCAGACGATCCACCAGCCATCCCCCGATCAACCATTCGCTCGCCGTGCCAATCAACCAGGGCACACCGGTGTAGAGGAATGAGTGCAGAAGATCTATGTGCAGGGCAGAGGAGAGATAGCTCGGCAGCCAGGTGAGGAGCAGGTAGAAGACGTAGTTATAGGCCCCGAAACCCAGGGTAATACCAATCACTTTGGGCTGCCGGACCAGGTACCCGAGGGAAGCGGTTTCCACCGGCAAAGCCGGAGTCGTGGCGTCTTTCTCCAGGATGTAGTCGCGCTCCTGCGCCGTGAGTTCCGGGTCATCCACGGGATCACGATATACGCGGTAAAAGAGCACGAAGTACAGGAAGCTGAGCAAGCCGGTTGCGGCAAAGCTCCATCGCCAGCCGGCCTTTAGCAGCAGCAAGCCAATCAGCGGCACGCCGATTGCCGATGCAAATTTTGCCGAGCCGTCGAAGATGGAAGTCGCCGAACTTCGCTCCTTCGCGGGAAACCAATAGCCGATGGCTTTCGCATTGGCTGGGAATGTGGGAGCTTCTCCTATGCCCAGCAACAGGCGGGCGGCGAAAAAACCGCCTAAGCTCGGCGTAATGGCGGCTGCGAAGGAGGCGACGCTCCAAATGAAAGTGCTGACCCGCCCCACTCGCCGCACGCCAAATTTATCCAGCACCACACCGACAGGAAGCTGGCACAGCGTATAGGTCCAGTTATAGGCAGCAGAAAGATAGCCGAACTGGACATTGGAGATGGCGAAGGTAGTGATGAGAGCCGCATGGGCCACCGACAGGTTGACCCGGTCGAAGTAATTGACCAACACCCCGACGCCAAGCAGAAAAGCGATGCGCCAACGGCGCCTGGGCAAATTGAGCTGCGATGGAGTGCTGAGACTGGGCATTGGGACGCACTGCCAAGACTAACCTACAATCCTGAACGAGCGATCCAAAGTTAAAGGAAATCGGACGGGTGCCCCTCGTTCGCCTGAGCGTACGTGGGCTGATAACGACGGGGCGCAGCCCCCACGACCGCTTCTATTTTGAAGGGTACGACCTTTAGGTCGTAGGTAAACCACTGCCAAGAGGTCCCGCATCATTGATGCCTGCAAAACTAATGTCCGAGTCAGTTTATCGAGAGCCAATTTCAAAAAACGCTTTGTATCAGGGCACGACTTCAGTCGTGCCGTAAAAGCCGCAAATAACGAGGGCTTTAGCCCCTGCGGCGCTCTTTCCCTTTCTGTTTAGGCTCGGTCCAGCGCTCGGCAGCTCAATCTCCAGGAGGACATGACCTGCCGCATGCAATAGCCTCTGAGGGAGCGAGTCTCAACCCGCGACCTCAGCTTTTCTCCCCCGCGCATGAAACTCAGATCGTCCCTTTCGGGACTGAAGCGGAAGCAGCCGCCTTCTTCGCTCGGCGTTTCGTATTTCGAGCTGGTGAGGCCGCTTTCTTCCCATTTGCCGGGCCAGAGGATTCGATCACGCTCCGCATCCAGTACTCCCCGTCGGTACCGAGTTCAATGCCATGAACTTCGCGCTCGAACCCGGGAAACTGCTTGCCAAACTTCTCCAGCGCCAGCAAAAGACGAATGATGGGACTGTCGGCATTTCCCATACGCTCTCCCGGCATGCGAACGGGAATGCCCGGTGGGTAAGGAACCAGCATCACCCCGGCCAGCCGCCCCGCCATCTCGGAAATGCGCACCTTCTCTGTGCCGTTACGTATCAGTTTTTGATACGTTTCCGCCGGGGTCAGCACAGGATCGGGATCCACGTCGCACGCCTGGTGAAGCAGATTCGTCAGGTTCAACTGCCCCATGGCCGCATGCATCTCATCGCTCAGCTCCTTCAGCGTCATGTCCCGGTAGCGCAGCGGGTGTTCCGCGACCAAATCCGGCAACGCTTCGTACAGCGTTCCCTCGTTATCGTAGAGCCGCTTGAATTCAAACAACGTTTCCAGCAAACTACCCCATTTGCCCTTGCTGGTGCCCACAGAAAACAGGATCAACGCCGTGTAGTCGCCGGTCCGGGCAATCTCCACCAGCCGAGCATCGAGAAACTCGGTGAGAATCGCCGCCGGAATGCCCCAATCCGCCAATTCTCCACGCGAATTAATACCCGGCATGAGGATAGTGACCTTGGTCGGGTCAAGCATGCAATAGTCTTCGGCAATGTCATCGTCCAGGAATCCATGCCAGTCTTCTTCCCGCTTGAGCGTCCAGCAAGTGGGGGAATTGATCAGCAATGAGTCCGGCGTCTCTTCAAAAAGAGCCGCCGCTCCGGTCGTCGGATCGGTAACCATATCCGGCTGGTAAATCCTGAAGAACCATTCTTCCCCATTGGTGGAGCGCAGCCGGTGAGCGATCGAAGACATCGCTTTCCTGAAACTGATCGCATCCTGAATCGTCTCGTACATCAACGTCGGCCCGGCGGGTTCGTCCATCATCGACGTGGCCACATCCAGCGACGCAATCATGGGATAGAACGGAGAGGTCGTCCCGTGCATCATGAACGACTCGTTGAACTGGTCGAAATCGAGCGGGGCCCGGTCGCTCAGCTTCACGTGAATCATCGACGCCATCGAGAAAGCAGCCAGCATCTTGTGCGTGGACTGTACCGCGAACAGCAGCGGCCGGTTGGGCATATCTTCCGGCACATCCATGGCAAAGCGTCCACGATAAATGGCATGGAACTTGGCGTAGGCGTACCAAGCCTCGTCGAAGTGGAGGCGCGGGACACTGCGCGCCAGTTCGCTGGTCACCCGCTGCACGTCATAACAAAACCCGTCATAGGTAGAGTTGGTAACCACCGCATAGGTAGGTTCCTGAGAAGTCGCCTTGGCGCTGAATGGGCTGTTTGCGATCAACTGTTTGACGTAATCCGGGGAGAAGCGCCGCAGCGGCACCAGGCCGATCATCCCATAACCATTCCTGGTGGGTTTGAAGTACACCGGCCGGCCGCCCGTCACCGTAAGCGAGTGGCAGATCGACTTGTGGCAGTTGGCGTCGATCAGAACCATGTCGTTGTTACCAATAATCCCATGGCCAATAATCTGGTTCGAAGTCGAGGATCCGCCCAGAACATAAAAGGTCCAGTCCGCGCCAAAGATACGCGCCGCATTCCGCTCCGACTCTGCCGGAGGACCGATATGGTCAAGCCACGAACCAAGCGATGAGGTGGAGATGCCCAGATCGGCGCGCAGCAGATTCTCGCCGAAGAAACGATGGAACTGCATGCCCACCGGATGCTTCAGAAAAGCCACGCCACCCATGTGTCCCGGCGCGTCCCACGAATAAGCGCCCTGATCGGTGTACTTCTTGAGCTCCCGGAAATAGGGAGGCAAAAGCTGCTCATCGTAGCGGTCAACGGCGAAATCCACCCGGTTGGCAATGAAGGCAGGCGTATCTCCGAAGAGATGAATGTATTCGTGGACCTGCTTGATCACCTCGAGCGGCAGCTCGCTCACCAGCGTCCGGTCCGCAATCAGGAAGATCGGCACTTTCTTGTTTCTGCGCCGGACAGCGCGAATAATCTTCAGCGCCGCGCGTTCATCAAACTGATGTTCCTGCTCCAGATCCCAGTCCAGCAGGATGGCACTGTACGACGGATCCGATTGAACCATCGAAAGCCCATCTTCCGGGGTCGATGTCCGGATGACCTCGTAGCCTTCTTCCGTGATCGCACCGCACAGGCGATCCATGGCCCGGTCCGACACCGAGTTCGTCCCACCCAGTTCACTGGCAATCAAAAGCACCCAACGGCCATTACTCATAGTCTGGATTCTCAATCGATCTTGTTACTGTCATGTTTCAATCCTTAAGGGGTGGCTTGCACCAGTTTCAAGACTGCGGGAGCGACCATGTTCAGCAGCACGGCCTGCGGCTTTTCCGACTGCTTTAGAAAGGCTATCTCCTTCGTCTTCCAGGCGGGCGGTGCGTGGTGGTGTTCACGCAGGTAGCCGATCGCGTCCAGCCCGGCCTGCGAGACAAGATGCAAATTGGTTGAAACCGGCGCCAGTTCCTTCGTCAATTTAGACTTGGGCAATAGCGGTTGAAGCTGCGCATCGTTGTCGCGCCATAGCACCAGCCATTCCAGCGCCTGCTCCCAATCCTCCCGCGACGCCTTGCCGGCGACGATACGGTTCACCATATCGAGAAATTGCCGCGCCGTGTCGCTTTCCGGAGGAACCGCATCGATCATATGGTTCAGCGGCGAAAAGGCGTCGTACTCGCGCAGTTGTTCGCGCGCGTAAAGGCGAGGGGGCTGCATCACGTCGCCGAACACCCGCAGCGGCAGCGGATCCGGCTCGCCCGTCATGCGGTTCAACATCGCTGGATAACTGGAATTATGCTGCAGTCCATAGTAGTTCAGCTTTTGCGAGATGAGCGCCAGCCGCGCGTACATTGATTCCACATCGCGGGTATTGCGCGGCGACCAGAAGCGTTCTGCAATCGCCGCCGTCCGCGGCCAGATGCGGCTATCGACATTCTCCGGGGTCACAAACTCAGACCACATCGTCGCTTCGCCACCAAGTACTCCCTTGTCGACTCTCTTGCTGTCTTCATCGCCGGGTGTCGTCGGCCCGGCACCCTCGGGATCAGCCGCATAGTGTTCCGCTGCGGACTGGTTCAGGTCGATATAGTAGCCGGCCGACAACAAGGCGCGGTTACCGCCCTTCACCGCCTCGCCAACAAACTGCGGACCACGCCACGACTGGATCACCACATCTTTCGGAGTGCCCGGCTGAAGCACCTCGTCCCATCCCACCATGATCTTCCCGTGTGCGGCGACAATCTTCTGCACCTTGGCGCTGAAATAGGCCTGCAGCGCCGCATTGTCCTTGATCGCGTGGTCCTTCATGAACTGCTGGATGCGCGGGTTCTTGTCCCATTCCTTGCCATTGCACTCATCTCCGCCAACGTGGAAGTAGGCGTCAGGAAAAAGAGCAGTCATCTCGCCGATGAAGGCATCGAGAAAGGTGTAGGTGCTGTCCCGCGTGGGGTCCATCGCGGGGGTGAACACGCCCCACTTGCGCTCGATGCGATAGGGGCCAGATCCGCTGGCCAGGTCCGGATAGCCCACGAACCACGCCGTGGCATGCCCCGGCATATCAAACTCCGGCACCACGCGAATGCCCCGGTCGCGTGCGTACTCGATCACGTTGCGAATTTGTTCCTGGGTATAGAAAAGACCGTCGGAGCCTTTCTCCTGCAGCAGGGGATAAATCTTGCTCTCCACTCGGAAGCCCTGGTCCTCTGAGAGGTGCCAATGGAAGACGTTCATCTTTACCGCTTCCAGGCCGTCCAGGGTGCGATACACCACGTCGAGCGGTTGGAAGTGGCGGCCCACATCCAGCATCAGCCCCCGCCACGGAAATCGCGGCTGATCTTCAATGGTCATCGCCGGAACCGCAAACCCTCTCGGCGTGATGCCGACCAGTTGCAGAAAGGTTTGCAGACCATGCAGCACACCCAGCGGATTAGCCGCTTCGAGATGAACCTCGGTGGCCGTAATCTGCAAATGATATGACTCATCCTCATCCACTTGCTGTACCGCTGCGCTCGCCCCCTTGGTAGTGACAAAGAACGACGGCTGGTTGAGCACCGCCTCGCGCCATAGCGGGATCCCCGTCTGCTTCGAAAGCATATTCAAAAAGCGTTGTTTTGCCCGATCCAGCCGGGGCTCCTGAAACCCTTCGAGTGCGATGCCGAACCCGTTGGTGATCAGAAACTCGCCGTCACCTGGTTTAACCTGGGCTGGCACGGGCATCAAGCGCAGCGGAGCCTGGGCGTAAATGGCCTCCGCGAAAAGACAGCCGAGCAACAGAGTCATCGAGACAATCCGGAGCAAATGAGACCTCACGCTCAACGATTCTATCTGGTATACGATTGCCCTTAATGACTACTGCCACCGTTTTCGAGCAGGAGATGCTGCGTGAGATTTACCAGCAGCCGAAGGCGCTCGCCGACACCATCGAGCGCTATGCCCCCAACGGCAAACTTGCGACGGATGTTTTTCAACCGGTCGCCGACGCGCTGGGTTCCCGGTCGCGGCTGGTGATCGCCGCCAGCGGCTCCAGCCGCCACGCCGGCCTTGCGGCCGAAATCATGCTGGAAGATCTCGCCGGCCTGATTGTCGATGTTGAGTATGCCAGCGAGTACGTCTATCGTTCCACCCACACCATTCAGGATCCGGGTGTCCTCGTCATTTCACAATCCGGCGAAACGGCCGACACCCTGGCTGGCCTGCGCGAGGCCAAGTCGCGCGGATTACCCACGCTGGCCATCACCAACAATCCTCGCTCCAGCATGGCGACGGAAGCCGACGCGTCCCTGCCAACCTGCGCCGGGCCGGAAAAAGCGATTCCAGCAACCAAGAGCTTTACCACCCAACTCGCGGTTCTCTACTCGCTGGCCCTTTACCTGGCACGCATTCGGGGAAGAATGACCACGCCCACGGTCGAGAGCCACACTGAGGACCTGCGTCAGTTGCCCGGTCTGCTGGAACCTGCGCTCAAAAAATGGCAGCAACAGATTGCCGGCCTGGCGCCTTCCCTGAAGAGCTCGCGCGCCTTTCTGTATCTGGGCCGCGGTGTCCACTATGCAATTGCCCGTGAAGGAGCGTTGAAGCTGAAAGAGTCAGCCTATCTTCAGGCGGAAGGCTATCCGGCGGGAGAGTTGAAGCACGGCCCGAACGCCCTGGTAAGCCCCGACGCACCCTTGGTCGTGCTGGCTACTCGAGATCCCTCCGATCCCGATGCCATGCTCCGTTATCGCAAAGTGCTGCAGTTGATGAAGGACATGAGGGCGCAGGGCGCAACCATCTTGGTAATTGCCACGGAAGGAGATGAGGAAGCCGCTGCCTTGGCCAACCACTGCATCGAGGTGCCCAAAACCGAAGACATGTTAGCCACCATGCTCGAGGTCGTTCCTCTGCAACTGCTCGCCTACCAACTGGCCATTCAAAACGGGATCGACGTCGACCATCCCCGCAACCTGACCAAAGCCGTCCTCCGGGAGTAGAGGGAGTAGAACGGCTGTCGAAAACATTTCCAGGAAGGGTCCGCTGAACTGCAGATCCCTCGACTTCGCTCCCCCGGATTTCCTGTTGGTGTTGGTGGCGTTGGCGAACCTCATGCGCCTTTCCTTAAAAGAAAGGCGCACACGCAGCCGTGTCCAGCGCAGCGTAGCAGGAAATCCGGGTCGGGATGACAGAAAGGAGAGGGTATTTGAAAAGGAAGGATCGTTGCCGAGGGAGGGGGCAGTTGCTGGGCGGCGGGGACGCCTTTTCCGCCCCAGAGGCACGGACCAATCCTCTATTTCCCCTCCAACTCGATGTAATCCACCGGAGCCGGCTCTCCATGATCAGGCATCCCGCGAAGAGTCAGCGTGTCGTTGGGTTTCAACTGAACGTCAGTCACCGTAAACAGCGTGCTCGTGCTCCCATCAAGATGCGCATCCAGCGCAGCCGGCGGCAGCGCATCATTCGCCGTCCAATGCGCCACAGACTTGCCATTGATCAGTAACTCATACTGAGCTTTACCCGTACGCAAATCGAAGTACCGCACACCAACGGAATAAGTGCCCGCCGGCCGGCCAGGTTTCGTAGTCAGCGAACACCCCCCAGGCCTATTGCAAACTACCGCCTTCCCCCCGGAAGCCGTCTCCCACGGCGACACATCAACAACTGTGTATCCATCCGCCTGCATGGACTCCGCCTCAATGCGATCGGGATAATGCCCCACCCGCCCCAGCTTATCGGGAATGCCGGAAATGTTCTGGAACCAAGCCGTCACCGCATCCCGCCACACCACCGCATGGCCGGCCTCGTACTCGAACAGCGCCAGCGTTTCGTAATAACGCTGGTCATCGATCAAGCCACGAAGCATCTTCCATCGCGTCGGGTAAGAACCGGCCAGAGCCGCACCCTCATAATGCGAGTCATAGACATACTGCACCAACGTCTTTCCGTTATGCAGCTCGTGGTCGTACGGCACGTGATGCATGAACAACAGCAGGCTGTCGGGGCAATTGTCCAAAGACTCGTAGACCTTTGCCAGCTCAGGTGGATACTGCCCAATATAGCCAGTCCCCGTCGCCACCGTGCGGTCCATGCCGATACCTTTCTTATCCGCGCGGAACCATTGCCCCCACCCGTTCCGTTCCGCTGACTCAATGCCTGGACCATAGTGAATCCCGAGAATATTCGTGAGCGTCCCAATCCCGAGCGGGCCCGTGTATTGCTCGTACACCCGCCACGAATTCTCGAGCAGCCCATTGACGATAAACACGACCTTCGGATCATTGCCGAAAGTAAGCCGCGTCCAGCAATCAATGATCTCAGCCGTCGTCAGCTCAGGATTCCACGCCAGCCGCCCGAAGCCATAAAGGTTGGCCATGGCCATCGGATGATGGAGCCAATTAGCGTCGAGCCCAACATTGGCCACGCCGACAAAACCACCCAGCGGCTGATGAAAGCTCTTGCCTTCGACAATCTCACTCACCGGGGTGTAGCGCTCCTGCGCATGCATGTCGGTATCGAGTGCGACCTTCCACATAGGCACCAGAAACACCATGTGCCGCTGCTGGCCGGTGTACTCCTGCGTGATCTGCAGTTCGATCGCCTGGCTGGTGTGACGCAGTGCAGCAAACAGCGGCGACACCGGCTCCCGCACCTGAAAATCGATAGGCCCGTGCTTTACCTGGATCACCACGTTGCGATCAAACGAGCCGTCGAGCGCGCGGAAGTTGTCATACCCCGCGCGCGCCCGATCCGCCTTCAGGTCATTCCAGTCGAGATGATTGTTGTAGACGAATCCGCGATAAAGCACCACGCCACCGTGCGGCCGTAAAGCCCGCGCCACCGTATTGGCCGCCTGCGCCGGCGTCCGCCCATACTTCGAGGGGCCCACACGCCCTTCCGAGTCGGCCTTGATGACGAAGCCCGCGAAGTCAGGAATGGATTGGTAAATCTCGTCCACCTTCTTCCGCCACCACGCCGCGACCGCGGGATTCACAGGATCGAACGTATTTAATTGCCCCACCACCTGCGGACTCGAAAGATCAATCGAAAGCGACATCCGCACGCCCCACGGACGAAACGCATCCGCGATGCGCGCCAGCTCGCGGATCATCTCCGGATCGAGCGTATGCAGATTGGCGTTGACGTTGTTTACCGTAGCGCCGTTGATCCCGACCGACGCCAGCAACCGGCCGTACTCCGAAACCCGGCTAAGATCGGGTCGCACGTGCCCGTTATCGAAAAAGATGCTGCGCCCGCCATACCCGCGCTCAATGCTGCCGTCGAAGTTGTCCCACTGGTTTACCCAGCGAATCGGCGAAGCAGGTGCTTCCGTGTCCGCCGCGATGAACTTCTGTTGCGCAACCTGTTCCAGGATGCGGAAAACACCGTAAAGTACTCCTCGATCGGTCCCACCCGCTAACACCCAGTAGTTATGACCTTGCTCGGCGAACTGCGAGAGAGAGAAGCCCTCAGGCGCAATCGGCGCCTCAGGTTTCCAGGTTGGGAGCAGATGCCGTATCTCGGCCGGCGTTCCCAGGAGAAATGCATCCTCTGTAGAGAAACCCGGGGCGACCGTGAGATTCGCACCCAGCATCGAATGCAGCCCACGCGCCAGCTCACTCGCAGCACTCTGGGCAACCGCGGACTGGCTGCCGGCGACGATGCGGTGAGGAAGCTTATATTGCCGGGCAAGTTGCGGAGGCAGGGCGGCATATCGAAGCCAACCTTCTCGTCCCGTCTCCCCGTAAGCACCAGGCGCCAGGGAAAGGAAACTCGAAGCCAGAAGTACGATGGCATGACCAACGCGCATGGCTCTTATCTTAAAATCAATCGATGGCCCAACATATCGGTATCGTCGCTTGTTCTGCGGAAGGAGCCGCTCTCTGTTATCGAACTATATGCGCCGGAGGCGCGGACCTTCTCGGTCCCCACGATCACCCCGAGATCTCCATGCATACTCACTCGCTGGCCGATTACATGAAGTGTATCTACCGCGATGACTGGCAGGGGGTAGGCGGGCTGATGCTCTCCTCGGCCGACAAGCTGGCTAAAATGGGCGCCGATTTTCTCATTTGTCCCGATAACACCATCCACCAGGCGTTGCCGTACATCGAAGCGCAACTGCCACTGAAATGGTTGCATATTGCCGATGCCGTCGCGGCCCAGGCTGCGGGCCGCCGGTTCCGGCGCCTC
Organism: Acidobacteriaceae bacterium; assembly: GCA_049693715.1. Taxonomy (GTDB): domain Bacteria; phylum Acidobacteriota; class Terriglobia; order Terriglobales; family Acidobacteriaceae; genus PALSA-350. Next base: position 5,877 of record JBAVQC010000463.1, on the reverse strand, counting down.
GGTCTGACCGGAACCCGATACCTGGTGGAGAGCGAGGTCTATCCTGAGAAACTCAACCCCCGCGGCCTGGAATATGTGCGCCCCCAACCGGACGAACGCGAAGAAATCGACCGCATCATCATGGATGAATTGGTCTACGGCGTCTTCAAACCGGAAGCAGTCACCACCTTTCAGCGAGTGATCGAAAGGATGAAAACCCAAGGTTGCGACGCCGTTGTTCTAGGCTGCACTGAGATCCCTCTGCTCATGGATGACACCAACTCACCCCTGCCGACACTCGATTCGACGCGCTTGCTGGCTCGATTTGCCTTGCGCCGTGCGGTGCAGGCCAAGGCCGTGGCCGATCACTGAGAGGGGGACGGCGTGTTCATCGGGCTGCGAGCCGGCCTGGTCGTGACTTCAATGCGCGTATTCTTCGTGAAAACCACGTTGTGGCCGTGCGCCAGGCAAAGATCGTAGAAGGACAGCGCCGCCCCATAAAAACCAATACCCGCGGCAACGTTCCGTGAACTCGCAACGATGCCAACAATCCGGCCAACAATCCCAAGACCATTCGACGCAACCGCACCATTCACCGCTTGGTTTCCATCGTCGTCCAGCCCGCGCCCAGCCAAAAAAGTCAGTACCAGCGGAAGCAGCACCCGGTTTTGCGGCTTTGGTGCTATTCCACCTTCAGGGTCGATTTGCAGGTTAGCTGCTTTGTTGGCATCCACCCCTGCTAGCGTGCCGTCTACGGGTTGGATAAACCCTGTCGGTAGTTTCAACTGCCGGAAGCGAAAACGGAGCTTTCCCTGCCGCCCGAAGGAACGAGCATGTTTGGTCTGGGTGATCTCCCCCACGAGTACCGAGCCCTGCGGGACAACCACTTCATGTTTGGCATCGAACACCGGCTCCGAGACCACCGCCTGGAAGGTATCCCCGGGCTTTTTCTCGGCAGAGCTGAGGGTCTCTTGCAGATACGCGCGCAGTCGCCACTCGGTGGCGGCGGATGGTCCAGGCGGCTTCTCATGGGACCCGGGTCCTGCGTCCGTGAGCCTGAGATTGAGCGGCTGGGCAAGGTCAACCGTCCACGCCGTCCCCGTCTCAATCCGTTCCGGATGATAGGGCAGCTGGCTATAGATAAATTGCAGCAGGCGGTCCCCCCGGCCGGGCGCGGTGAATTGTGACACCGCATCTTTGACCCGCTGTTTTTCTGCCGCGATCTGCCGCGAAACCAGCGAAGCCTTTTTCGCCCCGGGGGCAGGGGACAAGCGTAGGATCGGGGCGCCATCTTTGGCGCTATCGCTCACCACGGACGCGAGGGTTCCGTCGGGCAGAACCATTTCGTCGAAACGTACAACCGGGATGTGAAAAGGGGTGAAGTCCCCCCTCAGGCGCGCATGGATCCGGCGGCTTCGATCAGGATCAAGTTGCAGAACGGTGCCGCGAAGCGTACCCCCTGCCGGAATGGCGATCTGGTTATCAACATAAACGGGATAAAGCAGGCGTCCTTCCAGCGGCTCGCCAACCTTCATCGGAACGTGCTGCAGCAGCTGAATCGACAGGAGAGTCTTGGCTGGGATTTGAACGGATGTACTTTGGCCAACCGCGGAACCGCAGAACAACCCCAACAACAGGCCCCCTGCTACAAGGCAGTGCCGCCGCTTACTTGCCTTCTGGACCCTCATCGCCCACTCATCATGGCAGAACGGATCCGCCCATCCATTAACCACAATAGCCAACCCGGGTCTCCCTCTCGTATCCATGTAAAATCGGTTTCTTCAGGTTTCAAAGTTGCAAGACTAGAGTAATCTTAAATTGTTAAGATATATATCGAGGTACCTATGCGAAACAAACCGTCGGGGACTACGGGCGGAAGGGAAAAGCTCACGGTACCGACCGCGGCCGAGATGAGGCTTCTGCAGATCCTGTGGGATCTGAAAGAAGGTTCTGTCGACGACGTGGTCAATGCTCATCCTGAAAAGGAGAGGCCGCATTACAAGACCACACAAACTCTGCTCCGAATTATGGAAAATAAGGGATTCATCGGCCATGAGGCGCGAGGCCGGGTGTTTGTCTTTCGACCCCTTGTTTCCAGAAAAGCCATCGATCAGATTTCTGTGCAGGCCCTCGTTTCGCGGAACTTCCACGGCTCCGCCGCCGGCCTGCTTGTGAATCTGCTCGAATCCAGTTCCATCAAAAGGAAGGAGTTGGATGAGCTCGAGTCGTTGATGCGAGAGTATCGTAAGAGGTATGAACTGGGCGATCGCGAATAATTTAGGGCTGCCATGAATTCAGACCTGTTGCCGGGCATCGTCACCGCCCTTGCGGGCTTTGTCCTGAAGACGGCACTTGCCTTCGGGGTATGTCTGATCCTGAGCCGGTTGGTCAACTCTCCGGGCCGGAGATTCCTGGTTTGGTTGAGTTTTCTGTATGGTTCGGCAGCGTATTGGCTTTTTCTTGCCAAGGGGCTGTTTACAAGTGGTCACTTGACAGCCGTTTCCTCCTCCGTTCCGGTTCAAGTAGTAAGTCAGGGCGTCTGGCAGATTCCGGGTTCGTGGGCCTTCCCTCTTGGTGCTTCTCTGCGAGTCATGGGCATTGCCTATCTGCTGGTGTTGACCTACCTGCTGATCACCCATATCAAAAGGCACATTCAGTTGAAGTGGGTGTTGGGCTTTACCAGTCAACCGCCCGCTGAGGTTGCGGCAGCGTTTCAACCCATTGCCGGCAGCCTGGGTGTCGGCCGTTCAAGACTATTGGTGTTGCCGGGGGTTACGTCACCAGCGACATTCGGGTGGATTCGCCCCACCATCCTGCTCCCTGATACTTGCCTCCAACAGGATCACTCCGATCTGGAAGATATCCTGCGCCACGAGTTGCATCACGTGCGGCGCCTGGATTTTGTCTGGAACGGGATCGCGATCGCCTGTCGCTCGCTTCTGTTCTTTCATCCCGCCGCCTGGTATGCGGTAACCCGGATGCAATTTGACCGTGAACTCGCGTGCGACCTTGCCACGGTCTCAGACTCGCCTGCAAGGAGAGCCCGGTACGCCGAGTCTCTGATCCATTTTGCGCGTTTGCACTCCGCGCAGAACTCGACCAACTGGGGAATCGATTTCGCGGCATCCTCCGAACACTTGAAGGCACGCGTCCACTCCATCCTGGCTGAAACCAGGAACTCACCGCCATGGCTGGTTTGGTCCCGCGTTGCTTGTGGCCTGGCGCTGCTCGCCGCTTTCGTCGCTGTCGAGCCTTCCCTGGCGGTCCTGTTTACCTACGCTCAGCGCCAGATAGTCCAGCCCATCGCAGCGGAAATGCGCACCGCGCCAGGCAAAATAGAAACCAGAGCCAAAACCATCAGGAAAGGCAAGCTGGCGCGGGCATCAAGTCTGTCAAGCGCGGGGCTATCGGTGGCGAACCCGAGCGAGGCGCCCGAGTCCGCTGACTCTTCTACCGCGTCAAATACCGCTGCTCCTCGGTCCACGCTCAGTGATGGGGGACCCCAACTGCTTCATCGCGGTTCGGCTGCTTCCGCTAAAGGCGCGAGCCCGCAGACTGCCATTCCGATCGACGATCCGTCAGGGCAAACTGTCAAGGGCAGCGATCGCGGTCCCCAGCAAGCTCTGCAGCAAACAGCTACAGCCGCAGCCATCTTGAAGCGGCTCTCCGCCTTCGATCACCGCTAACACCCTCTGATTCCGCGATCCTCGTTTAGCGAATCAGAGAAGAAGGTGCTGATCACGGCTATGCCAATGGCAACCATAACAGCGACGATATAGAACAGGTACGAAGCCGGTTGCAGCCATTTCATCCCCTCAGCGGCGTGAACTCGAGCTCCAGGCCTTCATCCCCGGGCAAAATCGTGATCTTCACTCCTGCCAGCGATTCCACAATCCAATCCGCCGCCGCAAGTTGACCGATGCTGTGAGAGAACGTCGTTGCCAGCACCTTGCATCCGGCAGCATGCCCCGCCTTCGCCCCTGAAGTCGAATCCTCGATCACTACACAATCAGCCGGCGCGATTCCAAGAATCTTTGCCCCCTTGAGATACGGCTCGGGATGAGGTTTCCCATTGGCCACCATATCGGCGGTCACAATATGCCGCGGCACCGGAATTCCGGCAAACGCCAGGCGGCTTCGCGCCAGCCGTTCGGTCGCAGACGTAACAATCGTCCAGAACCGCTGCGGTACCGATTGCAAAATCGACATAACCCCTTCCAGCACCTCGAGGCCATCGTTGTCGCCGACCTCGAGATCCTCAATCACTTTAAGTTCTGCAGCGTGATCAGCGTCCGGCTTCAGCGCGCGCACGGTCTCAATCGCCCTCATTCCGTGGGCCGTCTTAATCGTCTCCCGCACGTCGAGCCCGTGCCGCTCGGCCCACGTCTGCCAGCTGCGTTCCACCGACCCCAACGAGCTGATCAGCACTCCGTCCATGTCAAAGAGCAGGCCCTTCGTCTTCACCTTCATGCCGCATCTCCCATAGCAAATTTCCGGCCCGCTTCCAGCAGGGCATGAACCGATTCCGCGGAGCCGCTCTCCGCATATATGCGCAACAACGGCTCGGTGCCGGACGCGCGCAACAACAGCCAACTCTCCGCGGCTGGTGGTTCGGAAGCACGACCCGCGGGATTCTCGAGATAAAACTTCATTCCATCGAGCGTTTCCTGGCGTAAAACGCGCCTGCCGGCAAATTCGCGAACCCCGGCGGCTGCCCGGCGTATCGCCGCCCGTTTGATCTCTTCCGCGATATGCAGGTCAAGCCGCCCATAATGATGTTCGCCGTATTCCTCCTGCAGCCCGCTCACCAGCGAGCCCAGCGTGCGGCCTTCCTCCGCCATGACATTTGCCAGGAGCAGGGCATTCAGCAGTCCGTCGCGCTCCGGCAAATGTCTTCCCACGCCGATGCTGCCCGACTCCTCCCCGCCGATCAGGATGTCTTTGGTGAGCATCAACTCGCATACATGCTTGAACCCAATCCCGTGCTCATAAAGCTTTCGCCCATACCGGGCTGCGATCCGGTCCAGCATTTTCGTCGTATTGAACGCCCGAGCCACATCTCCCGGCCACTGCTTTCGTTTCAGCAGCCACTCCAGCAGGATGCAGTAGATCTTGTTGGCATCGACGAAGCGACCTTCCTCATCCACCGCACCAATGCGGTCCGCATCGCCATCCGTCGCAAAACCAGCCTGGCAGCCATGCTCCAGCACCGCAACTTCCAGCGCGCGGATGTGGGGAGGAATCGGCTCCGGCTGAATGCCGGGAAAAAGCGGGTTCCACTCCGCCCGAATCTCGACGTGGTCGATCCCTCTGCCGGCGAAGATGCCCGCAAGTACACCTCGTCCTGCGCCGTACATGCAGTCGATGGCGTATTTCTGCCCAGTGGCGGCGATCCGCTTGAGATCCGCGAAGACAGAGATGGCGTCGACATAGGGGCTGAGAAAATCGGTCGCAGTGATCGTTGCGCTTGCCTTGGCCACCGGCGCCTCGTGACCCAGGTACCCTTCGATGGCCGCCATGATAGCGGGGCTCCCCGAGCCACCGTAGCTGGCTTTGAACTTCACCCCATTCCAGTTGTAGGGATTGTGGCTGGACGTGATCATCACCCCGCCCGCCGCGGCGGAATGCTTCACCGCGTAGGAGAGAGCCGGCGTGGGAGTGATCCGGTCCGCCAGCCGCACCGGAATGCCCGCCGCGGCTGCGGCCTCAGCGACAATCTGCGCGAAGCGCTGCGACAAAAAACGGGTGTCGTAGCCGACGCAGAGGCCGCGGGCCGGGTCTTCCTGACGGCAGACATAGCTGGCGATAGCCCCGGCTACGATACGCACATTTCGCTCGGTGAAGTCGGCGGCGAGAATCCCCCGCCAGCCATCCGTCCCGAATTTGATGGGTTTTTCC
>JBAVQC010000462.1:0-7493 GCA_049693715.1 Acidobacteriaceae bacterium | reverse complement strand
GGTCAGACCGGCAGTGTGTCGGAGATAGAATTTCGCACACTATATGTTGTAGCTGAACGATGGATCGTGGCCCGCATGTTGCGGTTCATGCACGCAAAAAACGTTCACTCCGACACACTGCCGGACTGGCACTTTGTCCCTGGCGGGACACGTGGAAGTGGAAGTGATGAGGCTCTATAGCCATACCGGGAATGCAGCCAAGCGTGCGGCCGTTGCCGTGTTTGAAAACCAAACGACTCCAGAAACCCCCCAGAAGTTCCCCGGGGGTGAGGAAGCACCCAGCACCACTGTCCAATAAGTCCTTTGTTTTGTGGTGCGCCCGGAGAGATTCGAACTCCCGACCTAACGCTCCGGAGGCGTTCGCTCTATCCAGCTGAGCTACGGGCGCGCAACCTAAGGATACAACAAGACAACCTGCAGCGCAGGACCCCGTTGGGAGTAGTTTGTTGATCATCGACTAGCGTTCGGCCGCGTTCTCGCTCTTCAATCGAAGCTGTTCCATCACCGACTGAATCAGCTCTTTCGCCCCGCCGATCTCGGCCAACACTGCTTCGAGGTCCAGCGCAGGCTTGGCAGGATTGCGCGTAGACGCGCAGTAGACTCCGTGCTGACCAATCAGAATGAGGGCATCGGTGAGCATGTCGAGCGTGACAGCGAGGCGGCCGCGCTCGGCGCCCATCATGAACTCGAAGCGCTCCAGATCTTCGCTCCGTTGCGCAATCGCAGATTGAGGTGCCGGCATCTTTCCTGCTTTCGGATAGGGTGGGGTCAGGGAATCCCGTAGAAAGTCTGTGCCGTTAGTGCGCTCCCTGGGTTTAGGGTTTATCCGCCGGTGGTGTGTAGCGAAGCACCGGATTGCGCGCCGCCCTGGTTTCGTCCAAACGGGAAATCCGCGTAGCATGCGGCGCATTGAGCACCAGTTCCGGATTCTCGTCCGCCTCACGCGCAATTTGCCGCATGGCGTCGATGAACAAATCCAGCTCTTCCTTCGATTCGCTCTCCGTCGGTTCAATCATCAGCGCGCCCGGCACAATCAGCGGGAACGAGGTGGTGTAAGGATGGAAACCATAATCGATCAGGCGTTTTGCAATGTCGCCCGTTTTGACCCCATTCTGCGTCTGCCGGCGATCGCTGAAGACCACTTCGTGCAGCGTGGGCGTCCGGTAGGGCAGTTCGTAAACGTCCTCAAGGTTCTTGCGAATGTAGTTCGCATTCAACACCGCATCTTCCGTGGTCTGGCGCAGGCCATCCGGGCCGTTGGCCATGATGTAGGCAAGCGCGCGGACAAACATGCCGAAGTTGCCATAGAACATGCGTACCCGGCCGATCGATTGCGGCCGATCGTAATCCAGGCGCAGCGTCCGGCGGCCGTTCTCGTCGGGCTTGCCCTCGACCACCACCGGTGTAGGCAAAAACGGTTCCAGTATTTTTTTGGCCGCGACCGGGCCGGAGCCGGGACCACCGCCCCCATGCGGGGTGGAGAAGGTCTTATGCAGGTTCAGGTGCATCACGTCCACGCCGAAGTCCCCGGGGCGGGTCTTGCCCACCAGGGCATTCATGTTGGCGCCATCCATGTATAGCAAGGCGCCCTTGGCGTGGAGGATGTCGGCGATGTTGTGAATCTCGCTCTCGAACACCCCGATGGTGCTGGGGTTGGTCAGCATCAGCGCCGCGGTGTCGTCGGTGACCATCCGTTCCAGCTGGGCCACATCGACCATGCCCAAAGAGTTCGACCGCAGGTTTTCCACCTGGTAACCGCAAATGGCGGCGGTGGCCGGGTTGGTGCCGTGGGCGGAATCGGGAATGATGATCTTGTGCCGCGGGTTTCCCTTCGACTGGTGATACGCCCGCACCAACAGGATCCCGGTGAACTCTCCATGCGCGCCCGCTGCCGGCTGCAGGGTGATAGTGTCCATGCCGGTGATGTCCAGCAGACAGGATTTGAGCAGCCGGATCACCTCGAGCGCCCCCTGGGAGAGCGATTCGGGTTGATAGGGATGAGCCTCGGCGATGCCCTCCAGGCGGGCGACGAATTCGTTGACGCGCGGGTTGTACTTCATGGTGCAGCTGCCCAGCGGATACATGCCCAGATCGATGGCGTAGTTCCAGGTGGAAAGGCGGGTGAAATGGCGGATGATTTCGATTTCGCTCAGCTCCGGCATCAGACCCAAATCTGCGCGCGCGGCTCCCCCCAGCAGGGATTGCGGGTCCACCAAGGGCACGTCGAGCGGCGGCATCTTGTAAGCCTTTTTGCCCGGCGAAGACTTCTCGAAGACCAGGGCCTCGTTCTGGGTCAGATGCGACTGTACTTTGTGACGCACGCCTTCAAACAACTTGCCGGCTGCGAGATCCTGGGTGGTGGTTGCCATCGACGGTATGCCTTTCAAACCCGGGTAAACGCTACTTCGGAATCAAGTGCCAACAGCGAGGCCGCATGATCGATCTGCTCTCGGGTATTCAGTTCGGTGGTGCACCACAAGCTGGCATGGCCGAGTTCCGGATACCAGCGGCTCAGAGGCAAGCCACCGATCACTTTTTGCTGGAGCAGCTTGGCATTCATCTGCTCCGGTGGTTCCTGGGTTTCGAGCACAAATTCATGAAAGCGTGGAGCCGCGGCAAACAACAGCCGGGCGCCTCCCACGCTCGAAAAGTGTTTGGCCGCGTAGTCGGCCTTGGCCAGGTTGTGCAACGCCAGTTCACGCATACCTTCTTTGCCGTAAACCACCAGGAAGATGGTGGCCATCAACGCCACCAGCGCCTGGTTGGTGCAGATGTTGCTGGTAGCTTTCTCCCGGCGAATGTGCTGTTCGCGGGTGGAAAGCGTGAGCACAAAACCGCGGCGGCCTTGGGTATCCGTCGTCTCGCCGACAAGCCGGCCAGGCATTTGTCGCAGGTACTGTTGCTTGGCGGCAATGACGCCGCAGTACGGGCCGCCGTAGCTTAGGGCAACCCCGAAGGACTGCGCCTCCATGGAGACGATATCGGCTTCAAGCGGCGGCCTCACGACGCCCAGCGAAATCGCCTCAGCGATGGAGACAATCAGCAGCGCGCCTTTCTTGTGCACGATCCCGGCGATGGCGGGTATGTCTTCAATCACGCCGAAAAAGTTCGGCGACTGCACCAGCACGCAAGCGGTCTCTTCGGTGAGGCTTTGTTCCAGCGCCGCCAGGTCAAGCCGTCCGTCGTCGCCGAAGGGAAGGGTTGCGGCCTCCAGACCCTGGTGTTGAGCGTAGGTGCGCATGACTTCGCGGTACTCGGGATGCACGGATCTGGCTACGAAGACTCCGGTGCGATGGGTAACGCGGACAGCCATGGATACCGATTCGGCCGCGCCCGTCGAGCCGTCATACATGGAGGCATTGGCAATGTCCATGCCGGTAAGCTCGCAGATCATGGTCTGGAACTCGAAAATGGCCTGCAGCGTTCCCTGGGTAATCTCCGCCTGGTAGGGCGTGTACGAGGTGAGGAACTCACCCCGCTGTACCAGCGAATCGATCACCACCGGGCGGTAATGGCGATAGGCGCCGGCGCCCAGGAAACTGGTGTAGCCGGTCGCGTTCTTTGCCGCTGCATGGCGAAAGTAGTCGACGATTTCCGACTCGGCCATCTGCCGGGGAACTTCGAGATCCCGTTCCAGGCGGTATTCCTGCGGGATGTTGGAAAACAAGTCGTCGATCGAGGCAGCGCCAATTTGCTGCAACATCTCGACCCGTTCGCCCGGTGATTTTGGCAAATAGCGCATCTAGCGTCCTCTGTTCGTGGCCCCGTGAGTTCCTTCTACTGACTTACTTTTCACGGTCAAGGGTTCAGTGGGTCTCTTCTTTGACGTACTTTTCGTAGTCCTCCGCACTCAGCAAACCGTCCAGCTGCGAGGGGTCGGTGATCTTCACTTTGAGCATCCACGCGCCGTGGGCGTCGGTGTTGATCTTTTCCGGAGCCGTAGCCAGCTCCTCGTTCACCTCAACTACGGTGCCGGTCACCGGCGAATAGAGATCGGATACGGCTTTGACCGACTCTACGCTGCCAAAGACCTTGCCTTTCTCGATCGTTGCCCCAACCTTCGGCAGGTCTACGAAGACAATGTCTCCCAGTGTGCTTTGTGCGTAATCGGTAATGCCCACTTTGCCCGCTCCTGCGTCGATCCACTCATGCTCGCGGGTATAGCGGTACGATCCTGGATAGCCCATCCTTCTGGTCTCCTCTTTCATCTTACGGGTTTGTGAATTGCGCAGCGATTCTTGTGGGCGTCCTCATGGCTTTTTATGTTCGCCTTACGCCGGCTTGGCGGCAGACTTTTTCTCTCGGCGGTAGAACGGCGTTGGCACTACCTTGGCCTTGACCAGGTTCCCGCGTATTTCCACCGCCACCTCTGTCCCCGGTGTGAAGTGATCTGCCGGAACGTAGGCCAGGGCGATGTTCTTTTTTAAATAGGGCGAAGGGGAACCGCTGGTGACGTAGCCGATCGGCTCGCCCTGCAGATTGCAGACCTTGTAGCCGTCTCGTGCGATGCCGCGATCCACCATCTCCAGGCCCACCAGCTTCCGCTTCGGAGCGCTGCTCTGTTTGAGTGACAGGAGCGCCTGCGCACCGAGAAAATCGCTTTTGCCCAATTTTGAAAAGCGTTCCAGCCCGGCTTCGAGGACGTTGATCTCTTCCGATATCTCGTGGCCATAGAGAGCCATGGCGGCTTCCAGGCGGAGTGTATTGCGCGCTCCCAGGCCGCAGGCTAGAATGCCGAACTCCTTGCCCGCTTCCATCACCTCATGCCAGACCCGCTCGCTGGTGGGCTCGTCGGAGGGCAGATAAACTTCAAATCCGTCTTCGCCGGTGTAGCCGGTGCGCGCGATCAGCGTGTTGGGCAGGCCGCACACGGTGCCCCAGGTGAACCAGTAATTCTTGATGCCGCCCAGGTCCGTTTTGGTGAGCTTGGCCAGCGTCTCCTGCGCTCGCGGACCCTGGATCGCGAGCTGGGTGTAGTGATCGCTGTAGTCGCTGATGTGCACCCCGGCAAACGATCCGACCTGGGAACGAATCCACTGATAGTCCTTTTCCCGGGTGCCGGCATTAATGACCAGAAGATAATCGTTGTCGCTGAATTTATGCACCAGGATGTCATCGACAAACGTTCCCTGCGGATAAAGCATGGCCGAATATTGCGCCTGGCCGGTGGCCAGCTTCGATGCGTCATTCATGGAGAGGGCTTGAATCGCAGCCAGCGAGCCCGGGCCGCGGAACTGAATATCGCCCATGTGGCTGACGTCGAATAACCCCACCGCGGTGCGGACCGCCATGTGCTCGGCGATGATCCCGGAGTATTCGACTGGCATATCCCAGCCGCCGAAATCGACCATCTTGGCCCCGAGGCGGCGGTGGACACCATAGAGCGCAGTCTTGCGCAGGGCGGCAGGGGAGACAGAATCGGGGGGAGCAGACACGATGAATTCCTTAACGAGAAATGGCTTATCTCACGGTAGCACGGAGGCGGCGCAGGTTTCGCCTCCCTTGCGCGCGCAGGCTTACCAAGGATTGGGCTGGCTTATTCCCCTGTCCTCCGCCCAACCGGCGGTTGGCGATGGGAGTGCGGTACGCCGGAGGCCGCCGGCGCGGCCCAGGCCAGGCCATCGACTCCCTTGCCGGCATCGATCAGGGAATCAACCTTCCACTGTGACAGATCGACCACCGCCACCTGCTTTGCTTTGGAGCAGGAAACATACGCCACCTTGCCGTCCGGACGGGCAAGGACCTTGACCGGATCCTCGGGAACATCGATCGTGCGCACCACCTTGAGCGCGGCCAGGTCAACCACTGCGAGTTGATTCGCCTTGGGCATCGCGACCAGCAGGAAACGGCCATCCGGCGTCGGTGATGTTCCATAGCCCACTGCCGGCAAAGGTACCCAGGTCTTGATCTTGTTCGTCGCGGTGTCGATGACCGCCAGTTGCGGCTTGGTCTGGTCCGAGGTAAAGACCATCTTGTCGTCGTTGGAGATCGCGATACGCTGCGACTCTGACGATATGGGAATGATGGCGATGGTCTTGCGCCCGGGCAAATCCAGGACCGAGACCGACCCTGCGCCTACGTTCGAGGTGTAACCCCGCTGTCCATTGCGGGAGATCACAAGCATGTGCGATTCCTTTTGCCCGGTGGGCACCGTGCCCACGATCTTGAGCGTCTTGGGGTCGATGATGGTGATCGTCTGGTCGAGCTCCGTGGTCACGTAAAGCATGCCGCTGGCCCGATCGTAGACCGGGCAGTGAGGCCGCACGCCATGGCCAAAATCAACCTTGCCCGTTACCTGGCGGCTGGGAATGTCAATCACCACCATCTCCTGGCCGTCGGTCCCTGGCTTGCCCACCCCGGAGCTTCCGTAAATGGGCACGTACGCAGTCCGGCCATCCGGAGAGGTGGCCACCTCGTGTCCGGTAATGCCTCCCTCGGGCACGGTGGCCAGTTGCTTGGCGGCGGCAGGGTCGATGATGCTAAGGTCGCGATCACCCTGGTTGGTGGCTACCAGCATCGGCTTCGCCGGCGAGTCAGGAATCGCAGAAGCGTTTGTCATCAGCCAGCTCGCAGGCAGGACCAGGCAAAGCGCGGAAAAAAGATACGCGGCGGTAGTCTTATTCATGTTCATGGCGCAAGAATTATATCCGCCACGACAACCGTTCGGTGGAGAGGGAAAGAATAAGCTGGTTCAGCACGCAAATGGCACAGACCCATACCAAATCGCAAGGGAAGCAAGCGATCGCGGCCCAACCGGTCTGGCCGGCGGTGGTTGCCGTGCTGGCCGTGGGCGGCCTTCATCTGGCTTTACCCGAAGCGTTGACCTTTGGCCCCTCCTGGCTGCTGCTGGCGGTGGTCGCTGTGCTCCTGGTCCCGGTCCTCATCGCCCGCATGCGGGGCTCGTTTGACCTCAACCAGAAGCTTGGTTATGTTTTGCTGGCCATAGTCACTAGCGCCATGCTGTGGTCACTTGGCTTGCTGGTCTGGTCGCTGCCTCGACATACGCTTCCGCCCTTGGCCCTGCTACGCTCCGCGGCCGCACTTTGGATCACCAACATCCTGGTATTCGCGTCGTGGTATTGGCGTCTCGACGCGGGCGGACCGCATGCCCGTCGTATGAGCGTCTGCCATACCAAGGGAGATTTTCTCTTTCCCCAAATGACCCTCGCCCCGGGGACCTCGACACCACTTGACCCAGCCTGGACCCCCGGGTTTGTGGACTATCTTTTTCTGGCCTTCAATACCAGCACGGCGTTTTCGCCCACCGATTCGCCGGTGCTTGCCCGCTGGGGAAAAATAGCCATGATGCTTCAATCGAGCATCTCGCTCGCCACCCTGGCTCTGCTGGCGGCGCGGGCGATCAACATCCTGTAAGACCCCGCTGCCCCCGCACGTTGAGGGAGCACGGAATCAGTTTCCCTCGCGCAGCTGTTCAGCGGGTAGCCGGTTGGTATTCGCCGAAAACTTCGCCCATGCTGGAAGCAATCTCACCC
>JBAVQC010000461.1:0-5813 GCA_049693715.1 Acidobacteriaceae bacterium | reverse complement strand
ATCCCGAAGCGAAGCTGAGGGATCTGCAGTTCTACGGACCTTTCGTGGGAATGTTTTTTTGACACCCACCCCCGGTGCCCCACAGGTCACAACCCTTGACTGCCTACTGGTGCCTTCAACCCATTTCCCATGGAGATACCCCTAACAATCCCCTGAAATTGCCCAAGCACACCCCAGAAAACCGCGTTATAGTTTGGATGGCAAATCTCACGACCTGACTCGGGCGTGGCAAAAATCGACTCACAACCAAACCGTGTAACGGTGTTCGCGGATGATGAACCGGTGGAGCAGTTTTTTCGCCCCGCGGATACGTCGCCAGCGCGCGCAAAAATAACGCAGGATGTCTCTTCTGAGCGCACCGGAGGTCGCAGGCCGGCTAAACAGGCCGCCAATGCTGATCCGGACACTGAGGACGATACGTTTCTGCGCGCACGGCGGCGCATCCCGGTCCGGCGCGGTCTCATTCCTCCCACCACGACGGGCCGCATCCTCGCGGCAGTGGCAGCCGTCATCATTGTGGGAGGGCTGTTCCTTCTGGCGATCCTGATACGTAACTTTTTCCGTGACGATCCCCGCTTTCGCATTGCCACCTCGTCCTCCATTCAGATCATGGGCAACAGCCAGGTGACGCGCCCCGAGCTGCTCTCTGTGTTCGGATCCGACCTGGGCCGCAATATCTTCTACATCCCGCTTAGCCAACGGCGCGCGGCATTGGAAGAACTACCCTGGGTAGAGCATGCGACGGTGATGCGGCTGCTGCCCGATCAGCTGCGGGTCGCCATTGTCGAGCGCACACCGGTGGCCTTTGTTCGCCAGGGCAACACCATAGGCCTGGCAGATGCCCACGGGGTCCTGTTGCACCTGCCTCCGGCAGCCATGGCCGCTAAACACTATTCCTTTCCGGTAGTCAGCGGAATTTCCGCCCGCGATCCGCTCTCCCTGCGCGCCGCGCGGATGCACCTGTATGAACAGTTCATCCATGACCTGGATTCCGGCGGCACGAAAGTCTCCACCCAGCTCAGTGAGGTCGACATTTCCGATCCGGAGGATATCTGGGCTCTCCTTCCCGCTCAGGGCAACGACATCCAGGTTCACTTCGGCGATTCCGATTTCCTGGCCCGCTACCGCAGCTACCAGCAGCATCTGCCGGAGTGGCGGCAGCAGTATCCACATTTGGCATCCGTCGACATGCGTTATGAGGACCAGGTCGTCCTCGACATGACCAAGCAGGCCAGCGGCGAATCGGGGCAGGATGCCGTATCTGCCGGCCCCAGCCAACACCATCCAGCTGCAGCGAAGCACCCGGCAGGGAAGCCTGCGGCTAAATCGACCAAAGCGGGAAAAACAAAGGGCTGACACCACGGCAATGAGCCAGAAAAGCGAAGACCTACTTACCGTACTGGACGCCGGCAGCTCCAGGATTCGCGTGCTGGTTGCAGAGTTGCACGAAGGTGCGCTGCGCTATCGCGCCCACAGCGTGGTGAACGCGCAAGGCATGCGTAAGGGCCTCATCAGCGATCTTCTGCCCGCCAGCAGGGCATTTAACCAGGCGGCTACCGAAGCCGAGCAGATGGCGAATGCGGTCATTGCCAACTGCGTGGTGGGCCTGGGCGGTACCCACGTGCGCGGCGTGAACAGCCAGGGCGGCATCAGCCTGGGCAACCGCCTGCGCGAGATTACGCGGGAAGATGTCCGTGCTGCCGTGGAACGCGCCCGCTCTGTCTCCCTGCCCGCCGATCGGGAAATCCTTCATCTATTACCTCAACAATTTATCCTCGACGAGCAGCCCGGCATTCATGACCCGATCGGGATGATCGGCAACCGGCTGGAAGTGAATCTGCATATCGCCACCTGTTCCGCCAGCGCGGCGCAAAGCGTCATCACCTGTGCCAACAAAGCGGGTCTCGAGGTGACCGATACGGTGTTTGAAGGCATCGCTGCGGCCGAAGCGACCGTCTCAGCGGACGAGCGTGAACTCGGCGCCTGCCTCATCGACATCGGCGCCGGCTCCACCGAATTGGTGGTGTTTTTTGAAGGCGCGGTGGCCCATACGGCCGTGATCCCTGTGGGCGGCGACCACTTCACCAACGACCTTGCGGTCGGCCTGCACATTTCGGTCCAGGAAGCGGAGGCGCTGAAGCTGGAGTACGGTCACTGTGTAGTCACCTCGGTGCCTTCTTCCAGCGAACTGGAGTTGATTGCCGGCGGTACGCATGTTATCCGTACCATTAAGCAGCGTTCGCTGAGTGAGATTCTGGAACCGCGCGCCCGTGAGCTTTTCCACCTGTTGCGCGAGAATCTCCGCCAGGGTGGTGTACTTGGGGCTCTCGGCGCGGGTTGCGTGCTCACCGGCGGAGGGGCCCGGCTGCCCGGGCTGCTCGACGTAGCCGAAAGCTTATTGCGTGTTCCCGCGCGCCTGGGCTATCCTGTGCGACTTTCCAGAATGCCGGACGAGCTCATCCAGCCGGAGTTTTCGACCGTGATCGGCATGCTGCTTTACAGCCATCGCACCAGCGTGCTGCGGGCGGCCGAAGATCAGGGACTGCGCGCCAAATTGCGCGCCATATTCGCAGGCAGTTTATAGTCACCAGAACGGCAAACGATAGGATCTGAGTACCGCAACCAGAATGGAGCAAAACCCGATGAGTTATTCCGATGAAATCCGCATTCAATATAACGACGACGTCGCTCGCGGAGCCAAGATCAAGGTCATAGGCGTGGGTGGAGGCGGCGGCAACGCCGTCAACCGCATGATCGCCGCCAAGCTGGAAGGCGTGGAGTTCATCGTCGCAAATACCGATGTCCAGGCCCTGCAGCTCTCCCAGGCCCCGGTCAAGCTGCAATTGGGGGTCAAACTCACCAGCGGACTGGGCGCGGGCGCGAACCCGGACGTAGGCCGGCGCGCCGCGCTGGAAGACTCGGAGAAGATTATTGAAGCCCTCGAGGGCGCGGACATGGTCTTTGTGACCGCCGGACTCGGCGGCGGCACCGGCACCGGCGCGGCCCCCGTGATCGCCTCGCTGGCCAGCGAAATGGGCGCACTCACGGTCGCAGTCGTCACTCGCCCCTTCAGCTTTGAGGGCAAACGCCGTATGCAGCAGGCTGAGCGCGGCATGGAAGAGCTGCTCGAAGGCGTCGACACCATGATTGTCATTCCCAACGAGAAGCTGCTTGCCGTGGCCAAGGATGCCGGCTTCTTCGAGTCCTTCCGTGTGGCGGACGATGTTCTGCTCCAGGGAGTGCAGGGCATCTCCGACATCATCACCATCCCGGGCATCATTAACCGTGACTTTGCCGACGTGAAAACCACCATGGCCGGCATGGGATACGCAGTCATGGGCACGGCTGTACGCAGTGGCGACAATCGCGCCATTGCCGCCGCCCAGGCTGCCATGGCCTCTCCGCTGTTGGAGGCGGGTGCGATTGACGGCGCTCGCGGCATTCTCATCAACATCAGTGGTTCCAGCTCGCTCCGGCTGAGTGAGGTGAACATAGCTTCGACCCTCATTCAAAACGCGGCTCATGAAGACGCCAACATCATCTTCGGCGCGGTGCTCGACGAGAGCATGGGCGACGAGGTCAAAATCACCGTGATCGCCACTGGTTTCAAGCAGGATCACACGGGCCGCCACAAGCGCTCCGCCGGTGATGCCCTGGTGCCCCGGGTTTCGGTGCAGGGCCAGCCGTCGCTTGCGCGTTTCGCCAGCGAAGAGGCGGTGGAGGAAGAACTTTCCCCCCTTTTCCAGCCGCGGAAAGCCACGCCGGAACCTCGCGGCGAACGGCCAGTTATCAAGGAATCGTCCCCGGAACCGGCGCCGTTTACTCTGGCGCCCCAGCCGGTGCTGATCGAAGAAGTCGCCCAGCTGCAACCTGCGCCCCCTCCGATGGCCCCCGCCGTCCACATCGACTTCGACGAGCCGTTTGAGGAGGAGTACGCCAGGCTAATTCCCAGCAAGCCCGATTCGGCACGCGAAACCATGTCTTCGGCAAGAGGGACGGAGAGTACCCATCGTAACGAAGCCGAAGCGCACATGGAAAACCTTGATATACCAGCCTTTCTGCGCCGGCCGGTGA
This sequence comes from Acidobacteriaceae bacterium, assembly GCA_049693715.1. GTDB lineage: Bacteria > Acidobacteriota > Terriglobia > Terriglobales > Acidobacteriaceae > PALSA-350. The sequence goes on along the minus strand of JBAVQC010000461.1, from coordinate 1,739 downwards.
ACTAGGCCGACAGTCACCACTCCAGTTGGATCGGCGCTCTAGCGTTACGTTGGCGTACCCAATTGTGGTACGGACATCGGCAAGAACTCATTGGAATATGGAAATGCAGAAAGAATTCGTGTCAAATAAGTGTCTAAGGTAGTGAGTGATTGCAACAACGGGTCGCGGGTTCGGGTCTTGGAATCGTGGCTCCTGTAGTACGGCGTTACTTTAGTCCCGGAAACATTCCGGGGCACGTATCATCCTTATAGCCATGGTTTCGAGAGGAAACGCGGTGAACAGACAGATCCTGAAACGTACCTTCCACTTCCTGCTGATAATCGGTCTGGCCTCCGCTGCTTTCGCGAAACCCGCCCATGCGGGTCCCACGCGGCCCACTCGTCATGCCCATGTTGCCCGTGTTCAGGAGAGTGCCCGTGCTCGCCGGCACATGGCTGGGTTACGCCATGCGCACCCCGTTGCTGAAACCCGGGTGGTGGTGGTACGCAGTCGATCGGGACGGGTCGTCCGCCGCGCGGTTCTGGTGCGTCATCGCTATTACGAGCATTTCTCGGCCAGTTCGTTCACCGACTCTGATATCACCCAGGGGGATGTGACGGCGGGTGAAGATCCGGTAGTCCGCCAGGCGGCGATCGATGCGCTGGGCAACATGTATGGTACCGCGGTAGCGATTGATCCCAGCACTGGCCGCATTCTGGCCATGGTGAACCAGAAGCTGGCACTTTCGAGCGGCGCTGAGCCTTGTTCGACGATTAAGGTTTCGGTGGCGTTGGCTGCGCTGGAAGAGGGGATCGTCACCAAGGATACCCCGGTAAATCTGGGCGGCAGGTTCCACATGAACATGACCGAGGCTCTTGCCCACTCCAACAACCTTTATTTCGAGACCGTTGGACGCCGTCTTGGCTTTGAGCGGGTGCGCCACTACGCCAATTCCTTCGGCTTGGGCGAGTTGGCCGGCTGGAACATACCTGGCGAGCAGCTTGGTATCTATCCTGACCAGGTATTGCCTGAAAGCGAGGGTGGGGTTGGACGCATGTGCTCCTTCGGCCAGGGCATTTCGATGACCCCGCTGCAGTTGGGAGCCTTGGTGGCTTCGATCGCGAATGGCGGCACTCTTTATTACTTACAGCACCCGGCCACGCCCGACGAGGCGGCAAATTTCCAGCCGCGCGTGAAGCGGACGCTTGAAATTGGCAACCTGATCCCTGAGGTTTCCGTGGGCATGGAAGGCGCGGTTGACTACGGGACTGCGCGGTCTCTGCACGTTAACTTCAACCAGCTCCCGATTCTTGGCAAGACTGGTACTTGCTCGAATAACGGAACCCGCTACGGTTGGTTCGCCTCGTTCGCCAACACTTCTCATGGGCGCATCGTTACCGTGTTTTTCCTTGAGGGTGGCCGGCCTACTTTCGGGCCCAAGGCAGCGGAGTTGACGGGCGTTTTCTACCACAACCTGTGGGACCACAGCTATTTCGCAGAGAAGCTCACCACGGATACGGCCGCTGATACCGCCGTAGCCACTCCCGTAAGCCAGTAGGTTTTACGCCGCATTGCAGAGAAGGGCCTCCCCTCGGGGAGGCCCTTTTTGCTTATGCTGCGGACAAATTTCGAGGGAATGACAGCGCAAGTCGCCATCGATGCGAGGCCCGGAGGGCCGGCCGTCCAAACTTCAGCCCAGCCCGGAAGGGCTGGGATACCAATCGCAAGCTGATCTGAGCGCCGTAGGCGCGGCACTCAAC
>JBAVQC010000460.1:0-9607 GCA_049693715.1 Acidobacteriaceae bacterium | reverse complement strand
GCTTATGGTCTTCCAGGGAACGGTTCGCGGCGGTTTAGGTACTTGCCGGGGCGAAATTCCGCATCGAACAGAGAAGCTGCCCAATAGAAAGTAGTACGGAAGGTATCGATGGAATTCCATGTGGCCCGTGAAGCGCGCGACCGTTATGAGTTTGACCAGACGCTTTTTGCTTTCAGCGGCAATGTAGTTTTCGCCAATCTAGGCGCCAGCCGTGAATTCGCATTCCGCATGAACGAGCGGCGGAATGCAGAAAAAGACCCCGCCAAAACGATCAACCCCGGGGCACTCTACGCCATGGGGCTGATCGACGAGATGAGCCACATCCTGGTTGACTACTATCGGCGGCGCCTTGATCCCAAGGTGATGGCGGACGCTCTGGGATGGTTCGACACACGCATCGGCAAGGAGGAACTGGATAAGACCATCCTGGCCTTTGTGGAGCAGTTTCCGACGGTGGATGTGTACCGCGGGGAAACGACACCCGCTGCCTGGCTGGCCGGCCAGACTGACGGCATCGCTCACCGGGCCGTGGCCTTCGAGGAGATGATGTTCCTGTGGTTGGCCAACGCCAACCCTGCCTTCAAACCCTTCTCCGAGCTGTTTACCGATCAATCGCTCACCGCGATCACTCGCTATCAGCAGATCACCGTGGGCCTCCGTGACTTTTTCAGCACTCGTCCGCCCCTCGGACCCAAAAATCAAAACCTGATTGACATGCTGCGCGCCCCGGCGCTGGCTTCGCCAGACTCACTCAGCGGCCAGATCGCCTACATCGTCGAACACTGGGAGGAGTTCATCGGCGACTCGCTCAAGCGGCTCTTGATGGCCATCGATGTTCTGAAAGAAGAAGAAGTCGCCATCTGGATGCGCTTTCATCCTTCCGATCTCAACACCGGACGCCGGCGGAATTTCGCCTGGGATTCGCCAGATAAGCGCGGGGAAGTACCTTCCTACACCGACGCCACCCAGGAGACAGAGCGCTTCAGCCCCGACCAGGAATGGATGCCGACCACTGTGCTCATCGCCAAGAGCACCTATGTGTGGCTGGAGCAGCTCTCGCGCCAGTACGGCCGCCATATTCACCGTTTAGACCAGATTCCCGACGATGAATTGCGCCGCCTGGCAAGCCACGGGATCAATTCTCTGTGGCTCATCGGCGTGTGGGAGCGAAGCTCGGCCTCCCAGACCATCAAGCAACTCTGCGGCAACCAGGACGCGGTAGCCTCGGCCTACTCGCTTTATGACTACGGCATCGCCCAAGATCTGGGCGGCGAACCGGCCTACCGCCATCTACGTGACCGGTCGTTCGCCCACGGTGTTCGCCTGGCCAGCGACATGGTCCCCAACCACATGGGCATCGACTCCAGCTGGGTGATCGAGCACCCGGAGTGGTTCATGTCCCGCCCGGACAGTCCTTATCCCGCCTATCGTTTTGAAGGCCCGGACCTCTCCCGCGATGGAAGGGTAGAGATCAAGATTGACGATCACTACTACGAACAAAGCGACGCGGCCGTGGTCTTTCGCCGCCGCGACAAGTGGACGGGCGACACCCGGTACGTCTACCACGGCAACGACGGCACCAGCTTTCCCTGGAACGATACCGCCCAGCTCGACTATCTGAACCCGGCGACACGCGAACAGGTGATCCAGACCATCCTGCACGTGGCCCGCCTCTTTCCCATCATTCGTTTCGACGCTGCGATGACCCTCGCCAAGCGCCACTTCCAGCGCTTGTGGTTTCCCATTCCCGGGACCGGCGGAGCCATCCCGTCGCGCGCCGAGTACAGCATGAGCAAGGCAGACTTCGATCGAGCCATGCCGGAAGAATTCTGGCGCGAGGTGGTGGATAGGGTCGCTCGCGAGGTTCCCGGCACCCTGCTCCTGGCCGAAGCCTTCTGGCTCATGGAAGGTTATTTTGTCCGCACCCTGGGCATGCACCGGGTCTACAACAGCGCATTCATGAACATGATGCGCGACGAGGACAACGCGAAATATCGTTCCGTGATCAAGAACACCATCGAGTTCGATCCCGACATCCTCAAGCGCTACGTGAACTTCATGAGCAATCCCGATGAGCGTACGGCGATTGATCAATTCGGCAATGGCGACAAGAATTTCGGGGTAGCGAGCATGATGTCGACGCTTCCCGGGTTACCCATGTTCGGGCACGGGCAAATCGAGGGCTTTACCGAAAAGTATGGAATGGAGTACCGCCGCGCCCGCCACCAGGAAGATCCGGATCGGGGCCTGGTGGCGCGCCATGAGCGGGAGATTGCACCCCTGCTTCACCAGCGCTGGTTGTTTGCCGAGAGCGAAAATTTTCTGCTGTACGATTTCTACCGGCCCGATGGTTCGGTCGATGAGAATGTTTTCGCCTACTCCAACCGGCGCGGCGAACACCGGGCACTGGTCATCTACCACAATTGTTTCGCCAGTACTTATGGGACGATCCACCTTTCTGCGAGCTACGCCGACAAGGGAGCCGGCCATCTGCGCCAGCAAACGTTGGGGGGTGCGTTCGGCCTGCCGAATGACGGCAACCTGTTTCTTGCTTTTCACGACAACTCTACCGGACTGGAACATCTGGAGCGAGCGTCGAAAATTGTTTCCCAGGGCTACTCGGTCGAGCTCCACGCATACAACTGCCACGTCTTCCTGAATTGGCGCGAATTGCGGCCTGACGAGAACTACCGTTGGGATCTGCTATGCGATTCTCTGAACGGCGGAGGTGTGCCTAACCTGGATGACGCGCTGCAAGCGCTTGAAGTGGCGCCTTTGCATGACTCCCTGGTCGCCCTGCTGCATCCGGACCTGGTGACTCAGCTCGCTGAACTGTCAGGCCCTCTACCTCCTTGCGGGCAGGAGGACACGGCGTCTACCCCGGCAGCCCAGCTGATGCAGCGTGTAGAAGCCCTCAGCTTGCGCTTCGCGACGGAAGCATTCTCCATTTACGCCCGCAAGACCGGCTCTGCCGCGGCGATCGACGAAAAGGACATCTGGCTGCCGATCTGCCGTCAATACCACGCGTTGCTAGGGCTGCCGGCCATCGAAAGCGAATTTTCTGAGCTCTGGTCGCATGAGGCGAAGACGGTGCTACCCAGCGGCAATCCGCCGCTGCACCCAAGCGTGATCTGGGGTCCGGCCTTCGGGTACGCCGTCCTCGCGGGGATGGCGGAAGCCATCGGAGGCAAAGACACGGTGTCCACAGCCCTTGCTCTTTTCGATCGCCTGCGGCTGCGCCACGCGTTTGCTCGGGCTTTCTCCGTGGGCGACGCAGTCACAGAGGACGGCTGGCGCACCGCTGCCCGGATCAGGCTCGGCTTCCTGTATCAAGCCCAGATAGCGGCCAAGCCGGCCAAGGGCGGAGGTGGGGATGCATTTGCCGGCTTCGCACGCGAGTTCTGGGATGACGGCGACGCGCGCTGGCTGCTGAGAGTGAACGAGTCCGCAGGCGAGTGGTACTTCAACAAGGAGCTTCACCAGCAAATCCTCTGGTGGACACAGTTGCCCGATCTGCTCCGCTTATCGGCTCCTGCTGAGGCAGCACCGGGAACTGCGGACAAGAAACAGCGCCAGGGTGCTGTGCGCTCCACCCCATCGATCAAGACGACCGAGCAAAAGCTTCAGGAAGCCTTCGAGCAGGCGGAGGAGGCTGGTTTCCGGATCCCCAAGAAGGAGGAGCCGGCTCCTAAACCGGCGAAACGCGAAAAAAGTGCGCTGGCGAAGTAAGTAGAAGGGCACCTCCCGGCTTCTTTCCCCACTGTGACTAGTAGAATGACCAGTGGTTGGGGCTCCGGAGGGTTATGGCACGAAAGGCTCAAAAAACACTAATTAGTCGCACAGGCGATGCGGAGGGTCCGATCACGCTGGCGATTGATATTGGCGGCAGCGGCCTAAAGATGCAGGCGCTCAGCCCCGAAGGGCAGCCGATCAGCGAGCGCCTCCGTCTACCCACGCCCGATCCGGCCACCACCGCGGCGATCATGGCCGGGCTGGATGAGCTCAAAGTCAGCGTCCCCCTCTTCGACCGGGTTTCGGTAGGATTTCCGGGTGTAATCAAGGAAGGCAAGACCCTCACCGCCGCAAATCTTGATCCGGGATGGATTGGTTTTCCTTTTGCCAAGACCCTCGAAAAGCGCTGGGGTAAGCCGGTGCGGATGGCCAACGATGGTGCTGTGCAGGGCTACGGGGTCGTTCAGGGAAAAGGAGTTGAGCTGGTGATCACGTTGGGCACAGGTATGGGCTCGGCCCTGTTCACCGAAGGTGTTTTATGCCCGGGCCTGGAACTGGGGCATCATCCCTGGCGCAAGAAGACCTACGAGCAATACCTGGGCAAGCGCGGGCTGCTGAAGTATGGCAGCCGGCGCTGGAACAAACTGCTGAAACTCGCGGTTGCCCAGACCTCAGCGACCTTCAACTGGGACACGTTATACATTGGCGGGGGCAACTCCAAAAAAGTAACTCTCAAGCACGGTCCCGAAATCAAGATCATCTCCAACGAGGAGGGTTTACTCGGGGCGATGGCTTTGTGGAGAGATTGGTCCTAGGGATTTGCGGCGCCTCCAGCTTTTCGAGTTCCTGGATCAATCGTGGTGCCCCCAAGCCGTCCGGCACGGAGAAACGGACTACTTGGAAGCGATCACCAACGTGGCCGATATCTATGGACCCCTCCAGGGGGAGATTTTCCGGACCATTGCCGCATGCGGCGCCCGGCAGGTAATTGACCTTTGCTCCGGCGGTGGAGGCCCCTGGCTGAGCAGAAGCTGGCGCCGCGCGTTAGCCGATCACGCGCCGCTGACTTTGGTCCTGACCGATAAATTTCCCAGCAGGGACTTGCCGGCCAAGCTGAGCGCAGATCCAACCGTGACCAGCATAAACTCCTCGGTCGATGCCGCGAGCGTGCCCCGGTCTCTGCAGGGTTTTCGCACCATCTTTTGCTCGTTCCATCATTTTCCCGACACCCTGGCGCACGCTGTCTTAGAAGACGCGGTACGCGCCGGAGAAGGGTTCGCGATGACGGAGGTCACTTCCCGCACCGTGCGGGCCTGCGCAACTATGTTCCTCATGCCCCTCTTCGCCCTGGTCCTCACGCCGCGCATGCGCCCTTTCCGTTGGTCAAGATTGCTGCTGACCTATCTCCTTCCCGTCATCCCATTTGTAGTATTTTGGGACGGACTGGTCTCCTGCCTTCGCACCCGGACACCGCAAGAACTCCTGCACCTGACCAAGAGTTTCCCCGACTATGACTGGGTCGCAGGCTACGCCCCAGGCCGCTGGCTCAGCCCCGTCTATCTAATCGGCAAGCCCAAATAGTCAGCTCCCAGTTGTGAGCGCTATGAAAAAGATGTATTCCCTCCTGGAACCACCGAGCAACGGAAATCAAGCCTTTACTATCTCTCTAACATGCGAAACCCTTTCGCGCTTTCGGGCCCTGCAACTGATCAACAGTAGTAGCGGCGATGGCGAACAACATGCCCAAAGCCCCTGAACTGGTTGAGAATGAGAGCTTCCACGAACCCTCCGGTACCTTCCGCCGGCAAGTATGGAACTACGTCTCCCGTTCTCCCCTGCAATCACTATGGAATCTCGAAGGAGTTCCGGCAAAAGTCATCGCGAAAAACACCTGGAACGCAGTTTGTGACGACAACCTTTTAGGGCGCTCCGCCGAGTTAGGTTTTTATTTTCTGTTTGCGCTTTTTCCCACACTATTCACGGCCTGCTCCGTACTTGGTCTCGCGGCTCGCTCAGCCTTTCGTATCTATGAGCATCTTCTTCAATATCTTTCCATTGTGGCTCCGCCGGCCGCACTAGGCATGGTCATTCAGGCCTTCAATCAAACTACAGCAGCGGCAAGTGGCGGCAAGCTGACCTTCGGGTTGGTCGCGGCCTTATGGTCTGCTTCGGTAGGGTTCGTCGCGATTCAAGACAGTCTGAATCTGGTTTACCGGGTGAAGGAAAGCCGGCCGTATTGGAAAGCCAGATCAACGGCAATCGGCATAACCTTCATCCTCTCCGTCGTCATTACCCTTATGCTCGGATCGCTGCTCGCGGCGGACTTCCTTGCCCGGCTCGCGCACCGTCACATCGACCACCACCTCATGGCCGTAATGGCAGCAGGCTCGCTGAGAACCATCGGATGGCTGGTGGCGACCGGATTTCTTTCGCTCCTATTCGCCATCATTTACTACTTCGGGCCGGATGTTAAGGTGAGCCAATGGCGATGGCTAACACCGGGCTCCGCTCTGGGTATAGTGGGTTGGCTCGCAGCTTCCCTGGGCCTCCGCATGTACGTTCATTACTTCAACAATTATTCGGCAACCTATGGCTCGCTGGGCACGGTGATCATCCTGCTCACATGGTTTTACCTGAGTGGCCTGATGTTGCTGGTAGGCGGGGAAATCAATAGTGAGATCGAGGCCGCCGTCCACGAAAAGAAATTGGCGGCAGCGGGCGCGTTCAGGCCTGAGATCGTCACCCCTTCAGCTTCTTGAGTGGCTCGCAATCTCTTTTCCGCATTCTCTTTCCAGGACAAAGCCAGTACGGCTTTGTGAATCAGACGCGTCCTCTCCTTTCTGCATCTAAAATGGGGATGGGGTGGACTGAACTGTTCGTGGGACATTTCAGAATGACGGCTCCCAGGGGTAGCACAACCACAAAAAGTCTATGGTTCGCTATCGTGCTATCCCTTTCGAGCGGGCTGGCCGCTCAAACTACAGAGAAGCCCTCGAACCCACCCAGGACCGCTCCACAAAGCCAGGCCATCCTGTCTTCCTACGAAGGCCAGAATGTGACCGCGGTCGAGATCGCCGGGCGTCCCAATCTCGATACCAGCAAAATACTACCTCTGCTGCCACAGCACTTGGGAGAGCCATTCTCGAAAGAAAAGGTCGACGAAAGCATCGCCGCCTTGAAAAAGTCCGGCGGCTTCGAGGAGGTGCAGCTGCAAATCGAGCCCGACGCGAACGGAGTGCGGGTTCTGCTGATAGCCGAGCCCGCAGTCTGGTTTGGCCTCTTTGAGTTTCCCGGCGCCGAGAGGTTCAACTACTCCCGCCTGGTGCAGGTCGCGAACTATCCTCCGCAGGCCCCTTTTAACGCTGGAGATGTCCAGAAAGACGCCGATGCGTTGCTGAGTTTTTTTCAGCAGCAAGGATACTTCGAAGCCGAAGTGCGTCCCCAGGTAAACCTCGACACTGAGCACAATCTGGCCAATGTGCGCTTCATGGTAAGCCTCAATCGACGCGCCAAGTTCGGCACCGTGGCCGTTGCCGATGCCACGCCCGAGGAGGCTGCCCGCATGAGCAAGAGCCTCCAGGGAATCAAGGCGCGATTAAAAGGGGCAGCGATTCGGCCGGGAAAGAATTATCGCCGTGCGACGCTTAACAATGCTCAGCAATATTTGCAGAAGCAGCTGGAAAAGGAACACAAACTGGCCGCACAGGTGAAGCTGGCCGGAGCAGCCTACACTGCGGACACCAACCGCGCGGACATCCATTTCGATGTGCACGAGGGCTCCACCATTCATGTGGTGATAAAGGGAGCGCACCTTTGGAGCTGGACGCGCAAGTCGCTGCTCCCCGTTTACCAGGGAGTGGGTGTCGATCCGGAGTTGGTGCAGGAGGGCCGCCAGGCACTGGTTTCTCACTTTCAGGCCAAAGGGTTCTTCGATGTCACCGTCGACTCACAGTTCGACAAGCAGGACTCGGTGGACACAATCACCTACGTCATCACCAAAGGAAGGAAACATAAGGTGACCGGCGTGAGTGTAGCGGGCAACAAGCAGCTTAAGACTGACCATCTAACCTCCCTGATCACGGTAAAGAAGTCGCACCTGTTCTCGCCCGGAAACTACAGTGAGCAACTGGTGCGCGCGAGCACCAGGAATCTCCTTGCGCTCTATGAATCGGAAGGGTTCAGCAATGCGCAGGTCACTCCTTCCGTTAGCAAGAAAGAGGGCAACCTGACGGTTGCCTTCCATGTAGTCGAAGGGCCTCGAGATATTGTGAGTTCTCTCAAGATCGAGGGCGCCGATACTTTTCCCGAACCACAGTTCGCACCCGGAGGGTTGAAGCTCGCTGCCGGCAAGCCCTACTCGCAGAGATTTGTAGAAGCAGACCGCGCCAATATCGTCGCTCATTATCTGCAGGCAGGCTACCTGACCGCGAGTTTCCGTGAGACGGCAGCCGTTGCCTCGAAGAACGATCCCCATCATGTCAACGTGGTCTATCACCTCTACGAGGGCCCACAGGTCTTTACCCAGGATGTGGTCACCCTGGGGCGTCAACGAACCCAGCAACGTCTGATCAACAGGGATGTAGCCACCATTGTTCCCAATCAGCCCCTCACAGAAACGGGGCTGCTCACCGCGGAAAGTGAGCTCTACAATCACACTGGAGTCTTTGATTGGGCGGAAGTAGATCCCCGCAGGCGGATAACCACGCAGACAAGAGAAGATGTGCTGGTGAAAGTCCACGAGGCCAAGAAAAACACCCTGACCTACGGCGTCGGTTTTGAAATCATCAACCGCGGGGGGAGTATTCCCAGTGGTACGGTTGCGCTTCCCAATCTTCCTCCAGTCGGACTTCCGTCTAATTTCACCAGCAGCCAGACGACCTTCTACGGCCCGCGTGGAACGTTTCAATACACGCGCAACAATGTGGGGGGCAAGGGTGAATCGCTATCGGCTACAGCCTTTGCCGGACGTCTGGATCAGCGAGTCGCCGGTTATTACATCGACCCTAGTTTTCGCTGGTCAAAATGGGGCGCAACGGCGTCGATTGTCGCCGAACGAGATGAAGAAAATCCGATTTTCTCCTCCCAGGTGGAAAACGGCAGCCTTCAGTTCCAAAGGTTTTTAGACCGGAAGAAGCACGATATCTTTTTTACGCGGTACAGCTTCAGCCAGACGGATCTGACCCGCATCCTGATTCCAGACCTGGTATTGCCCCAGGATCAGCATGTACGCCTGTCGACGCTGGCTGCGAACTTCACCCGCGATACCCGAGACAATCCCCTCGATGCACACCAGGGCCTGCTGCAGTCCGTCGAGCTTGATTTCAATACAACCAAGCTGGGCTCCAGTGTGGATTTCGCGAAACTGATCGAGCAGACGGCGTACTATCGTCGGGTCTTTCACAATATTGTGTGGGCGAACAGTCTTCGCATCGGCCTGGCTCAACCCTTTGCCAACAGCCGTGTGCCCCTGAGTGAAGCTTTCTTTACCGGTGGCGGCAACACCTTGCGCGGGTTTCCACTGGACGGCGCGGGACCCCAACGACAGGTGCAGGTTTGCAACTCAGGGTCTTCGACCGACTGCAGTTTCATCCAGGTGCCAAGCGGCGGAAACGAACAGCTAATTATCAACTCCGAGGCTCGCATTCCGGTGCCGATCAAGCAGGGTTTGGGACTGGTTGTCTTCTACGATGGGGGCAACGTATTTCCCACGGTCGGATTTCACGATTTCACCTCGCTGTATACCAACAATGTGGGGCTAGGTTTGCGGTATGCGACACCTGTAGGTCCGGTACGCATCGATCTGGGACATAACCTCAACCCAGTTCCAGGAGTGAAATCAACCCAGTATTTTGTAAGCATTGGCCAGGCATTTTGA
>JBAVQC010000459.1:0-9012 GCA_049693715.1 Acidobacteriaceae bacterium | reverse complement strand
GCCTTTTTGCGTTCGCGAGTGTGGCTCCTTTGACCCCATCAGCGCAAACGAGGGGCACGGCCCAAGCCGTGCCCCTCGCCCATGAGAAATTGCTTATTTCAGCGTTAGTTTGCGGGAGTCTCGACCGGCTCTACCGAGACAAAGCGGCCCGTCTTACCGCGGTCGATGAAGTTCACCCGGCCGGCAATCTCGGCGAAGAGGGTGTCGTCTTTTCCCCGGCCGACATTCAAACCAGGCTTCAACTTGGTGCCGCGCTGGCGAACGATGATGGAACCGCCGGTGACCACCTGTCCGGCGAAGATCTTGACGCCCAGTCGCTGCGCATTCGAGTCGCGACCGTTTTTGGAACTGCCTAAGCCTTTTTTATGTGCCATTGCCTAATCCTCGATCAATCAGAAATTTGCCTACTGGGCAGCGGTTTCGCTGCCATAGCTCAATCCATTTACCTCGATGCTGTTGATCCGCACCTCGGTGTAGGCCTGGCGATGGCCCTGCAGCTTCTTGTATTGCTTCTTGCGCTTGAAGTGGAAGACCAGGATTTTACCCCCTCGTCCCTCGCTGACTACCGTGCCAAGTACCTTGCATTCCGTGGGCTTGGAGAGGGGCGACTGTCCGTCTGAAAAAGCCAGCACGTCGCTGAATTCCACCGCGCCGTTGGGTTCAACGGCCGGTTTTTCGATTTTGACAACCTCGCCTGGGGAGACGCAATACTGCTTACCACCCGTGCGGATCACAGCGTACATAACAATCCTCCACGCCGAATCACATCGGCGGAAAAACTAGCTGGGCAAATAATAGATTGCTGATTGTGCTCAAACCCGAAGGTGAGCAGACCGCACCAAAGGCTTAGGTCCCAAGCTCTCTAAGTTTACGGTTCCTGCCTGTTTTGGTCAACTCTGCGGATTGAAACAGGTAAACCCCGAGGATCACGATCAATGGCTCCAGCGGGTGGCGAAAGCGGGCGTGGGCAGCCACCGCGTAATACACCAGCGGCAGGAGCAGAAAGGTCCACGCGAATAGCCAGGCGGCCGGCGCCTTTCGCTGCAGGGCGAGAGCCAATCCAAGCAGTCCGCAAACGCTGCCGAATATGAAGTTCAGACTGCGCGCGTACTCCGCCCATTCTGTCCGGCTTACCGGGTGGGGAACCCCGCCCCAGAAGAAGAACACCCGTTTGAGTGTGTTCTTCAGGAAGCAATCCGGGTTGGCTTGCATCGAGGTCATGGCTCGCTCTCCACGCATTTTGGAGTAGGCAATCTCGCCCATTGCGGTGTAGAGCCGAAGCTGATCGGGCGCCTGAATAGGGTGGTCATACTCCATCAATAAACCAGTTGCCCCAGGCCCATTGCCCAGGTAAAGCTCGGCGCCGAAGTTTCCTCTGGCCGGCACGAAGTGGTGGAAGACCAGCCAATTCCTCCAGGTCCAGGGCCCCAGGCAGGCGGTGAACAACAAGGCGGCCAAAAGCACTCCGCTCAGCCGGCGCCTGGGCGACCCGGCGAGAACCCATAGTCCGCAAGCCGGCAGCAAGATGAGGAGAGCGGGATTGCTCAGTCCGGTCAATCCCCAGAGCACCCCAAAGAGAGCCCAGCGTCCCCGGGTTTCGCCCTGCCGCAAGCGCAGCGCCAGCACCAGCACCCAGGAAAAGAGAAATGTGGTGAGCGAGGTATCCCAAACCCAGCGGACGGCATACTGCATGGCAGCCGGGTAGAGCGCCCAGATCCAGGCCGACCACCCGGCCACGTTCAGGTTGAAGCAGCGTGCGGCGATCTCCCAGATCGTCAGCGCTGTCAAGGCCGAAAACAAGCTATTGAGAGTGAGAATGACCCATGCAGACAAGGGGCTAAACACGCCGAACAGCTTGAAGACGCCGGCCAGGAGCACGGGAAAGAGCGGTCCAACCCACGCCGTCGGGCCAGTGTGTCCCCGGAAGGGATCGGAGAAGCCGTATCCGGTGGCCAGCGCCCGAGCAACCCTCCCCATCTCTTCCCCGAATAGCATGTGGTCGTCATAGGGCCGGAAGCGATAGGTGTGGGCCAAGGTGAGGTAGAGCACCCGCACGGCGAGAGCCACCCAGAAAACCAACCACGGCGGACGGAATTCCTTGCCGGTGAGCTGGGAAGCAGCCCTCATTGAGTGAACTGCCGGGGGCGCGCACTTTGGGCTTGGACTACAACACGTTTGCTCATGAAAACGGCCGGGAAGCAGTGATCCGTATTCTATAGCGCAGCCGGCCCGGGTTGTCGCCGGCTGCGGGTCCGGCTATACTGGTAGTTCGCGAGTTTGTTGCGTGTATATGTCTTGTGCTTTAGCCCACTATCATCATCCTCTTCGATAGTGCGTGCACAGAGTGGGACTGCCGCACGGTTCCTGCGAAAAGCTTAAGTAATCTGGAGTTTGTCATGGCTCAGGTTTGCACAATCTGCGGCAAAGGCCCGCAGTTCGGTAACAAGATCTCGCACGCGCACAACGTTTCCAAACGGCGCTGGAACGTCAATCTTCGCCCGGTCAAGGCGGAGGTGGGCGGCGGCAACAAACGGATTCGCGTCTGCACCCGCTGCATCAAGGCTGGCAAGGTCGTGAAGGCCTCGTGATTATTCCTTGGTCCCCGTATGTTTGGGATCAAAACCCAGCGACAACGAGTTGATGCAATAGCGAAGCCCGCCGGGCCCCGGGCCATCCGGAAAGACATGCCCCAGGTGGGCGCCGCAACGGGCGCAGGTGACCTCCGTGCGTGTCATCCCGTAGCCTTTGTCTTCATGCAGCTCCACTGCTTGCGCATTTGCCGGGACTGAGAAGCTGGGCCAGCCACTCCCCGACTCGAACTTGGTGCCGGAGCTGAACAGCTCGGCTCCGCAGGCTCCGCAGCGGTAAGTTCCGTCCGCATGGTTCCGGTAGAGAACGCCGGAGAATGCCGGCTCCGTCCCCTTTTGCCGCATGACGTAATACTGTTCCGGGGTCAGCTCGGCCCGCCACTCCGCGTCCGTCTTTTCAATCTTGTCCGCCTTGGCGACTTGCTCTTTTTCCATGGTCTCGCTCCCGACTGATTCGATGCTTCCTATTCCGTAACGACCCCGGCCTAGCGCAGTGCGATCACTTCGATTTCGACCAGTGCGTCCTTGGGCAATCTGGCCACTTCGACCGTGGACCGGGCCGGCGCGACCCAGCCATCTTTCGCCAGATAGGTGGCGTAAATCTCGTTCATCGCCGCAAAATCGCTCATGTTCTTGAGATAGACCGTAGTCTTGACTACCTTTTGCAGGTCGCTGCGGACTGCGCCCAGTACGGCCTTCAGGTTTTCGAGGGCGCGTACGGTTTGCTCGCGAATGCCGCCATCCACTATTTGCCCCGTCTTTGGGTCGAGCCCCAACTGCCCTGAGGCGTAGATCATTTCCCCGATTTCGATCGCCTGGGAATAGGGGCCGATCGCGGCGGGAGCATTTTCTGTAGAGACAGCCGACTTACCAAGGAGATTCATGCTCTGATTTTCCCATGCTTCATACCTTGTGGGCGCGTTGCACGTCACGGACACCCGGAACCCGCCGCAGGCCGCTCACCAGGCGAGTAAGGTGGCGCATGTCTTCGGCTTCCACGACAAACTCGACTACGGCTTCCGAGTCGCCCGTCGGCTTGGAGTCGACCCCCCGGATATTTGTGCCGTCGTCGCTGATGACGGCGGTCATTTCCTTGAGCATACCGGCGCGATCGTCGCAAAATACCGTCAGCTTGACCGGGTAGGTCATCTTTCGGCCTGGGTTTTCCTCTGCCACCCGTGCCCATTCTACCGAGATGCGGCGGTCGCTTTCGTAGAGCAGGTTCTGTACATTCGGGCAGCTTCGCGCGTGCACCGCTACGCCCTTGCCGCGGGTGACGTAACCGACAATCTCTTCGCCACGGATCGGATTGCAACATCGCGCGCGGTAGACCAGCAAATCGTCCTGGCCTTCCACCTGTAGGGAATCGGACCCGTGCATGTGGACGCGCCGGACCGCCTCCGACATCAGGCCCTTGGGAGCGTCTTTACCCGGCTCCATTTCCAGGCCGGTCTGCGCGGTCACTCCGGGAGAAAGCTTGTTCAGCACCTGGCGCGAGGAGTACTTGCCAAATCCGATGGCGGCCATCAGGTCGCTGGCTGTGGCTAAGCCACATTCGGTGGCCGCGCGGGCATAGTCTGTGTCGGTGAGTTTGCTCAGAGACACTTTGTATTTGCGCGCTTCCCGGTCGAGCAGCTTCTTGCCGATTTCGATGGCTCGCTCACGCTGGTGCTCGTTGAGCCAATGCTTGATCTTGTTGCGGGCCCGCGAGCTTTTGGCGAAGGTGAGCCAATCGCGGCTGGGGGTGTGCCCGTTCTGGGTAACCACTTCCACGATGTCGCCGTTGTGCAGCTTGGTCCGCAGTTGCGCCATTCTGCCGTTGACCTTGGCCCCCACACAGGTATTGCCGACTTCCGTGTGGATGGAATAGGCGAAATCAATGGGCGTCGCATCCTTCGGCAAAACCACGACCTTACCCTTGGGGGTGAAGGTGTAGACCTCTTCCGGGTAAAGATCGATTTTCAGTGTGGATAGAAACTCGTTGGGATCGGACATCTCCCGCTGCCACTCGACCAGCTGCCGCACCCAGGCCAGACGCTGCTCATCGCGCGCGCTGGTGGGTGAGCCGGCTGCTTTGTATTTCCAGTGGGCCGCGATCCCTTCCTCGGCGATGCGATGCATTTCTTCGGTTCTGATCTGCACCTCGAATTGGTGCCCACCCTCGCCCATCACCGTGGTGTGCAGCGATTGATACAGATTGGGGCGGGGCATGGCGATAAAGTCCTTGATGCGCCCTGGGACCGGCCGCCAGATGGAGTGGATCAAGCCAAAGGCCGCATAGCAGTCCTGCACGGTCGCGGTGATCACGCGGACTGCCAGCAGGTCATATACCTGGTCGACGGTGATCTTCTGCTTTTGCAGTTTCTGATAGATGCTGTAAAGCCGCTTGATGCGCCACTCCACCCGCGCTTTGATGTTGTTTTCCCGCAGGCGCTCATTGAGCAGGGACTCGACCGAGTTGAGAAACTGCTCATCCTCGTCGCGGGCGGCGTCCAATGCAGTCTTTACCTGCTCATAGCCAAAGGGATCGACGTAACGGAAGGCAAGGTCTTCCAACTCACCACGCACCTTGCCCATGCCCAGGCGATGAGCCAGGGGAGCGTAGATGTCCAGGGTTTCCCGGGCGATGGATTCCTGCCTATCGGGCGACAGATGTTGCAGCGTGCGCATGTTGTGCAAGCGGTCCGCCATTTTGATAAGGACCACGCGCACATCGCTCACCATCGCCAGCAGCATCTTGCGTACGTTTTCCGCCTGGCGATCTTCGCGGTTAGCGAATTGGATCTTGTCGATCTTGGTCACGCCCTCGACAATGTGCGCGACCTGTTCGCCAAATTGTTCCGTGATGTCTTCGGTGGTAACGGGGGTATCTTCGACGGCGTCGTGGAGAAGGCCGGCCGCGATTGCGGTCGAATCCAGCTTCATCTCGGCCAGCACCTGGGCTACTTCGAGAGGATGCAGGACGTACGGCTCCCCGGAGGCGCGGAGTTGCCCACTGTGATGCTGGACACAGAACTCCCACGCTTTGCGGATGACTCCGATGTCGTCGCTCGGCCGGTTCTTACCAATCGTCGCCAGCAAGTCGGCAAATTTCGCCGTGAGAATACCTGGCTCGGCGGGAGGCTCGAGTGGCGTAGAGTGCACGGTCGCCATACCTGATTATAGGCTGCTTGGGTTAGACAGGCTATGGCCGGCGTGATTGAGGCTTCAGCCGTCCCCCCATCGTGCTGAGTTCTATGAGAGGGTGCGTGAGAACCAGGACTTGCGAATTAAGTCCCGCGGGGACGGCTGAACTTAGCCCAGGACGGCAGTCCTGGGTACGTCACGAAACGCGATTAAGTCCCGTAGGGACGGCTGAAGGTTGTCCAGGATTGCATCGCGGCCTATTTTTCAGCCGTCCCTGCGGGACTGTTCGTTCTTTCAAATCCAACCCAGGACTGGCGTCCTGGGCTAAGTTCAGCCGTCCCTGCGGGACTGAGCTTCGAAATGCAGTTCCTAGCTTCGTAATGCAGTTCCTACAGTCGAGCCGGCCCTTCCTTTCGATCCTCCAGGCTGTGCGAAGATGACTTGTGGCCCGTGAACCTATCTCCGCACCCCCCAGCCAGGCTGCGCGAGCCTTTAGCAGCGAGGGACCTGTCGCGATTATTTCCCGCAGGGCCGCCGACCGGCTGCGTGCCGGCCACGTCTGGGTTTACCGTTCAGACATAGAGCATTTAGTGGAAATAGAAGCAGGCCTGATGGCGGTGGCCGACCATCGGGGCTTTCCCCTGGGGACGGCGCTGTGGAGCCCAACTTCGCAGATCGCCCTTCGCCTGGTAACCGCCGATCCCCATCTCACCCACGCCACATGGATGGCACTTTTCGAGCAGCGCCTGCGCCAGGCCATACATCTCCGCGCGGGCATGTTGGACGAGGGTACAGACGCCTGCCGCCTGGTCTTCAGCGAAGCGGATCAGCTTCCCGGCCTGATTGTCGACCGTTACGGCGACTTAATTCTGTTTGAGATCAACACCAAGGCGCTGGACCGGGATGACATACGCGCTCTCATCGTTCTTGTTCTACAAGCGGAACTCGCCCCGGTCACGATTGTGGAGCGGTCGGATGCTCGCATACGCGAGCTGGAACAACTGAGCGAGCCGCCGGAAGCGCCGCTCTACTCTGCTGAGCCCGTTGCCCAGCTAAGGACCATCTTTCATCTCAATGGGCTGGCCTTTCACTACGACGCCAATGCAGGGCAAAAGACCGGAGCCTTTCTTGACCAGCGGCTGAATTATGCTGCCGCATCCCGCTACGCCCACGGCGAGGCGCTCGACGTCTGCACCTACCAGGGCGGTTTCGCGCTGCATCTGGCGCAATCCTGCAGCCAGGTTACCGGAATCGACGCTTCCCGCGCCGCTCTCGAGGTAGCGGAAGAAAACCTCGAGGTGAATCGGCATCGCATCCAGGCCCCGGTCGAGTGGATCGAGGCCAACGCGTTCGATCTCCTTCGCGACTGGAGCACGGCCGGGAATGCATTTGACACTGTGGTGTTGGACCCGCCGGCTTTTGCGAAATCCAAACGGGCCGTCCCCGGCGCCCTGCGCGGTTACAAGGAGCTGAATCTGCGGGCGCTTAAAATGTTGCGCCCCCGCGGGACGCTGGTCACCTGCTCCTGTTCGTACTATGTTTCCTGGGACGAATTCCACGGCGTCGTGGCCGCCGCCGCGGGAGATGCGCAACGCCGGATTCGCCTGCTGGAGCGCCGCGGAGCAGCGCCAGACCACCCTGTAGTTCTCACAATTCCCGAGACGGAGTATCTGAAGTGCCTGATTCTGCAGGTCGACTGAGAGAATAGAGACTGCATGGCCCTCGGTTCTCAATGGCAACACGCCTGGTTGGTCATCGCATCTTTTCTCGCCGGCGCCCTCAATGCCATGGCGGGCGGCGGTTCCTTCCTGTCATTTCCCGCGCTGCTGGGTGTTGGGGTTCTGCCAATCCAGGCGAATGCAACCAATACGGTTGCCCTCTGGCCGGGCCAGTTCACCTCGATTGCAGCCTACTGGGAGGATCTAAAGGCAAACCTGCGGCTGGTGTTGCCGGTCTGTTCCGCGGCCCTGTTGGGGGGATTGGCGGGGGCGATCGTGCTGCTTCATACCGGCCAGGCTACCTTCCTGGCGTTGGTGCCGTGGTTGTTACTGCTGGCTACCGGGCTGTTTGCGGTCAGCAGCCCGGTTTCCGCCTGGCTACGGCGCGACCGCATGAGCGTTTCTGGCGATAAGCCCAACCTGGTGCCGCTATGGATTGGCGTGGTGGGAGTGTGCTTTTACATCGGATACTTTGGCGCCGGCGCGGGCTTTCTGCTGATGTCCGTGCTGGCGGTCTTCGGCATCCAGAACATCAACCAGGTCAACGCGCTGAAGGTCATCGCCACCACGACGGCCAACGGTATCGCCGTGGTCACCTTCATCGTGGAGAAGCAGATCCTTTGGAAGTACTGCCTGCTCATGATGATCGCCGCTGCGTTGGGCGGGTTTCTCGGAGCACGTTACTCGCGGGGCCTGGATCCGCGGTTCATGCGCATGACGGTGGTCGCGATCGGGCTGGGGATGGCTGCGTACTTTTTCTGGAAACAGTATGCTTGAAGAGGGTTGGTCATGAGCCACGAAGGCATTCGATTCATCAGCGAAGACGAGGCTCAGAAGCTGGCGCAGGAGACCGCGCATCGGGATTTGCCCAAAGAGGCGACCGAACCGGCACGGGTCCGGGTACAGAAGACGACCGGTACCGGCATGGAGATCGACTGGAAGGACGGCCATCAAAGCAGCTGGAACTTTAGCTGGCTACGCGCCGCCTGCCCTTGCGCCACCTGTCACGAAGAGCGCGGAGCCACCGGCCGAAAGCTGGGCGAGCCCAAGCCTCAGCCGGCTACGCTGCTGCAAATGTACAAGGCGCCGGCGCGGCCGGAGTCAGTCTCCCCGGTCGGCCGCTACGCTATCAGTTTTCGCTGGAATGACGGGCACCAGAGTGGGATTTATTCCTGGGATTACCTGCGCCGTCACTGCGTATGCGATCAGTGTCGTGCCGCAGCGGGTCGCTGAAACATCGAAAAACATTTCCAGGAAGGGTCCGCGGAACTGCAGATCCCTCGCTTCGCTTCGGGATGACAAGAAGGATAGAGTCGTTGTAAGGATAGGACCGTTTCCAAGGGACAGGGCGGTTGTTGGGTCGGGAACCATTAGCGACTGCCCTGTCCTTTAGCAACCGCCTTGCCCTTACAACGTCCCTCTCCTTTTTGTCATCCCGAGCCGGTGACCTCGCCTGCGGCGAGGTCATGAAACCAATGAACAAAACGCGGCCCAAATCTGCTGTTGATTCTATGTGGTTTAACATTTTGTACATAGGGAGCCTGTGACTTTTTTGCTTTCGCACTTTGACAACCGAGCGC
>JBAVQC010000458.1:0-3156 GCA_049693715.1 Acidobacteriaceae bacterium | reverse complement strand
AATACAAGAATGTACAAAAACGGCATGAATCTCCCCAGCACACGAGCAAGGGCGCTTGCGGCTGGCAGATGAACATCATCCGGAAGTTTATCGAGCGTTGGATGAACAAACGCGGCGATGGCCAGTTCACATCCAACCATCAATCCAGCGACGATAATTGCAATGACATTTAGGACTTCCATCATGAATTCCTAACGATGACCCGCACAGCTATGAGAGCAGCGAAACGGGTGAAGCGCGGAAGTACGGTCGAATCGGTCGCGGCCGCATATCTGGAGTTCGCCGCGTCTTCACCCGCACTGTATGAAGTGATGTTTTTGCTCAGCCTGAGCGTGCCATTCGGTGACGCGGCCACTCCTCCGGAGCTGCGATTCGCGTTTTCCCAATTACTGGAGTTGTTTCCGGGGCACGGCACGAAGCCAGAGGTTACATCGGAATTGTTTTGGGCGAGCCTTCACGGTATCGCCGAGCTTACAAGAACCAAACGATTTCCGCCCAGCCGTCAGAAAGAGCGCGTGAGGGCGCTCGTCGAGCTCTTCACTTAGCGGCCAGCTCAGCGGCTCTTCTCGACACCACTACCTCACAGGGTGCTGCCACATTCGAAGCCAAAGCACTCCAGGAACTCCCGGTATATGGAGGATTCGACACCACGGCGCTTCTGGCGCCAGGCATCGTTGCCACACACAGCAACGGCGATGCTCAGTCCAACGGAACCGACTACTCTTCGAATGGTTTGCGCTCCCGTTCCAATAATGCGGAGTTGGACGGTCAGGCAAACAATGACCTGCTGATAACGGGCCCGCAGATTTATTTCTCCAATCAGGATGCGCTGCAGGAAATCCAGGTGATCAGCAACAATTTCAGCGCGCAATGCGGACGCAATGTTGGGTGGTGGGGGCGGCTGGGCCCCAGGAGACTGCCACCCGGGCGATTTTCGTCTTCGGCGGGTTCAGCTATAGGCTATTGGTCTCTCAGCAGTTTCGTAGGATTAATCGTCAGGGCTCGCCGGGCAGGCAGCCAAGTGGCTAGCATGCCAACCATGGCCATCGCCAGGATCACTCCACCAAGCACAAGCGGGTCCCCTGGTGTGGCTTGGTACACAATCTGGGCAAGTAGCCGGCTGGAGAGCACGCCCAGGACCAGGCCTGCCGCTGAACCGCTCAACAACAAGACAAGCGGACGGGCTAAAGCTGTGCGTAATAGCTGAATGCGTTGTGCACCCATCGCAATACGGATGCCAAATTCCTTCATTCGTTTTGAAACAGAGTAAGCAGCCATTCCGAAGACTCCGGTGATGGCCAGCATCACGGCCAAGCAGCCCATGATGCCCAAAGACATGGTTGCCGCGCGTGCTGGAAATAGAACGGTGGCGAGAGCGTCGGGCCACGAACGGACGGTGTACGGAACGTTTGGGTCGAGGTTCGTTATCAGCGTCTGCAGCACCGCGCTGATTTCCGCTGGTTGCAAATGGGACCTGACAACCAGGGTTGTGCTGCTTTGCTCATTTTGCGAGATTGGCAGGAACACCGCAGCATCCGGACCTTCTGTCAGTGAATAGTACTTCCCATCTTGCACCACACCGGCAATGTGTAATCGCTTCCCCTCTAACTGGAATCGCTCGCCTATAGCGGGAGTATGCCCCAACAACCTCTGGGCGAATGTTTCGTTCACGATGGCAACCTGCGTGGTGCCGGCATCGTCGTGCCAGGTGAAACTACGGCCGGTAAGAAGACGGGTGCCTGCGGCCTCAAAGTAATCGGGCGAAATTGTATAAATTCTGGTCGCGAAAACGCTATTGGAAGGTCGCAGGTCGACCGTCCCGGGACGAAACACCGGCAGACCTCGTGGCCCCCACCCGCTCATCGGAGTGAAATTGATGGTTCCGGCAGAACTTACTCCCGAAGTGTGTTCCGCTTCCTCAATCAAGCGCCTTTGGAAGGAGAGCGCGGTGTCGCCGCCGTAGCCTGCCATGCCCAGGTCCATCTCTGCAAGCATGGCCCACTGAGGCTCGAAGCCGAGCGGTGCATCCAGGGACCGAACCATGCCGCGCAGCGCGACCAGAGATGCGGTAATCAACAGGGTACAGAGCGCAATCTGAACGGTCAGCAAAAGATCGCGCAAGGAAAAGCGCCGAAACACGGCGACAGCAGTGGATCCGGTCTTCATCATCTGCGCGGCATCGGCGCGCCAGATCTGACGGCCAGGGATCAGGCCAAATAATAAGCCGGTCCCGAGAGACAGCGTCAAGGCAAAAACATACACCCGCAGATCGGGTGATACCAGGATTCGTTCCGGCATGTCGCCAAATGGCTGCCAGCGGCTCAAAGCAGCCAAAAGAACGATCGAAATGGCCGTCCCGGCGAGGCCCCCGGTTAACGAAACGAGAACTGCTTCGAGGAGAAGTTGGCGCAGGATGTGCCGGCGGCTGGAACCAATCGCCAGACGAATTGCCAATTCACGACTTCGTTCTGCGGCTCGCGCGGCGAAGATGCTGGCAAGATTCGCGCAGGTGGCCAACAGGACGAGCAAAGCCAGCACCATAGTACCGGTCAGAAATGCGCGTATGGCTGGTCCACGATCCCCCATTAATCCTGGTTCAATCAGTCGCGCATCCAGTCCCTCGTTGACAGTTGGATATTCCCGACGCAAATCACGGGCGATGCGATTAAGATCGTCTGCCGCCTGTCCTGCTGTGACGCCTGGTTTGAGACGCCCAAACATGGAGACCGCGTCTATCGAGCGGTCGCGCAAGAAATCCCAGCCCTCGATTTGTTGCTCATTGACGATAGGAATCCAATAGTCGGGCCACAGTAGTAATTCAATTCCGTGGAAGCTCGCGGAGGCTACTCCGAGCACGGTAAACGGATGTTTGTTGACGCCTATAATCGAGCCGATGATCTGAGGATCGGCGTTAAATTGACTCCGCCATAGACGATCGCTAAGCACAATGTAAGGCGCGGAGTTTGGTCCGCGCTCATCCTCAGCGTGAAAGAAGCGGCCGAGTTCAGGCTGCACACCCAAAACGTCAAAATAGTTTCCGCTTACGTCGTAGCCCCACGCCTTTCGGACGGACGTTCCTCTGCTTCCCCGGATTTCCTGTTCAGAGTTGTGGCTTCGGTCGACTGCATGTGGTTCTCTTGGAAGAGAACCACATAA
>JBAVQC010000457.1:0-3199 GCA_049693715.1 Acidobacteriaceae bacterium | reverse complement strand
GCCCCTTCCAGAGAAGCCGCGGAATCCATCAAGAAAGGGAACGTGGAAGACCTGGCTTTCCCTAACTTCTTCCCTAACCAGGGGGGCCTGCCGATTCGCGTCGATGGCCAACTCCTGGGCGGGATCTCGGCCAGCGGCGCAAAGTCTGAGATCGACGAGCAAATCGCGCAAGCAGGCCTCGACGCACTCCTGAAAAACTAGTGCGCGTCACTTTGCTGTCGCTCCGGATTGGTCTGACCGGCCCCGGTGTATTATGAAACAAAATAGTCGTCAGGTTGAGCGACAGTACAATTTCAGCAGTACAAGCTCTGTGACCCGCCAGTCCCGGCAACCACCGGCATGAACATCAGGGAAGTAGCAAAGAGAGCCGGAGTATCCACAGCTACCGTTTCACGGGTGGTCAACGGCACGGCCCCGGTGGACGCGCGCACGGAAAAGCGCGTCCGGGCAGCGATCCAACGCACCGGCTACTACCCCAACACCCATGCGCGCACTCTCGGGACAGGCAAGAGCCACATCTACGGCCTGATCATCTCCGACATTGAGAACCCATTCTTCCCCGAGCTGGTGAAGTGTTTCGAGCTCCTGGCTGTCGAGCATGGCCACGAGGTCCTGATCGCGAACACCGACTATCAGGCAGCGCGCATGGAACTGTGCGTGCGCCGCATGTTGGAGCGCAAGGTGGACGGGGTCGCCATCATGACCTCGGAAATGGACCCCGCGCTCATCCAGATGCTCAGCGGCCGCGGCATCCCCATTGTATTTCTGGACACCGGGTCCGTAGGCCACGGGATCAGCAACATCTCCCTTGACTACGACAGTGGGGTCGACCAGGCCATTGACCACCTGACCTCGCTGGGCCACCGGAAGATCGCTTTTGTCAGCGGCCCGGTCAATCTCGCTTCCGCCAGGACCCGCTACGAAGCGTTCCTGGCGTCCCTACGGCGCAAGAAGCTCGAACGCAGCGAAGATTTCATTCGTGCAGCGAACCACCGCTTCGATGGAGGTTACGCCGCAATGTTAGACATATTGAAGCTGCCCGTCCGTCCCACAGCCGTGTTGGCCTCGAACGATCTCACGGCCATCGGCATCATGGGAGCAGTGTATGCTGCCGGCCTGCACGTCCCCGAGGATATTTCGGTCGTAGGCTTTGACGACATTGCACTCAGCAGCTTCATGCCCCCGCCCCTGACGACGATCCGTGTCTCGCGCGCAGAAATCGCCGAGTTTGCCTTCACTTCCCTCTACGCCGCCAGCCACCGCGGAGAAAGCAAAGGCGTCACCCACATCGTCCGTGCCGAACTGGTAATTCGCGGCTCCACCGCGGCTGTCCCGCCGGAAGCTTAGCCTCCTGCGGTTTTCCTTTACCGTCCAGTCCGGTTCGACTTCGGAACCCGTTACCGGGGCTTAATAATCCCGTCACCCTCACGAATCGTAATAATCTGATTCGCCTTTACCTGACTAAACTTCTCAACCTTCTGCGTAGTCGGCCACTTCACTTCAATCAAGTCCACCGTCTCGACCTTCCCCAGCCCGAAGTGAAGCCGCAGATCGTTTTGTGACATGACGCTGGTCCCGCTATGGACCTCGTCCATCTGGATATGCTTCCCCGTCACCACCCGAACCCGCGCGCCGATCGCAGTGCGATTGCACTTGGTACCCATCAGCTTGATCTTGATCCAATTTTGTTTGTTGCCACCCTCATTACGAAGCAGCGACGGCAAATCGTTCATATTCAAAACCAGCACATCCATGTCGCCGTCGTTGTTGTAATCGCCAAAAGCAGCGCCGCGGCTGGAGAAGTGCTCGCTGATGCCCGGCCCCATCTCTGCTGAAACGTCTTTGAAGCGGCCGTTCCCCAAATTCCTGTAAACCAGCCGCGGATTCTTGAAAGTTTGATCGAAGTGGTAGTTATCAATCTCAGGATAGACATGGCCATTGATCTGGATAATGTCTGCCCAGCCATCATTGTCGTAGTCGACAAAGCCGCAGCCCCACGCGACATAGCGATTGTTTACGCCAACCCCGGCGGCAAACGTAACGTCGCTGAAGGTTCCATCGCCGTTGTTGTGGTACAGGTTGCAGGTATCATCCGCAAAGTTGGTCTTGAAGATATCGAACCAGCCGTCGCAATCGTAGTCCGCCACTCCAACGCCCATCCCCGCCTGCTCGTGCCCGTTTTCGCTATAAGCGCAGCCGGCCATCACCCCGATATCCGTGAATGTGCCATCGTGATTGTTCTTGAACAGGATGCTCGGCGCCGAGTCGACTGCAACATAAATATCCGGCCACCCGTCATTATCGAAATCGTAGGAGACTGCAGTGATGGAGTATCGCGGACCCGGCTTCAGAATTCCTGACTTCTCCGAAACATCGGTGAATGTGCCATTGCCATTGTTGTGGTAGAGGATGTTGGTGTCGCCCGGAAGGCCGCGTGGGCCGCACATGATCGGCACCCCCTTCCATTGGCAGACGCTGTCCTTCCCCGGTGCAGGAATGCTCGCCGGATCCAGCTTGATGTAGTTGCACACGAACAGATCGAGATGGCTGTCCCGGTCGTAATCGAGAAACGTGCAACCCGCGCCCCACCGAACTCCCTCCTGGGTAAGGCCCGCCTTCTTCGTTACGTCGCTAAACGTGCCATTGCCGTTGTTATGGAAGAGAACGTTGTGTCCCCAGAAGCAGCAGAACAAGTCATCCCATCCGTCGTTGTCGTAGTCGCCAACGCACACGCCCGTCTGCCAACCCGTGAGGCCCAATCCGGATTTTTCCGTGACATCGGTAAACGTGCCATCGCGGTTGTTTTTGTACAGATGAGATGTCGGTGCTTGTCCGGGAGGCCAATGCGTATCGAGCCGATCTCCATTGGTGAGGTAGATGTCGAGCCATCCGTCGTTGTCATAGTCGAAAAAGGCAAGCCCACTCCCCTTGGCCTCAATGATGGACCGTTTGTGGTCTACGCCGCCCCACACGTTGGGGCTGGTGAGACCGGCCTGCTGCGCCACATCCACAAACTGGACCGGCGAAGTTGTGGGAGTCGAGACTGCAGCCTCCACCAAACCCGGAGTTCTCCATTTCCAAAGGGGGGTGGCAAGAGCCTCCGTCAGGGTGCTGCCGAGAATAAAGAGAGATGAGCCTAGAAAGCGCCTTCGGGGAAAAATCATAGCTTGCGATGATTATAGAGACTCAAAGCGTCCTG
>JBAVQC010000456.1:0-8128 GCA_049693715.1 Acidobacteriaceae bacterium | reverse complement strand
ACTGGAGAGCCGGATGCGGGAGATCCGCACGTCCGGTTCGGAGGGAGGGGGAACTCCGGTTCTCCCTACCCCTATACGTTTGGCACCGGCCCTACGGGCCTGTTTCAGTTCTGCGATTGGTTTTCGCTTTCTCACGCAGCGCCTTTAAGCCCCTGAGGGCATCTCTTGTGGGCTGGATCGGCAAGAAACGATAGCATGAATCAGAATCGCAGCTGAACGAGGCAAGTCGGATGACGCCGCTCAACGGATCAGATCAAGTTCCTCTTGCACAACCGGTCCTCGCACCGCTCACGCGCGCCGCGATCTTCCTGGTTCTCACCGTGAAGCCGGACGCGGAGAGTTACGCCACCGTGCGCTCGTTTTGCGGCGATCTCTCCGGGATCATTCGCGCAGTGGAGTTCCGCGACATCGACGCCGCCCTCACCTGTATTGCGGCCTTCGGATCAGATGCCTGGGACCGCCTTTTTGGAGATCCAAGGCCGGCCGAACTGCATCCTTTCCGCGAGTTCCACGCCGGCAACCGCCATGCCCCCGCCACTCCGGGCGACCTGCTGTTCCACATCCGTGCCCAACGAATGGACATCTGTTTTGAGTTGGCAACCCAGATCATGGACCGCATCGGGGATGCGGTTTCGGTAGCCGACGAAGTGCAAGGCTTCCGTTACTTCGAGGATCGCGACCTGATTGGTTTCGTCGACGGCACGGAGAATCCAAGAGGCAATCTTGCCCTTGAGTCTGCGCTGATAGGCGAAGAGGACGCTCCCTTTGCCGGCGGCAGCTACGTCCTGGTGCAAAAATACTTCCACGATATGAAGGCGTGGAATGTCCTCTCCACCGAGGCGCAAGAGGGAATCATCGGCCGCAGGAAGCTGTCGGATATCGAACTGGAGGATGGCGTAAAACCAACCTCGGCCCATAGCGCCCTGACCGTCATTGAGGAGAATGGAAAAGAGGTCAAGATCCTGCGCGACAACATGCCGTTTGGGCAACCGGGCCGCGGCGAATTTGGTACCTACTTCATCGGCTACTGCCGCACCCCGCGAATCACCGAGCAGATGCTCGAGAATATGGTGGTCGGCCGTCCGCCAGGTAACTACGACCGGCTCCTGGACTTTAGTCGCGCCGTCACCGGGGGACTGTTCTTTGCCCCTTCGGTAGATTTTCTAGACGATGCTGCGGACGCCGAGCCTCTCCCTGCGGCCATTGCCGCGCCACCGGCGGCGCCTGATCCGCCCGTCGCACTCGCTGGGCCGGACGCATCACTTGGGATAGGATCGCTGAGAGGAGAACGAAATGAATAACCTCCATCGTGAGTTGGCGCCCATCTCTGACGCCGCGTGGGCGGAGATCGAGGAAGAAGCAACTCGGACGCTCAAACGCTATCTCGCCGGCCGGCGCGTCGTCGATGTACCGGCCCCTAGTGGCGTTGGATTGCCGGCTGTGGGTACCGGCCATTTGTTGCCCATAGCCCCTCCTGCGGAAGACATTCTCGCCCGCCAGCGTGAGGTGAAAGCCCTGGTGGAGTTGCGTGTCCCCTTTGAGCTGACCCGTGCTGCGATTGACGATGTGGAGCGAGGCTCAGACGATTCCGATTGGCAACCGGCCAAGGATGCAGCCAGGACAATCGCCTTCGCGGAAGACCGGGCCATCTTCAATGGCTACCCTGCGGCTAACATCCAGGGCATTCGCGAAGCCACCAGCAACCCGATCATGACCCTCCCCGCCGATGTTCGGGACTATCCGGACGCTGTGGCCCATGCGTTGAGCCAACTCCGTCTCGTCGGTGTGAACGGACCGTACTCGGTCTTGCTCGGAGCCAAAGCTTACACCGAACTCGCGGAGACCCGCGACCACGGCTACCCCGTCCTGGAACACATCAAGCGCATTGTCGACGGCAACCTAATCTGGGCCCCGGCCATCGAGGGTGCGTTTGTCCTCACCACGCGCGGCGGCGATTTCGAGCTCAGCATCGGGCAGGACCTCTCGATCGGGTACCTCTCGCACACCGACTTGGTGGTCCGGCTTTACCTGCAGGAGTCCTTCACCTTTCGCCCCTTCACCAGTGAGGCGTCTGTCGTGCTGGCGTCCGCCGATAACCCGTCGGCCTGAACCCGCTACGCTGCCCTGGCCTTGATACTCGGACTGCCATTCTTCGCCGGCATGAGAACGCCGATGGTACGGCTTTCCGGTCGAAGCGCCCACGACGCCACGGTAAGCCCAGTAATGATGAGGGGCGCGATGACGTGAAAACCGTAAGCGCCGTAACCCCCGACCGCAGCGCAGGACACGGCCGCGCCGGTCAGGTCAAAGAAAATGCCGGCATACGCCCATTCCTTCAGCCGCGGATAACCCGGCGCGAGGATGGCAATGGCCCCAAGCACTTTCCAGAATCCCAGGATGCCAAAGAAGTACATCGGGTAGCCAAGCAAGGGAACTACGCCATGGCGGTTGCCCAGATATTGGGCGATCTGCGCACCGCCGCCGCCGCCGATAAAGAACGCGACCAGTCCGGTCGTTGTCCAATAAGCAATCCTTTTTCCTTTCATGATCAGTCCATCCCTCCAACAACACGCTCCAGGTTGCCGATAAACTTCTGCCATCCCCAGGTAGCACCCTTGTAGGCGCGATCCTCTTCCGACCGGAAACCGGATTGCTCCATGCGGACTTGCGTGCCGCCTTCGGTTGCCGTCAACGTCCAGGTGACAATGGTATCCAGACCCAGGGAACCCCAGCTATACGAGAGCCGTGAATTCGGTTCGACCGCCAGCACTTCACTGTCGATGATCCCGTTCCAACCCTGCACCGGCGTCGAGCGGAAGGTGAACCGGTGGCCCACGACCGGTTGGAAATCATTCGTCATGAGCCACTCTTCGATAAGTGGGCCTTGCGTGAGCGCCCGCCAGACTTTTTCCGGGGGATGCGGCATCTCCCGTTCTATGACAAGAGTTCGTGTCAGGGTGGTGTTGGTCATTTGTCTATCCTTTGCAATAGATTTTCGAGTTGATCGAATCGCTCGCGCCAGAAGGCGCCGTAGTGATTGAGCCAATCCACTATGGGCGCCAGCGCATCGGGCTGTGCGCGATAGTGAGTTTCGCGTCCCTCGCGGCGATGCCGTACCAGCCTCGCCCTCTTCAGCACGGTTAGATGCTTGGAGACGGCGGGCTGCGACACCCCGGCATGGCGGGTCAATGCGTGGACTGTCTGCTCGCCCTGCCGCGTCAACTCCTCAAAGATGGACCGGCGCGTCGGATCGGCTAGAGCGCGGAACACGTGATTGGCATGAGCTGCTGTCACACCAAAACCATAGCCAAATGGTTATGCGTTGTCAAGGGAAAGATGACAATTTTGCCCCACCAACCCCGGTTGATCTCCGGCGGCCCACCTTGATTTCCCAAGCACGGAAGCAACCGCGAATTTCACTCGTCCCTTAGCAATCGTGCGGGATCAACCGTGAGAGCGTGGTACGCCGGAATCCATGTTGCCAGCACACCGAACAACGGCATTGCTAGAATCACACCTCCCAGCACGAGCGGGTCGCGTGGCGTGGCTTCGTAGACGATCAGTGCCAGCAGACGACTAGCCAGCACCCCCAAAACCAGACCTGCGATCGAACCAGAGAGTAGCAGCAGCAAGGGGCGACCGAGTGCCGCCCACATCACTTCCATCCGCTGTGCACCCAGCGCTACACGGATCCCGAATTCCTTCATGCGCTTCGAGACGCTGTAGCTGGCCATCCCGAACATGCCGGTGATCGCTAACATGGCTGCCAGAAATCCCGTGATGCCGAGCGCAGCCGTTGCGGCTCGTGCTGGAAACAGGGCCAGGTCGAGTGCGTCCGGCCAACTGTGTAGCGTCAGCGGCAGGTTAGGGTCAATCCTGGTGAGCGTGCGATCGAGCGCGGCAGCTACTTCAATGGACGGCAGGGCTGAGCGGACAACCAGCACGGTGTAGTTAGCATTCACTTCCTGCGTTAAAGGAAAAAACATGGCAGGTTGCGCCTCTTCGGTTAGGGATTGATATTTCCCGTCCTCCACTATGCCGACCACTTCTTTCGGGCGCGTTCCCCGATACAGCAAGAAGCGTTGTCCTACTGGGGGCGTATTGCCGAACATCATGCGCGCAAACGTCGCGTTGACCAATACTACCGGCGGTGAGTTGGCATCGTCGTGCCAGGTAAACTTCCGGCCCGAAAGCAACCGCATGCCTGAGGCTTCGAGATAGCCAGGAGAGATCGAAAAGTTATGGGCGTCGAATATCTCTTTCCGGAAATCCGTGGTCCCGGCCCGAAAGACTCCTTCGCGTCCACAGCAGCCTTCACCCAGGATCGTCCGGTCGATGATGCCCACTGCCGAGATGCCTGGTATGCGAGCTGTTTCTTCCAGCATGCGTTTCTGCACCGGGAGAAACTGATCTTCCCGGTAGCCCGCCATCGTCAAATCCGTTCCAGCCAGCATTACGCCGTTCGGTTGAAACCCCAAGGGCGCGTGCAGGGAGCGTTCCATACCGCGCAGAGCCACGAGCGAGGCTGTTACCAGAAGTGTGCACAGCGCAATCTGGATGCAGAGCAGAAGATCCCGTAGTGAGAAGCGCCCGAGGATTGTTTCTGGGGCTATGCCGCTCTTCATCGCCTGCGCAGCATCAGACCGCTGTATTTCCCGCGCGGGCAGCATGCCAAACAAAATGCCACTGCCTAGAGATAACAGCAGCGCGACCACGTAGACTTTTGCGTCAGGTAGAACGATTGCGTGGAAGGGAAGTCCTGTAAAGGGCTGCCACTTGCTGAATGCTTGCAGCAACGCGGTGGCGAAAAGCGTTCCGGCCACACCACCTGCGAGGGAAACGAGAACAGCTTCGGTCAGTAAACCGCGCAAGATGTTCCATCGGCTGGAGCCGATGGCCAGTCGAATCGCCAGCTCGCGGCCGCGGTCGGCAGCTCGGGCGGCAAAAATCCCGCCCAAGTTCGCGCAGGCCGCCAGCAATACCAGGGCTGCCAGCACCATCATTCCCACAAGAAAACCGCGGACCGGATCCCCGAACATATCTCCCATCAATCCGGGCTTGACGAGGCGGGCGTCCAGTCCGTAGTCCGCGGCTGGGTACTGCTCGGCCAATCGGCGGCAGATGGCGTTCAGGTCATCACTCGCCCGCTGGGGTGTAACCCCGGCTTTCAGTCGTCCCAGAACCCACGGATTGGAAGTGCTGCGGTTTTCAAGATAGTGAGCGCTGTATCCGATCCGCGGCCCGTTGGTAATAGGAATCCAGAAGTCAGGCCAGAAGAAGGTCTCGGTTCCGTGAAACTCCTTTGATGCAACTCCGATGATAGTAAAGGGCTGCTTGTTTAGGTCGATAGTTGTGCCGAGGATGTTTGGGTTACTGTTGAACCCCGCACGCCAGAAATCGAAACTCAGAACAATGTAGGGAGCCGAGCTTGTGCCGTGTTCATCGTTCGCATGAAAGAACCGGCCCAGCGCAGGCTGAACACCGAGCGTATCGAAGTAATTGCCTGAGGCCAGATAGCCGAAGTTCTTGGTGGCAGTTTTGCCTATCCTGATAGCCACGCTTGCCATATCGTAGGCTGCCATTCCGCTGAAGGTGCTGTTGCGGTCGCGGTAGTCGAGGTAATCCGGATAGGATTGGCTGTAATAGCCATGTTGCTTGTGTTCGATGTTGTAGAGGTTCTGTGGCTCTGACACGTTTAGCGGATGCAGGATGAGCGCATTCAGCACGCTAAAGACAAAGACATTCGCCCCGATGCCCAGAGTCAACGTCGCGATGGCGGTCATGGCAAAGCCGGGATGCTTGATTAACTGCCGCACCGCATACCTTAAATCGGCACGGATGGCTTCTAGCTTCGGCCACATCCATTCCTCGCGGCTGCGCTCTTCTATGAGTGCTACGTTGCCGAACTCGCGCCGGGCGGCATGGACAGCCTCTTCTCTGGACATGCCGTCTTCCACGAGTTCATCGACGCGCTCTTCAAGGTGCTCCTGGATTGATACCGATAAATCGTTGTAGCGACGTTGAAGGACGAAGAGTTGTCTGAGCCATTTCACGGCAGTCTCCTACGCTTTAGCCACAGTAAGCACGCGGGTAATTCCCGCAAACACCCGTGCATCGGCTTCACGCGGAGCGAGTGCAGGATCATCAACTCCAAAGCTCCGGGAAAAAGATCGCGTTGCTCAGGGTCCTTCGCCATAAGGGCAAATGGTATTCCCTATATACCTATTTTGCAAATAGTATTGGGCGAAAAGTAGAAGAAGGGAAGAAGCGGGAGATGAGACTTGTCCAAAGTAGATTTTCAGTTGGTCCAATTCGGACAGCACATCGAAGCTGTTACCGCACTACTGTCTCGAAGATTGACCGAAAAGTGGTGAAACAAAATCGCTAGGGCAAGCGTACTCTGAATACGATCCAATTCTCCTAGGGGCCGCAAGTGGAAAACTACCTGCTTGCGGCCTTCTTTTTGTGGTCAGCAGATTCGGCCTGTAATTAATTTGAATGTAAATAATATTTGACATTGCCGTCGAGTGAGCCTATGGTCGCTCATGTAAAACATTTTTTACATGAAGGTGATTGACCATGGCGACAAGCTTTTCGTACCGGGAGAAGTCTCTTTACGCCTCGCTTGCGGCGGAGGTCTTGGTGTACGGCCCCTACTTCTTCCTGCACCGGCAAAACTCCATCAACAAGGTCGCGGGCATGATTATCGCAATTATCGTGTTGCAGATTATTCTGCAGTCGATCATTGCCGCCTCAACCCGCAACCGTATAACCGACGAGCGGGACCGTTTGATTGAGCTGCGAGGCTATCGTGCAGGTTATCTAACCTTCGCGTCCCTCATGGTTCTCGGCCTCGGCATGTTGTGGTTTCACGCGACGTTCGGCCGTTTCCCATTCGACAACCGAATGATGGGACTTCATTTCCTGAGCGTTTTCTTTGGCATGTTGGTCATCGCGGACATCACCAAGACCGCTACCCAGATTGTGGCTTACCGGAGAGCCCTCTGATGCCCGCCATACGTAATCGGATTCGAGAACTTCGGGCCATCAGGGAGATGACACAGCAGGAACTTGCCGATCGAGTCGGCGTCACACGCCAGACCGTCATTGCCATCGAGCAAGACAAGTATTCGCCTTCTCTTGAGACAGCGTTCAAGGTGGCAATCGTGCTGGGCGTGTCGCTCGACCAGTGCTTCCAGTACGACCCTCACGGTAAGCGCTAACTTTTCTTGGCGGAAGTGCGTGCGAGTCGAACACACCGTCGCCCGTTAAGAACGACCACCGGTTTTGAAGACCGGGAGGATCACCGGAACCCAAGCACTTCCGCGGCTGGCAGCAATCGAAGATCATTGCTGATAGCCTTATGCTAACCGACGAGGAGTCAAGCATTGGCCGCTTCCACAACAGTAAGGCTTACCCAGCAGGTCAAGGCCGGCGGATGCGCGAGCAAGCTCCCCCCGGGATTGCTCGCAGCGGTGCTTGCCAAACTGCCCCGGCAGACGGACGCCAACCTTCTGGTTGGTTTCGACACCTCCGATGACGCCGGCATTTACCGCATCGCGCCCAATCTGGCCCTTGTCCAGACCGTGGACTTCTTCACTCCGCTGGTGGATGACCCCTTTACCTTCGGGCAGATCGCCGCTACCAATGCGCTCAGTGATGTGTACGCCATGGGGGGAAGGCCGCTGACCGCCCTCTCCATCGTGTGCTTTCCTCAGGATGGGGACCTCAACGTTCTGGAGGCGATTCTGTGCGGGGGCATGGCGAAACTTCGCGAGGCTGCCTGCACAGTTGTGGGTGGGCACAGCGTGCGCGATCAGGAAATCAAGTTTGGTTACGCCGTGACCGGGCTGATCGATCCCGATCGCGTACTGACAAATGCCGGCGCCCGCCAGGGCGACCATCTCATCCTCACCAAGCCCATCGGCACAGGAGTCATTACCACCGCCTTGAAACAGGGAAAGGCTGAGCCGGCATGGGTGGCGGAGGCAATCCGCTCCATGACCACGCTCAATCGTCATGCAGCGGAGGTCGTGGCCGCCGCAGACGGTGTGCATGCCATGACCGACGTGACCGGCTTTGGCCTGATGGGGCATGCCCGCGAGTTGGCCCTGGGCAGCGGCATGCG